>JBCDGJ010000153.1:0-12077 GCA_038757945.1 Pseudomonadota bacterium
GCAAGCGCATTCACCGTGCAGATGGCGTCTGATCCGATGGCGTCCAGCACCGCGCGCTGATCCACGAAACGATTGCTGCGGACCGCTCCCTGGAAACTGCCGGCGGGGTAAGTCGCGGCGTCCCTGCTGACAGGTAGCCCGGCATCTTTCCAGGATCGGAAACCGCCGTTCAGCACCGCGGCCTTTTCCACTCCCGCGTAGTGCAGAAGCCACCAGGCCCGGGTCGCCCACATCATGTGCCCGCTGCTGTAGACTACAACATCGCTGTCCGCAGTGATGCCCGCCGCGCCCAGAGCGGCCTGCAGCACCGACGCCTCCGGCAGGGTGAAGCCCAGCCCGCTGGTGGTATCTGACAGGGCGCGCAGCTGATCGAGGAAAACGGCGCCCCGAATGTGGCCCTCGTCGTAGTCAGCCTTGCCGGACTCGGCACGGTAACCGCGCTCAGCCGGCACGAGGTGCACGGTGGCATCGAATACGCGCAGCCCCGGCTCCTCGAGCTTGGCGGCGAGCGCCGCCGGTTCAATCAGGTATTCCGGATGAACGTAGTCCACGTCGCGTCCCCCTCCCTCTGCAGGTCCTCGGTCAGATTCTCTGCCATGGCGGGCGCCGGTACCAGCAGCCGTCAGGCCGGCAACCACCCGACCGCGGACAGCAGCATCGCCATTGTCGCGCCAAAGCCAACAAACCAGATAAGCGAACGGACCAGCGGCACACCAGACACGTAGGCCGGCACGTAGAGAATCCGCGCGATCAGATAGACCCACGCGCACTGCCCGGTGAAGGCCGAACGGTACGCACCGGTTACGACGACCACTACGGCGAGCGTAAACAGGATCAGCGCTTCGAAGTGGTTGTTCATGGCGCGCATCAGCCGCCCCGGGATGCCGGTGACCTCCAGCGGCTCATCCCGCGGACCCGTTGTGCTGCGCGGCCCGACCTGCAGATTGACGGCCACGGCCATCAGCACAAACTGCACCCCCTGCAAGAGACCGGCGTAGGCCAGTACCTGTAGTTCAACGGGCATAGTGTTTCCCCCTGTATCAGTCCTGCTGCAGGCACTGAGTCTAAGCCAGGTTCGGGGCGGGCATCAGCCGACCTGCGTAGCCTGGCCGGCGACCACGTACCAGGTCACGAACAGCCCACAGATCAGAGCGCCCGGCCGATGGTCTCCGGTACGGCGAAAGCAGCTCGTGCTGAGCAGGGCAACAATGATCAGCAGCGGCACGAACTGGATCATGATGATCGTGTTCAGCGGCTGGTTCGGCGTCCACAGCTGTCCGGTGCTGAACAGCAGGCCGTACTGCAGCAGCAGGAGCGCCGCGAGGCCACCTGCCAGCAACGCCGCATTGATGAGGTAGCTTCGCCTGCCGGGTGCGGTGCCCATGGCCAGCGGCCCGTGCAGGCCGCGCAGCAGGGGCAGAAAGTAGAGGCAGAACGGCACCAGGTAGAGCAGTGCCATACGGAACTGATCAACGCTCAGCACCTTGAGGCCAACGAACCAGAATCGGAAATCGAGGTGCAGCAGGTAACCGACCAGCACGACGATCCCGTAGACCGGCACGATGACCGCCAGGGCGAAGGCGGCAGAGCGCAGCCAGCACGGCTCCGGCACACCCGCTTCGCGCAAGCCCGTCTCGGGCACTCCCGTTTCGGGCACACTCGCTTCGCGCAAGCCCGTCTCGGGCACTCCCGTTTCGGGCACACTCGCTTCGGGCACGCCCGCCTCGAGCACGCCCCCTTCGGGCACGCCCGTTTCGGGCACGTCCGCCACGGGCACGCCCGCCTTGGGCGCGCCCGTAGCGGGCGCCTGCACCGGAGGACCGAGCAGCCGGGTCAGAATCAGACCGATGACCGCATTGCCGAGCGCCCAGACCAGCACCTGGTTAGTGATGCCCTGCGGCAGCCAGGCAGAAGCCGGCAGCCAGCGTTCGCCCAGATCGAAAAACAGGTAGAAAGTGGCTGCAGGCACCAGCGCCGTCAGCAGCGCCAGCAGCCACCACCGAGCGCCGCGCTGCACCGGCAGCGGCTCCGCTTGCCGCTGCAGTGGTTCAAACAACGGTAGCCGCAGCAACGCCGTCATCACGCCGGGCATCAGCACGATCAGGCCGATCAGCGCCAGCAGCGTACCCAGCTCCTTCAGCAGCCAGCGTTGATCGTCTGCCGCTAGCGATTGACCACCCTCGAGCGTCAGTGCAAACCAGTCGATCGCATCACCGATGGCCGCATGGGACAGGTGGTCACCGGGATGCGTGACCGGCGGCTGGGTGAGCCGCCGTGCCGTACCGGTCGCAAGATCGCCGTAGATGCGGCCGGGGACCACCGGATCAGCGGTTCCGAACAGCGATTTCAGTTTCGGACTGTCGACCACATCAAGTGCGCGGTCGACGCCCCACATCAGCTCCGCGAACTCATCGTAGGCCGAAAACACCACGGCAAGATTGCGCGGCCAGGTCGGGGTGCCCGGCTCTGCGAAGGGTGCGCCGGTCGACGACCCTTCCAGCACCAGCGCCCGATAGTGCTCGGGGTAAGCAGCCGCGGCCGCAAGCACCGACCAGCCGCCCATGGAATGGCCTTCGAGCCCGATATTGTCGTCATCGACGAACGGCAGGCCGCGCAGGTACTCGAGCGCCGCCGGGCCACCAAAACCCTGCGCGAAGGCCGGCGGATCGGAGTAACCGTGCCCAGGCTGATCGAGCGCAAGCACCACGTAGCCCCGGCGCGCAAACTCGATTGCAAAGCCCGACTGCGCCTCGCGGGAATTGATGTAGCCGTGCACGGCGAGAACTCCTGGCGCCGGTGTTGCAACGGAGGCGCCCGGTGGCACGTAGAGGAGCGCGCTCAGCCGGGTGCCGTCCGCGCTGGCAAATCTCACGTCACGCACGTCGATTCCGTTGGCGGTCTGAGTCCAGTGCGCAAGCAGCACGCCGGCCAACAGAAGACCCGCGCCCAGCGCGAGCGGCCAACCTCTCTTGCCCTCACCCTCACCGTCTCCCTTACCCATGTCCCAGCACGCTCCCGCGGCACTCATCCCGGCTTCGCAAGCAGCGAGTGTACTGGCGCAGCCCGCAGAACCCGAGCTGGCATTGCTTTCCACGCGGCGCAAAAACCGCGATCCTGTTCCAGTCCAGTCGACGGAGCCGCGAGCCCATGTTCAAGCTTTATCGTTGCGCGCTGATCCTGCTGCTACTTGCGCTGGCGGCATGCAGCAGTACCGGCCAACCGGTAGCGCAGACCGTCACCGGAGAGCCGCTCTATCCAACGCCCCTGTCAGAGTCCAGCCGCCAGCGGCTGGAGGACAACCTTGCAGGGGCAAGAACGCAGTTCAAGGCGAATCCGAGCGAGATCAACACGATCTGGTTGGGGCGGCGTCTGGCTTACCTGCAGCGCTATCCGGAGGCCATCGCCGTCTACGAGGAAGGGCTCGAGCGCTTTCCCGATTCCTACCGGCTGCTGCGTCACGAAGGACACCGCCATATCAGTCGCCGCAATTTCGACGAAGCCATCAGGACCCTGGAACGAGCCCGCGAGCTGATGCCGAAAGGGGAGACAGCAACCGAGCCAGATGGCATACCCAACAAGCTGAACAGGCCGCTGTCGAACACCCAGTTCAACATCCTCTACCACCTTGGGCTCGCCTACTACCTGAGGGGCGACTACGCCGCAGCCGAGGCGGTCTATCGGGAGTGCCTGGACTACTCCATCAACACCGATCTGCTGGTCGCGACCACCGACTGGCTGTGGATGACGCTCAAGCGCCAGGACAAGACCGTCGAAGCCGCCCACCTGCTGGTGGGCATCACTCCTGACCTCGAGGTAATCGAAAACGACAGCTACCTGAAACGCCTGCGCATGTACCGGGGCGAACTGTCGGTAGACGCCCTGCTCGAATCCGACGCCGACGACCGGGCGCTGGCGCTGGCCACCCAGGGCTACGGCGTTGCGAACTGGTATCTGATCAACGGCGACACGGCGCGCGCAGCCGAGATGTGGGATGAGATCGAGGCGACCGGGTCCTGGTCGGCGTTCGGGTACATCGCGGCCGAGGTCGATAGAGCGCGGGCAGTCGCGTCGCCCTGAGCCAACGCGTCGGCAGCCGCTCTTGAGAAGCCCGCGAGGGCCGCGGTGTTCAGGCAAGCAGTGCGTTCAGTGCCCGCACCCCGGCAATCGCCCGATCAACGTGCGCGGCCGTGTTATAGAGATGCGGGCACAGGCGCAGGCCGCCGGTAGGCGCTCCGATGATGCCGTGCTCCCGGTAGAGCCTGTCGAACAGCTCGCGCCGCTGCGCCCGCGGCACGTCCGCAATGCAGACCCCGCCGCTGAACGCCGGATTCATCGGCGTGACCAGTCGGGCGCCGGCCTCGACCAGCCCTTCCTTGAGCCGCTGCGACAAGGTAACCATGTGCTGCTCGATCGCCGCTGGACCGATCTGCGTATGCAGCTGGGCAGCCACGGCAATGGCGGCCAGCGCTGCATCATCGCGCTGGCCCAGCGATTCGAACTTACGTGCGCCGACCAGATCGGTCTCGGCATCCGCGCCCCAGCCGGGAGCCACAGTGCTCGGCCAGATGCGTTCGATTGCCTCTGAGCGGACGTAGAGCACGCCGACTTCCTTCGGACCCATGAACCACTTATGCGCGCTACCGCTGAAGGAGTCGCAGCCGACAGCCTTGAGGTCCATCGCAACAGCGCCCCAGCTCTGCGCACCGTCGACATGAAAATGGACGCCGCGTGCCCGACAGAGCTCCGCCAGTTCAGCCAGTGGTAGCTTCAGGCCGGAGACATTGGAGATGTGCGTGACCGTCAGCACCCGGGTTCTTCGCGTCAACGCCCGCCGGAAGGGTTCGAGCAGCTGATCGACACTGTCGGGCGCAGCGGGAACGTCCACCCGCTTCACCCGCAGGCCGAACCGCTGTGCGCGCACGTCCCAGGCCACGTTGTTGGTTGGATGGTTCTGCGTCCAGAGCACCACCTCGTCCCCACGCTTGAGGTCGAGGCCGTTGTTGATGATGTTGTTCGCCTCGGAGGTATTGCGCACCAGAGCAATCTCATCGGCCGGTACGCCCAGGCCATCGGCCACCAGGCGTCGCGAGCGTTCCAGGTGATCATTGAATTGGCCGCGGTTCTGAAACGAGGGATCCTGATCAATCACCTGCGTGTATCGGGTAACCGCCGCCGCTACGGAGCGCGGTGACGGACACAGGTTGGCCGCATTCATCGGCACCCGGTCCTCGGTGAAGTCGAACTGTTGCCGAGCCGTCGTGGCCGTAAGCTCGCTAGAGGCAGGTTCGGAACCGCTGGCGCTGTCTGCTGAGTGCGCAGCACCAACCGCTGCCACCGAGGCGGACGCCCCGACCCATCGCACAAAACGCCGTCGCGTGGCAGCCATGCCGTTTCCCCCGTTTACTGAATACACCAGGTCCTATCCTGCGGTGTTGACCCGCCGAAGCAAAGGCCGGGCTGACTGCTCCGGTGCCGGGCTGCGCCTGGCCAGGCTGCATTTCGCCGGGACGATGGGCACCGGCCCGTCGGCAACCGGGGTCCCTACTCCGGATCCAGCAGGTGCTCGTAGCGCCGGTCGGTCAGCGTGCGCAGGAAGGCCGTCAGCTGCCGCACGCGGATCGGTCCAATCGGTTGACCGCCCGCCAGCCGCTCGAGCTCGATGTTCTCTGCGACTTCCGGCGCGCCCCAGGCCTCACTCGTTTCCGGGTTCGTCTCGCTGAAATCGTTGGCGACGATATAGCGCCCGTAGAAGCGCACGGCAGTCTCCAGATCCTGGAACACGCCGTTGTGCATGTAGGGCGCGGTGACCGCAACGTTGCGCAAGGTCGGAACCCGAAAGCGTCCGTGTTGCTGCGGGTCGTCCCCGGCCTGCGGGTTTTCGCCGAGGCCAAGATCCGCCTGCTCCGCGGCCAGCGCGGCGTTCGCCGGAACGCCGATGTTGTAGTAGCGATAGCTCGAGAACGTCTCCCCGGCCGCGCGTCGCTCCGCGTCCTTGAGATGGCAGGTGCGGCAGTTCGCAAGATCCGAGAAAAACAGCTCCCGCCCGATCGCTTCCTCGGCGGTCATCTGGTACTCGCCGGCCAGGAAACGGTCGTATTTGGAATCAAAGCTGCTGAACGACTGGGAGCGCTCGAAGGCCACGATTGCAAGCAGCGCGCTGCGGTAAAGCGCCTCGTCCTGCGCCGGGTCGAGCGTCGGAAACAGGCTGCCCAACGCCGACACATAATCGGCCCGCTCGCGTAGCCGGCGAGCAACCGCCGCGGCGTCCGGCATCGCCATCTCCGCTGCGTCGTGCAATGGGCCGGTGACCTGCTCCAGCAGCGTGGTCGCCCGACCATCGTAGAACTGTCCGCCGACGAAGCCTTCGGCATCCTGCCCGAAGCTCGGATTCAGCGCCGCGTAGGTGAGGGTTGGCGCGTTGCGCCGACCCGCACTCGTACCGTCCGCCCCCAGCGATACCGCTCCGCCCGCCAGGTCGTGGCGCCCGTCGGTGAACGCCCGCTGCGGTGAGTGGCAGCTTGCGCAGCTCTGCGTGCGCTCAAGCGACAGGTTGGGATCATGAAACAGGGCCTGGCCTAGCGCAGCAAGGGCGTCCGTGCCAGCGGCCTGCACGAGGGGCGCAAGGCAAAACAGCGCAAGCGCAAATCCGTTTCTGACCGGCCCAAACAGTTGGCGGTTGATCAAAGGCGGAAAACCTACTGCGCCGCCAGCGTTTCGGTCCCACCCTGCTCAGGATGCAGCACGAACACTTGAGCCATCTTGATGTCGAGGGCCGTGGAGATTGCCGTGTTGTGTCCCTGCTCCGGGTGCGGATACGCATCCGCCAGCCGGCGTAGCGCCTTGTAGAGTGAGATGCCGGAGATCTGACCATTGCTCAGATGATGCGTCGAGTCGTTGCGGATCAGCTGGTAATACCAGGAATCCACATCCGCATAGCCCGCGAGCAGCCCGGTCGCGCCTTCCGGCGTCAGGGTCAGCTTAAGGCGCGCATCCCGGAAGATGTGAATGGAGGGCACGTTCAGGTTCTGCCAGGGCACCACCAGATCGCCGACCGGTTCGGTGGTCAGCACCGAGTCGACGATACGGCCGGTGGTCTTCCGGATCAGCGATCGGCCCCAGCGCGTGTCGACCCGCTGCGTACCGCCGCCCATGACCTTCAGGCCCGTCGCGTCCGTCAGCAGGCGATCCAGCCCGCGGTAAAAGCTGACGCTGACGTCGTCATCGTTCTCCAGATCGTCGACGCCGGTGATCTCGATCATCATGCGGTTGTAGCTGTCATCGAGAATGGCTTTGTTCTGAAAGATGAACTCGACGCCATCCGGGCCGCGGAAGCCGATGATGCAGCCCACGGCCCGGTAAACCTCGTTGTCGATACCCGGCGTGCCGTCTGGGTGAGTGAAGTCGTTCGGGCTGACTGCGCCATCGAGGTTCAGGCCGAAGGAGTTCGGTCCCTCCACCTCATAAAACTCGAAGCCGTCCGGGTCCGGGGTCGGATGCCAGGTCTGGATCTCCTGCTTGAGCTGCGTCCCCACCACGGTCATCTCGCGCGGCTCCCGATACAGCTTGGCGAACTGCTCCCGGGGCCCGTCGTTAAAGCCACGCGGGCACTCTTCCTTGGCGTCTTCGGTCTGGTAGACAGCCCAGAACAGATCGGTCATCACGTAGCCGATCGCGCCATCCCGGAGTGGTCCCTGTTCGCGCGCAAGCCCGCTACCCGCCGCCAGCAGCAACAGGCCCAGCGCCCAGTGGTGTTTGCTCCGCATCAGAGGATCCCTCGCATGTAGTCATCCCGCAGCCAGAAGGCTTTCAGGCCGTTGCGCTGACCGCGCCACTCGCCGGTGCCCCCGCCGTGCACATCACCGGGGGCCAGGTCACCGCCGTAGGTGTAAACGGGCCGATCGCGGAAGGTCCAGACGCGCAGCGCGGTCGGATCGTCGGCGGCGGCGAACCGGCCGGTGAACGGGTTGATACGGCTGATCCGCCAGCTGCGATTGACGCTGCGCTCGTCCGCGCCGGCCTCCACGTAGGGCCAGTGCGTCAGGCAGCGTTCCGGGTTACCTGCGCCGCACATGGCGAGGCGATACACCTGAGTGTCATCCGGATGGTCGCAGGCGAGCTGATGCACGGAGTCATCGCCGCAGCGGTAGGTGTAAATCGTGCGGCCCCGCGCATCGGCGAGCACCTCGCCAGCCATAGTCGGCTGCACGGTGAAGCTCGGCGGAAGTGCCGGCGCCGGCTGCATGAACACATTCGACCAGCCCGGAACATCGGCGCCCTCCTGGCTCCAGGACTCCGTATCCCGCCGATGGGCGAACAGCGGCTTGCCCCGAAACACCCACTGCCGCACACCCGGCGCGGGCTCAAAGGTCCGCCACGCGCCCTGTTCCCGCGCCAGCCGTGGCGCCAGCAGCGGGCGCCAGCGTTTCTGGCAGGCGGCATCGCAGGCGGTCGTCGTCGGCGTGTCTGCCTCGAAGGCATAGACCGCTTCGTTTTTTCTAGTGGTCAGCATCAGCCCGACCGTGGTGCGTTTCACCGCAAAGCCGGGCGGCACCAGAGGCGGTGGGCTTGCCGGCTTGCGTACCGCGGGCGAATCGCCACCGAAACGTCGACCGCTGCCACCAATCGTGTCGCCGGGCTGCTGGTCCCGCACCGACGTGTAGAGCGGCTGCTCTCCCCAGGCCCACTGCAGGGCGCCGTCGCGCCGCTCAACGAGGGTCCAGTCCCCCACCGGCTCAGCGTCCTCCGCTGCCAGCACTGGCGGCCACAGATCGGTGCAGCTCGGTCGGGATTCCAGTTCCGGCAGCTCGATGCCCGGCGGGTAGGGGCTCATGAGCCCTGCGGTAACCCGGGTCACCTCGTCGTAGCAGGCCGGCAAATCCGGTGCTTCACCGCTGTAGCCGTTGCGATGTTTGTGCTGTGGCCAGGTGTAGAGCGTTTGGCCGAGCGTATCGGCAAACACCGGGCCCTCGAGCTCGGTCTGCTCCACGCGGAAGCCCGGCGGCATCGGCACTTTCAGATAGGGCATGGTCACCGGCAGTGCAGCTGCCGCCGGTGCGTCTTCCGGCAGCGCATCGGCTGCTGCGTGCTGCGCAAGGCCGAGGGAGGTAAGGATCAGGAGCGCACGGACAGCCAGCGCTGGTACCGACGGCACCGGCACCGCCCGGGCCACAGGAGCAACCGCGGATAGCGTGCGACTAAACCAGGATTTCACTGATCTCGCTCGACGTGGTGTTGCTCTTGGTGCCCCAGGATTCGATCTCGAGCCCCATCAGCCGCTGCGCCGTGTAACCGAGGCGACAGCCCGGCGAACCGCCGCCATCGATGTGCAGCCCGGTGCGGACCCGACCGCCGGCGGTGCCAGCACTCATCATCGGAATGCCGTCAATGGCGTGCAGCTTGGCGAACGACTGATCGGTCGTCGCGTAGATGAAGGTGTTATCCAGCAGTGACCCATCGCCCTCACGGAAGTTGGCGAGCGCGTCCACATAGTAGGCCCACTCCTCCATCGCACGGCGCGTGTACCAGGAGGTGTGGGGCTGGTAGCCGAGCACCGGATCGACGGCCTCTTCATGGGTCGCCGTGTGGTGCGGCTTGTCATAGCCCGGCTTGGTCGTTGCCGAAAACGCAGCGGCGTAGAACATGTTGAACACCCGGGTCTGGTCGCAGGCGACGGCCATGAGCATCAGGTCGGTCATCATGCGGTGGCGCTTCGCCACCAGATCCGCGTCGAGCCCGGCGGGCAGATCATTCGGCGCCTCGAGTACCACGCAGACTTCGCGCGGATCAGGCTTGGTGAGCTGCAGATCGAAGCGCCGCTCCAGATCGCGCAGGCCGCTGAAGTACTGATCGAGGCGCGCCCGGTCCTCGGCGCCCAGGGATTTTTCGAGGCGGCGGGCATCGTCCTGCACTACCGACAGCGCGCTCTTGCGGACCAGTACCCGCGGATCCGGGGTAAAGGTGGCCGCGTTCGGATCCTGGAACTCTTCACCGAACAGCCGCTGATAGAACCTGAGCGGCGACCATTCCGGCGTCGTGACCGTGTTGCCGCCTTCGTAGCTGAAGCTGTCGCGCACGTCGCCGGTCGCCGTTGCCGACAGGCTGCGAAAGCGGGTGGCGTTGCCGAGCTTTCGGGCTACCGCCACGTCAATGGTTTCACCGGGGCGGTTGGCCCGGGTCAGCGGCGCGCTGCCGGACCGCAGCACCACCCAGCCCGAGTGGTGGCAGAGGTTCGGCGCGTCGTCTTTGAACACGTGGAAGTTGGTGTAGAGGTTGATGTACTTCTGGATCGGCGCCAGCGCGGCGATCTCTTCCGGGAGGTCAAAACTGGTGCCGGTCTGCTTCGGCACGAAGATGGATTCGCTCATGCCGAGGCCCCAGGACCAGGTGCCAAAGCGCATGGGGATCGGCGCACCGGAGGCCAGCGCCGAGCCGTTCTCGTTCAGGAACACGTTCAACAGCGGCAGGCCCACGGACACTGCGGCGCCGCGCAGGGTCCCGCGCAGGAAGCGGCGGCGATTGAGCCGGGGCCCGGTGCCCTTGATCAGTACAGTCATCTCACCTTCTCCTCGGCCGCAGGGGCGGGCAGCGCCGCGGCAGCATCAACTTCGTCTGTTCCGCGCGGCATCCGGGTGCCGGCAGCAGCGAGCGCGGGGACACCATTCGGTCTCGCACCATTCGGTCTCACTCTATTCGGTCTCGAAGCAGCAACCCGCGCGCCAGGAGCCGCTTCGCCCGTTCGCGCTCGCACCCGGGTAAACGCATCGCTGGTCGCCAGATCTTTGAGCAGCGCCCGGAGCTGGTGCCCGTTGTCGACGAACCGGCCCTCGAACCAATTCAGCACGTCGCGCTCGTAGCGCAGGGACACCGGCCCACCGGTACCGTAAGCGTAGAGCCGGTTGACCAGGCAGTAGGACAGCTTCGGGTGGTTTCGGAGCGCGCTGGCCAGACCGCCGATGTCCTCATAGAACACACCGTCGAGCTCACCCGCGATATCGAGCACCGCCCCGTTCTCAGTCTCCCGGTAGCGGCCGGCGCCATCGAAGTTCTCGAGCGAGAGGCCCATCGGATCCGTGATCAGATGACACCCGGCGCAGGACGGATTGCTGTTGTGCACGGCCAGCCGCTCCCGCGCCGTAGCGACGTCACCGGCATCTTCGATGGCAGAGAAATCGACGTTGGGCGGCGGATCGGGCACTTTCTGGCACAGCAGCAGCTCCCGCAGCGCTTTGCCGCGCAGCGTCGGCGAGCTGCGCACCGGATGAGAGTGGGCGGCCAGGAAGCTCAGGTGCGTAAGCAACCCCTCGCGTGGGCCGTCGGCAGCAAACTCGAAGGGCTCCCAGCCACCTGCGCTCGGCACCCCGTATACCGCGGCCAGCGGCATGGACATGACCGTCCGCCGGGTCGTGAACAGGTCACGGTAATCGGCCTCGAGATCCAGCAGATGATCGGTCACCGTGCGCAGGGTCTGCTCGCGGGCATCCGCCAGCGTGGCGCCGGTCACCATCGGGTAGACCCCGGGGTCCTTGGCGAGGCTGTCGAACTCATCAAACGCCAGCATGTCATCGAAAAACGCCCGCATGCCGACCTCGAGGCGCGGACTCGCAAGCAGCCGAACCACCTGGCGCTCGAGCCCGGCGACCGTGTGCAGGGTGCCGGTCGCTGCAGCCTCCTGCAGCTCGGCGTCCGGCGGCGCGTTCCAGAGAAAGTAGCTGAGCCGCGATGCCAGCGACCAGGTATCCAGGCGCTCCGTGCCGGGCTCATCGGGGTGCGGCTCGGTGCGATCGACGATGAGCAGCACCTCCGGGCTGATGAGGACTGCTTCCAGCGCCAGCGCGAGCCCTTCGTAGAAATCGCCGGTCTGCTCTGCAGCGCGATTCGCAAGCGCGACGAGCGTGCCTACGCGCTCTTCCGACACGGGGCGCCGATAGAGCAGGTCCGCGCTTTCGCTGAGTACCTGCTGAGCACAGGTGCTGTCCGCTTCAGTCTCCGCTTCGGGCGTGCAGGGGAGCAGGAAGTGCCGATGCTCCTCGTCCACCACGAGCGCGGCAATAGTGGCCGCAGCCTGTTGAATCTGCGAC
>JBCDGJ010000154.1:0-12059 GCA_038757945.1 Pseudomonadota bacterium
CGGTCCCAAGGGTATGGCTGTTCGCCATTTAAAGTGGTACGCGAGCTGGGTTTAGAACGTCGTGAGACAGTTCGGTCCCTATCTGGTGTGGGCGTTTGAGATTTGAGAGGAGCTGCTCCTAGTACGAGAGGACCGGAGTGGACGAACCTCTGGTGTTCCGGTTGTCACGCCAGTGGCATTGCCGGGTAGCTATGTTCGGACAGGATAACCGCTGAAAGCATCTAAGCGGGAAGCCCCCCTCAAGATGAGATCTCACTAAACTTCGGTTTCTGAAGGGCCCTCGTAGACTACGAGGTTGATAGGCTGGATGTGTAAGCGTTGTGAGGCGTTGAGCTAACCAGTACTAATTGCCCGTGCGGCTTGACCATATTGATGAGTTCCATGGCTTTCTGCCTGGGGCGCTCAATATGTCAGTCGTCGATTCGAAGGCTTGTTTGTCCGGTTCCGTTAGGGACAGACGCGAGCGTGAAGACAAGACGCACCTTGCTACAAATCTTTGGATTCCTTTTTGCCTGACGACCATAGAGTGTTGGAACCACCTGATTCCATATCGAACTCAGAAGTGAAACAGCGCATCGCCGATGGTAGTGTGGGGTCTCCCCATGTGAGAGTAGGTCATCGTCAGGCTCTTATTCGAAACCCCACATCGGCGACGACGTGGGGTTTTTTGTTGTCCGGAGTTCGCTCCCGCACCTCCCCACAATCATTCAGCGAGGTCTGATGAAAATTGCAAGCAACCGCGTGGTGACCATTCACTACACGCTGACCAATGATGCGGGAGAGACCCTGGACAGTTCTTCAGGGGGTGATCCGCTCAACTATCTGCATGGCAACAACGGATTGATTCCGGGCCTCGAACGGGAGCTCGAAGGCCGTGAACCCGGAGAGTCGTTCGAAACTTCGGTGCAACCCGAAGACGGCTATGGCGCACCGAATCCGCAGCTGGTTCAGGAAGTGCCGCTTGAAGCGCTATCCCAGATCGCCAACCTCGAGGTGGGTATGCAGCTGCAGTCTCAGGCACCCTCGGGCGAGGTTCAGGTGCTGCGGGTAGATGCTGTCGGTGAAGCGACAGCGACGTTGAATGCCAATCATCCCCTCGCCGGGCAGGTGCTGAATTTCGCCGTATCGGTGGAAGCCGTTCGCGACGCGACCGCAGAAGAACTCGAACTCGGGCACGCTCGCTAGAACACCAGCGACCCGTCCGCCCCGGGATCACTGCCAGCCGTGCTGCCAGCGGGCTGAGTCCTTCAGCGAGCGCCAATCGATCAGCTCCGAACGCCGGGTCAATACGGCCTGCAGCTCGCAGGCAGTGACGGCGCCGTCGTCGTCAAACTCGACCTTGTTCACGATGAAGTGTTTTTCCCGATTGGCGGGCGCCACCGCCGTCCATTTGCTGTGGAGCAGCTTGCGCGGATTAATCTGGTTCATCCGCGATACGGTCCCACAGGTCGACTCAATCCGCCGTGGACGAATGCAACGTTTAGTACCTGCGGACCTTCATCGAAGGTGGCGCTGGTTACCCCCTCCGTCCCGTTTAGCAGATCGATTCCTCCGCAGGATCCGAACGGGCTGACAGTCGTAACGCTGCCTGCCCGTTTGTTGCTCCACTGCGTTGGCGAACCAAGCGCGAGCTTTCTCAGGATGCGAAGTGGCCATAGCACGCTCTCGCGCGGTTGAATCCGGCGAGCGACGCCCGCGATCAGGTCAGTGTCGGCCAATCCGTGATCGAGCGTCCGCATTCTTGTTGCGCTCCAGCGGGAGTAAGCGCAGGATGAAATTCCTTCTGAGGGGGAGCTTGGGGACGTTGCTGCGCAGACTGTTTTCAACGCTACGACCCCGCTGTCAGCTGCTGTCCGTACCTCACTGGGTAAGTCCCGCCTGTACTCCGCTGCGGGCGGTTATGTAGTTGCTTGATCAGGTCGGTGTCCTGACATCGACAAGGAGAACGAGACAATGTTTCGACTGTTGATTGCGCCTCTATTCTGCTTAACCCTGCTCTTCTCATCGGCTGCTGCTGCTGATGACGCGATGAACCAGCCGATGGTGATTGGCGCTACGGCCATCACCGTTAAGCCTTCCGGCATGCCGGGCATTGAGGCCATGGCAAAGGCCTATGTTGCTGCCAGCCGGCAGCTGGAATCGGAGCGCCACTGGACGACCTGGCGCCAGCTGGCAGGCAATCCCAACCAGCTGATGTTCATCCGAACCTATCCGAACTTTGCGGCGATGGATGAGGAACCGATGGATCCTCTTACCAGAACGCTTGGCGTCGAACGGGCACAGGAGGTCCGCGCTGCCTGGACGGCGGTAGAACAAGTTCAGACCGGAATCTGGCGGCACAGCCCGCAGCTGAGCGTTGGCAAGCCATCGAATGACGCGCCTGGACAGAGCATGTGGCTGCAGATCGAAGTGGCGGCAGGCCAGGAGCAGCTGTACATGGCCTACCTCGATAAGGTCGCGGAAGCGACGCGCAAGGTCATGCCCGAAGCGAACTACCAGACCTTCATGCCCGTTGCCGGAGAGCCGCAGTTCTGGGTTTTCGCGGTGGACGCAACCTATGCGCAGATGGACCAGAACATGATGGGCATGAACGTTCCAGCGCGGCTGAAGAAAGCCTTTGGCGCAAAGGAAGCCGCCCGGCTGGCGGCAATGCGAGAGAAGGCCATCACCGATGCTCACTGGGTCATCGCCAAAGCCGATGCTGAACTGAGCTACTGGCCGGAAGCGCCGCTGGCCAGCCGCTGAGTTCGGTCGAGACACGGGAGTAAAGACGCCCTGCCGCCGCTTGGCGGGGCGTTCGGGCTACGTCGGTGAGTTCCTTACCGACGCTTCCTTCTGTTTTCTCTTTGATAGTACGATTCTGCGTGTCGAGTCGCTGCCGTGTCGGTGTTGTGCCTCCTGGAACCACTTGGTTGCTGCAGGAAAAAACCGTTTGGCGACATCGGGCGACGCGGATCGCTGCCCGATGCGGTGCACCAAACCGCTTGGGCCTGGTTACAACTCTACAGAGAGCTGCAACCCTGTAGAGAGCTGCAACGATATTGAGAAACAGATTTCGGGGGCGTAGGACTCATGGGCATCATTGACAGTTTCCGTCTCGACGGTCAGGTCGCCGTAGTCACCGGCGGTGGCAGAGGCATAGGCGAGGGTATTGCTTTGGGACTGGCGGAAGCCGGAGCGGATGTCGTGGTTGCCGCGCGACGGACCAACGAGATCGAAGCCGTTGCCGAGAAGGTGCGCGCCACCGGCCGCAGGGCGTTGGCGGTGACCACAGACATGATGGAGATCGAGCAGGTACAGCGACTGGCGCAGACGGCTTTCGATGAGATGGGCGCACTGACCTGCTGGGTGAGCAATGCTGGTGGGGCCGACGATCGCGTGGCCCGAACGTTGCTCGAGATGCCAGAGCGACAATGGGATTTTCAGATGAATCTCAACCTGAAAGCGGTCTGGACCGGTGCTCAGGCCGCCGGCAAGCTCATGAAAGACAACGGCGGCGGTACGATCATCAACATATCGTCACAGGTAGCGAATCGTGCGTCACCGAACAACGGTCCCTATGCCGTGGCTAAGAGTGGCGTGAACAACCTGACCCAGACGCTGGCTGTCGAGATGGCGCCGTTCGGGATCCGGGTAAACTCGGTGTCGCCGGGTCCTATTCCTACCGAAGTGTTTCTTGAGTTCACCGGCATGTCTGAGGAGGACATCCCGAAGATGGGCAAAGCGTTTGGTGTTCCGCTTGGTCGGGTTGGTACGCCCGAGGACATCGCCCCGGCGGTTGTCTACCTTGCGTCGGGGGCATCGAGCTGGATGACCGGTCAGGACATCGTGGTCAACGGCGGGCTGTAGCCTGCCGTTAACAGCCCCCGGCCTTGGAGCTAAGGTGCCGCCGTACGAGGCCGGGTGCTGCGTTCAGGCAGCCTCTGCTTGCTGCCCTTTGACGTAGCTGGTGAACACATAGACCGGCACCGCCAGGTCACCCAGATGGTTCTCGAGCAGGGGGTGAACGTCTTCCCAGTCCAGGCCACCCACGCCCGTTGCCAGCCGCGGCAGCGCAATCTTGGTGAATCCCTCTTCCTCGATGAGCTTACGCAGGTTACGCAGCGCGACGTTGACGTTGTGTGTCGTGGCCTTGCCTGGATGACTGTGCTGCGGACCGCTGTCAGAAGTGCATCCTAAGGCGGTCTTTGGAGCAGCCTATACGGGAAAGCCACGGTAACATCCGTCGCATGAGCCACACTCATCTCGAAAGCGGTTGGCGAGCGATCCGGCGCGGGCCGACCCGTCGTGCGCTGCGCGAGGCGAGCCTCGTGCTCACGGCAGTGAACATCGAGCACGAAGTCTTCGAGGACGCATTCGACTGGTATCTGGCCGTCCCGCAGCAGCGGGCACCGGAAGCCGTGGCGCAACTCGAGCGGTACCGGCTCGAGAATCATTCGCCGCTGTCCGTTCCGCAGCTTGAGGAAGTCGATAGTGGCTGGGTCGGGGTGGTCGGCTTTCTGCTGGTCATCTGGATGCTGCCAACCCTCGAAGGCAACGGTTTCCTGGGTTGGGACTGGCGCGCGCTCGGGCATCTCGATCCCGGTGCTGTGCGGAACGGCGAGTGGTGGCGGGCGGTCACCGCGTTGACGCTGCACGCCGACCTTGGCCACCTGTTCGGCAATTCGGTGTTCGGCGCTGTCTTTGGTCTCATGGTCGGGCGCTACCTCGGTTCCGGGCTTGGTTGGCTGCTGATCCTGCTCGGCGGCACGGTCGGTAATCTGCTCAACGCTGCTGTGCGTCCGGAAGCCCTGTTTTCGATCGGGGCGAGCACGGCTACCTTTGCCGCGGTTGCGATCGGCAGCGGATTCGTCTGGCGCCGAGGATACTTCCGCGGCGGCAACTGGAAGCGGGCCTTTGCGCCGATCTTCGGCGGTATCGCAATGCTTGCCTTTACCGGGATCGGCGACGACAACACCGACATCGTGGCGCACTTCACCGGCTTTGGCGCCGGCCTTGTCCTCGGCATTGCTGCAGCGCGCGTTAACCTCCGGTGGCTCGGTCGCATCGGTCAGAAGGTCTGCGGTGCTGCTGCGGTGGCATTGCTCCTGCTGGCATGGATGCTGGCTGGCGGAGCGGCTTATGGATGAGCCGGCAGCTCTGCCCGGCTCCGTGCTGCTGGCGACAGCCTGAACGGCAGCCGTTCCCTCCATGATCGTGTCGGCCCATCTCATCCCGTTCTGGCTCAACCTGCCGCTCTGCCTGGTCATGCTGGGCTGCGTTGCCGGCGCTGTGCGAAAGGCAGACTGGTCAGCGTTGCGCGCCGTGCCAGCGCGGCAGCATGTGCTGCTCGCCGGTCTCCTGGGTCTGCTGCTGCTGTGGCTGCTGACGCTCAAGGTGATCGACGGTGTCTGGATCCATCTGCTTGGGGTCACGAGCCTGACGCTGATCGTCGGCTGGCGGTTCACCATTGTCGGGGCCACCCTGGTGCTGCTCGCGCAGCTCTGGCTGCAGTCACACTCCCTGTTCGGCGCGCCGCTGGCCTGGCTGCTGACGGTGTTCCTGCCGGCGACCACCAGTCGGCTGCTCGCTTACCTGCTGCGCCGTTACGGCTTCCGCAACCTGTTTGTTTTCATGCTCGGTGCCGGCTTCGGTGGCGGGTTGCTCAGCGTACTGCTGCAGGCATTGGCCGGCCTGCTGATCTTCGGCTTGATCGGCCAGGCGGAGTGGGTGGCCCGCGCGCTTGCGAACTGGCCGCTTATCGCGCTGCTGATGTTTCCGGAGGGCTTCATCAACGGCATGCTGGTGACCGCGCTCACCGTTTTTTATCCAGAGGTTGTGAAAACCTTCGACGATGCCTTCTATCTTGACGACCGAGAGGGTTGAGGCTGCCGCCGGGCGCCCCACTCAACGGACGGGGACGTTCAGATAGCCGTCCGGATTTGGTTCGTTGCGCAGGGTGAAGTGCCACCACTCTTTCGAGTAGTTATCGAAGCCGGAACGATCCATCACGCTTACCAGTAGCAGCCGGTTGCTGCGCTGCACGGCAGTCAGTTCCGGGAACGCGGTGTGGGAGCTCGGGTCGAAGAAGTCCCAGGCAGTTCCCATGTCGAGCGGAGCGCCCGTGGCACCGATCAGGGTGAGATCTACGGTGCTGCCGCGCGAGTGCCCCGACCGTTCCGCGATATAGCCATCGGGTACCAGCGTTGCCTTCGCGATCTTCGGGTAATAGCGCGCCTTGGTAGCCTGATCGTTCAGGTCCCGGGCCCAGCGCATGAAGTGATCCACGGCCTGCTGCGGGCGATAGCAGTCATATACGAGGAGCCCGAGCCCATAGGGTGCAAGTAGCTGCTGCGCCTGTGCAAGGGCCAGCGCGGCGGCCTCAGTAAGCAAGCACACGGGCGCGTCGTAGCCAGTGACGGGGCGACCGACGAAGTTGGCTTTGCTCGCGTAGCCCATGGCCGTTCGAATGTCCGGTGCTACCGATGTAAGGCTGACGAGCCGAGGGGGCTCTGCGGTGGCCGCAGGTGCCGTGCCGGTCGGGATTCGAGCAGCGCAGCCCGCCGCGAGCAGAACGGCGAGCAGCAGCCCGATCCCTGACCTTCGAACCGGGCGGCTGCGGGCATCGGCGTCCGGGTGCGGATACCGCCTCGCACCTTCTGGCACACTGAGCTCTGAGCGGGGTACAGATCCCTGGGAGAATGGTGGTCGGGTTATGGGCGAGTTCATACGCTCCGGTGCAATCGTCGATTTCATGCTGGTTTTCGTCGCGGTCGAGGTCATCGTGCTGCTGGCGCTGTACCAGTTTCGCGGCTTCGGTCTGCCGCCTCTCGCGCTGCTGCTGAACATCGGGGCGGGAACTTCGCTCATGCTGGCGTTGCGATCAACGCTTTATGGCCACGACTGGCCCGTGATTGCCGTCTGGCTGCTGTCAGCACTCGCATTTCACGTCAGCGATCTCGCGTATCGGTTTCGTGCTGCCGCGCAACCGCGCACCTGAACCGTCGTCCTATCGCTCGGCCTGCTGCGAACGACGCCCCTTCAGCTGGCCGGCTGTGCACGTCCGGCGGTTTCAATGCGGAACTGGTGATAGAGCAGGTAGATGATGCCGAGCGTACAGGGCATGGCCCAGAGAAGGGGGTTGAGGGCCATAGCCGGGAGCAGATTTACGGCGCCGAAGGCAAGAAAGGCGGTATAGACCGAAATGCCCGCGCCGACGAGGCCGCGAGTGTGTTGGATGAGCCACTCCGAGCGTCCCGGCGCATCGCTCAGAATGAAGCGCGTGTTGAGTATCCCGGCGGCAACACCCACCGTGGACATGGCGGCCAGCAGTGGAACGCCAGCCAGCGCACCCTGAATACCGCAGTTGACGGCAGCCACGAACATGGCGGCCTGGCCGAAGAGGTTCAGCGGAGTGCGGTTGGCTTCGTGATTGCGGCGATTGATGACGCAGAGCCGGCCATAGGTGGCAAGGTTCACCGTGAGAATGGCCAGGTACAGCATCATCCAGCCGAACACTGCACGGATCAGTGCCGCATCATCCCAGAACGGATGAGTTTTCAACGGCGCGTAGAGCGTACAGAGGCTGATCCCTACGGCGATGCTGCCGGTAGCGGTCAACGCCCAGGCGAACACCCGCCCCCACTGTTTATGCGCGCTTCCCCCTTTGCGCGACAGTATGGGCACCCACAGCGTTAAGAGGCCCACGGTACCGGTCACGATGTGTGCATAGATCAGCCAGTGAAATAGCGCCATGGATTGGACTCGAAAGTGTAAGGTAGAGTAGACACTAGGTTATGCCGAAGCGGCGCGCTGTTAAAGAGTGCCCGTTGACCTGGCAGCTGTTCTGATCGCTGAAGAACGAAAACAGACAGCAGAAACTGAAAAAACTCCGATAAAACAGACGGTTAATCAGAAAGTTAAACCAATTGAGGCAGTAGCTGAATGAGTGCTCAGGCACAGGCGATAGTGATCGGAAGTGGATTTGGCGGGCTTGCGGCCGCGGTACGGCTCGGGTCCCGTGGTTATCGGGTTACCGTCTGCGAGCAGCTCGATGCGCCCGGGGGGCGAGCGTACGTCTACCGGCAGGACGGCTTCACCTTCGACGCCGGCCCGACCATCGTCACCGCCCCCTTTCTGCTCGAGGAGCTCTGGGAGTTGGCCGGCCGCCGGCTCGCCGACGACGTGGAGCTGAAGGCGCTGGATCCCTACTACCGGATCCGCTTCCATGACGGCACGCATTTCGACTACCACAATGATCCGCAGGCCATGCGGGCCGAGATTGCGCGTTTCAGCGAAGCCGATCTCGAGGGCTACGACCGGTTCCTCGAAGCCAGCGCCAAGCTCTACAAGGTGGGCTTCGACGAACTGCTGCACGTGTCCTTCGAGTCGCTGTGGACGATGGTCAAGACGTTGCCGGCGCTGATCAGCACCCAGTTCTACCGCTCCGTCTACGACATGGTGGGCAGCTATATCAAACACCCGAAGTTGCGCCAGGTCTTCAGCTTCCATCCGTTGCTGATCGGCGGCAATCCCATGTCGACCACGGCGATCTACGCGCTGATTGCCCACCTCGAACGCAGTCACGGCGTCCACTACGCCATGGGCGGTACCGGCAATCTCGTGCAGGGGCTGGTCAACCTGATTGATGGGCAGGGCGGTGAGGTGCGGTGCAGCGCACCGGTAGCCGAGGTTCTGGTGGAGCAGGGTCGTGCTGCTGGCGTGCGCCTGAAGAGCGGCGAAGAGTTGCGTGCCGATGTGGTCGTATCCAACGCCGATTCGGCGACGACCTATAAGCATCTGGTACCGGCAGAGCATCGCAAGCGCTGGACCGACCGTAAGCTCGGCCGCTCCCGCTACTCCATGAGCCTGTTCGTCTGGTACTTCGGCACGCGCAAGCAGTATCCGGATCTGCCGCACCACATGATTCTGCTGGGTCCGCGGTATGAGGGGCTGCTGAAGGACATCTTCAAACGCAAGATCCTGGCGGAGGATTTCAGCCTGTACCTGCATCGTCCGACGGCCTCCGATCCCACGATGGCGCCAGAGGGCTGCGAAGCGTTTTACGTGCTGTCACCAGTGCCTAATCTGGACGCCGATATCGACTGGCGCTTGCAGGCGGAACCGTACCGCAAAGCGATTGAGGAACATCTTGAAGCTACGGTCATGCCCGGGTTGAAGGATTCCCTCGCCACCTCGCGGCTGCTGACGCCGATCGACTTCCGCGATCGCCTGTCTTCAGTGGCCGGCGCCGGCTTCAGCTTCGAGCCGGTGCTCACGCAGACGGCCTGGTTCCGGCCGCACAACCGCAGCGAGGAGCTGCCCGGGCTGTATCTGGTCGGTGCCGGAACCCATCCCGGCGCTGGTATGCCCGGGGTAATCTCGTCGGCGAAAGTACTCGACGAAATCGTCCCGGATCCCGCGCAACCCCAGTTCAGCGCCGGCTGAGGTAGGCGAACGTATCGGCGGCCGCGAGCCGGCCGCTCTGGGTCGCCATCGGAATGCCGGCCCCGGGATGAACGCTGCCTCCGGCGAGAAACAGCCCTGGCAATCGCGTGCGGGCGCCGGGTCTTCGAAAGGAACCGGCAAAACCGTGGGTCGGGCGACCGTAGAGGGCGCCCCGTGAACCGGGAAACCGCTCTGCAAAGCTGTTTGGTGTTGTGACAATGCGGTCTTCTGTCCGATAGTCGAGGGTCAGCCCGTGCCGGGCAAGGGCTGCATTGATCCACGCCTCGTAGGTGTCCAGCTCGGCTGCCGACAGCGTTCGCGACGGCGCATTGGCCAGCAGGAACAGCGGCTGCCGGTCTGCGCCAGCCGCGGCGGCTTGCGGTGCACACAAGTACAGCGTCGGGTACGGCGGCAGCTCGCGCTCCTTCCACAGGGCTTCAAACTCCAGCCGGTAGTCGTCGCTGAAGAGCACCGTGTGATGGGACAGCTCGATGCCGGATGTGCTGCCGGCGAGGCTCCAGGTGACTGCGGACAGCGAAAAGCCGTCTTCGCTGCGCGGCGGAGTGGCGGTTGCCACGGCCGGCCCGAGCAGGCCCGCGGCGAGGGCTTCAGAATCGCCGTTGAAGATGACGGCGTCGAAATGTTCCGAGTGGCCCTGCTCGGTCTCGATGCGGTAACCCCCGGCGGTGTCCGGATCGATCAACCGGATCGGGCAGGCGGTACGAACGGTACCGCCAAGCTGACGCAACAGTTTTTCCAGACCAACGGCCAGCTGCAGCATGCCGCCGGTGACGTACCAGACGCCGCGCCGCTCGGCTTCGGCAATCAGCATCAGCGTGGCCGGTGCCAGAAACGGGTTTGACCCGCAGTAGGTGGCGTAGCGCCCGAACAGCTGTGCCAGCCGTGGGTCCTGAAAGCGCTGCGTCAGATCGCGCCAGAGCGACACAAAGGGTCGGGTAGCCAGCAGATCGCCGATGTGGCTGAAGCCGACGTTGCGGGTCAGCTTGAGCGGTCCGGGGCGCGGTGCGCGCATGAAGCTTGAATCCAGGGTATCGAAGATGCGCCCGGAATCTTCGGTGAAACGCCGGTAGGCATCGGCATCCCGCGCGCTGGCAAATGCCTCGACGGCTGCGCAGCTCGCATCGAGGTCCGCGTGCAGATCAAGGCAGCTGCCATCATCCCAGTAATGGCGTGCCAGCGTGTCGGCCGGGACGATGGGCACGTAATCTTCGAGTGCCGCGTCGGCGGCGGCAAACAGATCATCGAAGATCCAGCGCATGGTGAAGACGGTGGGACCGCTGTCGATGGCGTGATCACCGATGCGGAACGCGCGCAGCTTACCCCCGACTTCTGGTGCGCGCTCGAACAGCGTAACCGCCAGGCCCCGGCTACGGGCATCGATCGCCGCGCTGAGCCCGCCCATACCAGCGCCGATGACGGCAACGGTGCCGCTGCTCACGAGCACACGCTCACGCGAGACTCGATCTCGACGGCTGGACGGGTGGTGAGCCGCGCTACCGGCCGGACCCGCTCTGGCGCCAGCGGCAGAAAATCGAAGCGGCGTGCCAGGCGCGCAAGGATCAACGTGGCTTCTACGGTCGCAAAGCCGGCGCCGACGCACACCCGTGGTCCAAGGCCGAAAGACAAAAAGCTGGAACCGCGGCTCTCGGCGGCCTTCTCGTTCATGAAACGTTCCGGATCGAAGCGATCGGCGTCACGCCACAGCAGGGCATTACGATGGGTTGCCCAGGGCGAAATCATGACCATCGCCCCTTTCTTGATGCGCGTGCCGGCGATGCGCACGGTTTCTGCGGCGACACGGGGAATAAAGGTGATCGGCGGGTACAGGCGCAGCACTTCGCGGAACAGGCTGCGGGTGAAGCGCAGCTGCTTTACCGCAGCGAAGTCGATCGGACCGTTGCCGACCTGCTCAGCGATTTCCCGGCGCAACCTGGCGAGTGCTTCCGGCTGCTGCGAGAGAATGTAGAAGCACCAGGTCAGCGCGCTCGCCGTGGTTTCGTGGCCGGCCAGAAAGAAGACGCCGAGCTGGTCGATCAGCTCCTCGGTGCTGAATCCCTGCCCTGTCGTTTCATCCCGGGCGTCGATGATGGCCTGCACGATGTCGTCGCGGCCGGTACCGGAGCCCTCGAGCCGCGGCGCCAGCAGCGCACGGATGTGGCCGCGGATCCGTTCACAGGCATCGAGCACGGCCTGAGGCTGCCTGACGTCCGACCAGGGTTTCCCGAAGATCAGCTGCCACAGGTTGACGCTGGCGACGGAGCGTTCGAACAGAGCAAAGTCCTTGAACACCGCACGCGCCCGGTCGGAAGCCAGCGGCTCGGAGAACAGCGTGCGGCAGATGACGTCGGCGGTCAGCTGGCTTGCGAACACGTCGAGGGAGAAGGTGCCATGGTCCGCGGCGAGCTTCTCGAGTTGCTGCTCGGCGTGATCGACGGCCGCGCTCATCTCGACGAAGGCCTGGTTCAATCGCATCTGTGAGAACGCCGGATCGATGAGTTTGCGCTGCCGGAGCCAGCGCTCGCCGTGGCTGGTAAAGATCGAATCACCGACCAGCGGCGTTAGCGCACCGACGAACAGATCGTTTTTCGGGAAGATGCTCAGGAGGTCATGAC
>JBCDGJ010000155.1:0-11881 GCA_038757945.1 Pseudomonadota bacterium
CCGACGCATCGGCACCGAATGCACCAAGTGGGACAAGCAGATCGACCGCTTTGGCGACGGCATTCAGGTCGGCATGGGTATCGCTGATCTGGATTTCCGGGCCGCCCCGTGTATCGGCAAGGCCATGCGTGAGCGTATGGAGCACGAGAACTGGGGCTATCTCAATTCCGACCTGGGCTTCGCATCGCTCAAAGAAGCGATCTGCGACTGGAACCGCGAGCGCCACGGCGTCACCGTGGATCCGGACACCATCGTGATTGAAACCGGTGTCCACCCGGGCCTGATCACCGGGATCCACACCTTCTCACCGCCCGGCAGCCAGGTGCTGCTGATGACCCCCACCTACAACGGGTTTTACTCCGACCTGCGCTTCACGAGAACCCTCCCGACCGAAAGCGAGCTGATCTTCGAGAACGGTCGCTACCGGATCGACTGGGACGATCTCGAAGCGCGCATGACGCCGGAAACGCACACAATGCTGCTGTGCAACCCGCAGAATCCCACCGGTAACGTGTGGTCGGAGGAAGATCTGCTTCGAATCGGCGAGCTGTGTCTGAAGCACAAGGTGGTCGTACTGGCAGACGAGATCCATGCCGACTTCGTTCGCCCGGGGCACAAGTACACACCGTTCGCGAGCCTGCCGGACAAGGCAATCGTCGATAACAGCATCACCTTCAAGGCCGTCACCAAAACCTTCAACCTGCCGGCATCCAAGAATGCGTACTGGTTTACGACCAATCCGATTTACTTTGCCCGGGCGAAAAAGAACCAGCGAGCCGACATCAACACCCTGGGCGTGGTCGCCAACGAAGCCGCCTACCGGCATGGCGCAGACTGGCTGGATCAGCTGCTCGTCTACATCGATGGCAACCACAGCTTCGTCGAGAACTACCTGAAGACCCAGCTGCCGCAGGTGGGCTACACCCGTGCGGAAGGTACGTTCCTGTCCTGGCTGCACTTCGATTCGGTCATGGATGCCGCCGGCGTGGTCGAACAGGCCGAGGCAAGCCAGCGTACGGCCAACCCGATGTCGGAGACCCAGGTGTTCGAAGCCTGGCTGGCGCAGAACTGCGGGGTGCAGCTCAACCATGGCGAGGACTACGGCAAAGGCGGCCGACGCTGCATGCGCATGAACATCGGCACCTCGCGCAGCCTCGTCGAACTGGCGCTGAACAACATCCGCGATGGCATCGCGCGGATCTGACGGGTAGCCACCGGCCTGCGCTCCGCCGCAGGCCATCGGAGGTGATGACCAGGGCTCGTCAGGCAAGTCCCAATTCTTAAAGGAGCTCGCTGCTCCTGCTGCGGATCTGATCAATGCGCCCGCTCAACGCGTCGGCATCCACGCTTTGCCTGATCTCCGGCGCTGCAGAGCTGACCTGGTCGAGCGCCTTAGCCAGCTGCTCCGGCGCGATGCCGTCGTCCCCGTCCTGGGCGAGGCCAATCGCGATGCGATCAGCAACTTCGACGCCGAACGTGTAGGCATCGACACCGCCCGGCTTGATCGTTCCCTCGAGCAGCTCGTGGTGGCGGCGCACAATCCCGGCGAGGTCTTCCGGCAGCCCCCAGAGGGTACAGCCCAGACTTGAGAACGTCTGCGCGACCTGAGCGGTTCCAGGACCGGCAGCACGCAGCCGTGCTCAACGTCGTACGGTGCGGGCCTGTCCTTTTCTGTAGCGGCCTGGAGGCACGCACACCCAGCTTAGAAGCACCAGCAACCCGAAAGCAGTGTACGCCGCGGTGAATGCCCACGCAGGTGCGCGGTAGTACAGGATCGACTCGAGCCAGTGCGCGATGAAGGACCCGGTGTAGGTGGCATCGCCACCGCATTCGCGCAGCGCCATCTCGAGGATTGTGAGCGGGCACAGGACACCGAGCCAGGCCTGCACAACGACAACGGCTATCGCAGCCAGATGCGCGGCACGAAACCAGAAGCGCCGCACCCAGCGCCAGGCCAGCAGGTAGCCGGCAAAGATCAGGACCAGCCCAACCACGACGAAGGCAACGAACAGCACATGCAGCAGTAGAACGAGATCTGCCGCCAGCACATAAACGCTTTCGCGAGCCATGCCCGCAGCCTAGCCGAGACTCCGGTGACTAGAAAGCGCCACACGTCCACCGCCCGTCCGGACCCCTCGGCATGGACTGTTAGAATCCGCAAAACATGTCGAGCCTCACTGCACCGAACAGATCACGCCAGCGGCTACTGCGGCTGCTCTTCGTCCTGTTCCTGCTCAGCGCGCTGCTGCCGCTGTCCGCTTACTGGCTGAGCCCGCTGTGGATGCCCGCGCTACTCACAAGGCTGGCGCAGAGCCAGGGCGTCGAAGCACAGCAGCTCGAGCTTAAGCGCCCGACCGGGAACCGCTGGCAGATCGATCGAGCAGCCCTGCTGCAAGCGGGGCTGCGCATCGAGCTGCGCGATGTCACCGTTGATTACCACTGGCGGCACCTGCTGGCAGGACGCGTGCACAAGGTCAGCGTCGGGGCGCTTGCGGTACACGTAAGCGCGACGCCGAATGGGGGTGTTCAAGACCCGGAGCCACAGCAGTCCCCACACCCCGAGCTGCCTGAGCCGGCCGTTCCAGCCTACTGGCTCCGACGCCTGCCCTGGCAGTCTCTGGAGATCGAGTCCCTCACCGTTGCGCTACCGCAGCATGCGGTCCACATCCGCGGTCGCGCGACCCAGCAGGCCACGCGCATCGACCTCGCGGCGCAGCTGGTCGCCGGGGCGCCCGCGCTGACCCGCGAGCTCAGGCTCACTCACGACGCTGACGGCCAGCTGACCCTAGCGCTGCTCGACGGCAGTGCCAGAACGACGGCGCTGGAGCTGGCCCTGCGCTTCAATGCGGCAACGCTCGACTACACACTGAGCAGCGCGCTCCCCGAGGCAGATACTGCGCTGCTGCTGCAGCAGCTTGGGTATCCGGAAGCCAACGTCAGCGTCGAGCTGAATCTGTCCGGCCAGGTGCCCTGGCCGCTGCCGCGTGCCTTTGCATGGCGGGATCTTGCCGCTGACGGCCGCTACGCACTCGGTTCCAGCGCTTTCGACGCGTTCCTTCGACCGCGCAGCGGGATCGAAGCCCTGACGCTCGACGGCCTGGCGGGACGCATCGCGCTAGCGCGCAATGCCCTGACGGCAACAGCCGACAGCGGCACGCTGCGATTTTCGCTGGCCGGGGCAGCAGGTGTTGGCCGCTGTACGATCGCCAAAACGCTGCGGCTGACAGCCACCCGCTCGAACCTGGGCATCGGTCCGGGGATCGGCTGCCTGCTGGAAAACGACCACGGCACCGTTGATCTGGCGCTGCTGGATTTTGCTGCCCGATGGCCAGATCCCGGTCGCAGTGAGGCCCCCATCGGTTCGACCCTGAAACTCGAATACGCTGCGACGGTCGACGGGCTCAGCCCGCGCGGCGAGCTGGTGCTTGAGGCCTCCCAGGCGGCCGACGGGACCATCAGCGGTTCCGGAAGCGTCAGCCTGGCAGCGGATCGGCTCCTCGCCGCTGACCCCCCGGGATCGCCCGTCCTGCTGCCGTTCACCGCCGAGCTCTGGCCCGAGGAGGGTCGCGGCGAGCTTCACCTCGACCATGAGCTCAGCATCGCTGATCGCGTGCTGGCCGCCGTCAACGAGGACTGGTCCGGGAGTTTCGATCTGGGTCGTGCCCGCTTGAGCTACGAGAGCACCCTGCGTTGGCACTTCGATGAGCTGAGCGCCGCCTTTCGCGGCCGCTTCGCCGAGCTCAAGGTCTATCAGATGGCTGACGCGCCGGTCGATACGCTCGACCTGCGACCCCTGGCGGGCACCTTCGCCGGAACGCTGGCTGGCACGGCTCTGACCCTGACCGGCGAGCTGCAGCCCGGCGCCCTCAGCCTGCCCGTCACCTTCAACTACGATCTGGCAACCGGTGCTGGACGCGCGACGATGAACATCGCCGAGACGGTCACCGCGCCAACGTTCGACCAGCTGTTTCTGAACTGGCCGCAAGCCTACGCGTTGACCAGCGGCCAGCTCAGCGGCGCGTTCTCGGTGGCACTGGCTGACGGTGCACCGTCGCGCATGACGTCAAGCGTGAAACTGACCGGGGGCACGGTGCGCTACCGGGACTATCAGCTGCTCGGTGTCAGCACGGACCTGGAACTCGAGTGGCTGCCGGACCGGCTGTGGGCCACCGGGCAACGCGTTCGAGTGCAGCAGGTCGATCTGGGATTTCCGGTCACCGACCTGACGGCAGCGCTGAGCTACGAAGCAACCGCTGCACACCGGTGGTTGCGGTTCGACGATCTGGGCGCCCGGCTGCTCGGCGGTACGGCCACCGCCGGTGGATTCAGCATTGACCTGAATGCCCCCCAGAATGCCTTTACCGTCGAGCTCAGCGGCCTCGCGCTTGAAGAACTGGTTGCGCTGGAAGGTGACGAGGTCAGTGGCACGGGCACCCTGGATGGCCGTTTGCCCATCGACCTGCAAGCTGACGGCGTGCGGATCCAGGACGGCGATCTGGTCTCCCGGCCCCCGGGCGGCGTGATCCGGCTCAGCGATCGGTTTGCCGCCCCCACCGGCGAGCCAGGACTGGACTTCGCGCTGACGGCATTAAGCGACTTCACCTACAGCACGCTCCTGGCTACCGTCGACTATGCGCCCGCTGGCGATCTGGCCCTGAGCCTTCGGCTTCAGGGGCAGAATCCGAAGGTCGAACAGGGTCGGCCGATTCACTACAACGTGAACGTAACCGAAAACGTGCCGGCACTGCTCGAATCGCTGAAGGCAGACCGGCTGATCACAGATGAAGTTGAACGACGGGTGAATCGCTGACCGCTCCGTACATTGCAGCGCAAGCGAAGGCGCTGCTATGGTCGAAACCCATCAGGCTTCTGTCGTCGTACCGCTACAGGACGCTCATGCAACCGACCCGAACTCAGCCAGTGATCGAGCACAACCCGCCGCGCGGAGGCCGGCGCGTTGGCAGGCACCAGAGTGGGGGTCCATCGCAAGTGCAGGTCACGCTGGTACCGGGCATGCCCTTCAAAGCGCGGGTCGGTACCGCGCGCACCCTGGCTGGCCTGCTGATGCTGGGGCTGGCAGCACTGAATAGCGGTGGTTGCACGCCAACGGTCAAGGTGGCGACGGACGAGCCGATTACCATCAACCTCAACGTCAATATCAAGCACGAGATCCTGGTCAAGGTCGACAAACAGCTGGACTCACTGTTCAGCGAAGACTCTGACCTCTTCTAGTGGCTGCTGAAGGCTGAAGGAGTGACGTGATGCAACGGAGCAGCGCGCGGCATAGCAGAATCGTCGGAGCAGCATCGGCCCTGCTCGCTCTGTTCTGGTCGATCACCGCCGCCGCCGCAGATCTGGCCGAGCTGAAGAAACTGGGCCTGGTCGGGGAGCGTGCCGACGGCTACCTGGGATTGGTGCAGGACACCGTGCCGGCTGAAGTCAGCGAGCTGGTCACAGGCATCAACGCGAGACGCAGAGCTGAGTACCAACGCATTGCTGCAAACAACAACATCGCGCTCGGCGATGTCGAAGCACTGGCCGGCAGGAAGACCCTGGACAAGACCGCTGAAGGCGGCTGGATCTACATCGACGTCTGGCGGCAGAAGTAGACACCACCGCGCAGCCCGAGCCGGACTGCTGCCGAGAAACGCGATAGGTCCGCGCTAGACGCCCCTCGACGAGCCGGCGGCACAGCGCAGCTCAGCGCACCTGGATCGTACGCCGGAGCAGGTTGTTGCGTTCACAGCAGTCACCCGAGTGGTGCTGACTCCCGACTCCAGGGCGGGTTTGCAACAAGCACAGCGCTTAAGTATTCAGCCGGCTGCTTGCCGCGGCGGCACCAATGAGGGCGCGCGCGGCGACTGAGCTCGATGCTCCCGATAGAGATCCTGTACCCAGCCGACTACCGGGTGTGCCTCGAACTGCTGAGCGAGGCTCTGGAGCCCAGGGGGCACGGGCCTGGGCCGGGCCATGTCCTCATGCTCCAGCTGAACCAGCGGCGCGAGCAGCGCTGCGGCGGTCAGATCGGCAACGCTGAAGCAGTCGCCGACAAGGTAGCGTCGCGCCCGCAGGCGCTCGGCAAGTGCCTCAAGGGTCTCTCCAACCAGGACGCGGGCTGCAGCAACGCTGTCCTCGCTGATTCCGTTGCCCCGGACGATCAGCGGCCTGACCAGCGGCAGCATGGCCCGGTAGCCAACCCGGGCGAAGGCTGGTGCTTGCGAAGCAAACATCGCGGCAAGATAGCCAAGCTCATCTTTCAGCACATTGAATACCAGGCGCCGAACTGCAGGACCGAACCCGTCGTCGAGTTCGGCCTGCAGCGCCAGAGCATCCGTGCGAAGCGCCGGATCCTGTGGGTAGAGCGCGGGCTCCGGATAGCGTGCCTCGAGCCAGTCAATGATCGCGGCGGAACCAGCGATGACACCCTGTTCCGTTTCGAGCACCGGGGTCTGGGTCTGTCCCGAGAGCTTGCGAATCCCGCGCATGTGGGGTCCGGGCAGATAGGTCTGCCGAGGCACTGGCAGCCCCTTCCAAGCCAGAGCCCATCGAGCCTTTTCATTGAAGTGGGAAAACGCGAACTGATGCAGTCGCATGGTGCCGCCTCATTTGATATGACTTTCAACATACTATTTGTTAATATGTTAATCAACATCCAATCGCGGAGAAGCCATGGCCCGCTACCCGGCTGAACACAAAGCGCGCTCCACCGAGGCACTGAAGAGCGCTGCCGCACAGCTGTTTCGGTCTCGAGGCTATGCGGCAACGAGCATCGACGATCTTTGCGCTGCCGCAGGACTGACGCGGGGCACCTTCTATGCGCACTTTCCCTCTAAGCAGGCGCTGTTCGAAGCCGTAATGGAAGGGCCACATGACTTCGTCGAGCGCTTGCGGGCAAGGGACGATCGGGCGCTCCTGAAGGGCGCAGCACCCATAGCGCGCGAATATCTGAATCCTGCGCATCGCAAGGCCGTGCTTGGCGGCTGCAGCCTGGCCAGCCTGGCAGCAGAAACCATCCGCAATGGTGCGCCAGCACAGGACGCCTATGCTCGAGCGGTCGAGGCCCTGATTGCGGAGTTCCGGAGGGAGCAGCCTGAGCTGGATCGCGAACGCGCGCTGGCCGCGGCGGCACTCGCCGTGGGCGGGCTGCTGATGAGCGGCGCCAGCGGCGACAACGCTCTCGCCAATCAGCTGGAACGCGCCGCGAGCCGCTGGGTGACACAGCTTCTGGAAGGCCGCTGAACAACCAGCGGGCCACCCTGGCTGAGGTCCGAAGCCGCTCGGTCGATCTGCACCCGGCGCACTTCGATCTTCCTTTCGCTACCAGCGCAGGACCTGCTGCCCTGCCGGCCGCGCGCGGTAGCGTTCATCCCACGCCCGAAGCGCCGGCCGATCACCAAAGAGATCGGCTTCGACGTAGCGGATGAACTGCAGCGAGGCCTGCAGCGTACAGTCGGCAACCGACACCCGGTCGCCAGTCAGCAGCGGCCGACCATCTGCAAGCTGGTGCTCCAGGTAGTCCAGCGGTGTCTGCATCGCGTGCTCCAGCTGGGCCGCCTTCTCTTCGTCCTTCGGGTACCCCAGGGGAGAATTGACGGCATGGCCGTAGGCGCCCATCGGTCCGGCGAGACGCAGATCGATAATGCGTTCGACATCGCGCGCATGCCCTCGCTGCTCTGGAGTACCGCTGTACAGGGCACCTTCCGGAAACCGATCTTCGAGGTACTCGATGATCGCCAGCGACTCGACGATGAAGTCACCGGAATCCAGCTCCAGCGTCGGCACCGTACCGAACGGGTTGCGAGCGAGGTGCGCGGGCTCCTTGTGCCGCCCTTTCACCGTGTTGACCACAATCTGCTCGATGTCCATGGTCGTACCGAGCGCTTCCCGCTCCGCGATGTACAGCATGACCTTGGTGGGATTCGGGGCCAGCGGAACCATGTACAGCTTCATCTCTCAATCCTTCATCCGTTGAACACTCTGCTCGAGCTGCAGTCTGCTCGCGCCGCAAAATAACGCGTCGGCCCGAGCCGGCCGGCACCGTCGAGGCCAAGCACCCGAAGCCGCCCTCGGACAGATCGAGCGGTAACGACCCTCGCGGGCGGCGGTCGATTGCTCTCGCGAGCTCAAGATGTTGAGCCTCGGCCGCGGTGGCTCCGATTCTGCTACAGGGCTGCGGCTGGTGACTACCGGGCTGACGGGGGATCGACGGGCGGCAGGGGTTGCACCGCAACATCGACGGGCAACAGGTCGAAGGCGACACCGGCAATGCTGTAGTGCGCGACACCAGCCGGGTTGCGCCCCCAGGCCCCCGTTGCTGCCGCCGTCTGGCTGAAGCGATAGACCACGCCCAGCCCATCGTCACCGAAGCTGATCCGCTCGATCGTCGTTGTTGCCTTATCGTCAAGGAGACCGATACCCAGTACGTCCGGCAGCGTCTGACCGGCAAGCGCCATACCGCTGCCGGTCAGCAGTCGACGGTCGTAGTACTCGGCACCAATCGTCGGCGACCGCCAGGCAGCGGGCTCGATGGCCAGGCTGGATAGATCGATCCGGTCCCCGGGAGCCAGCAGGTGCAGCACCAGGCCGGTCAGCGCGAGGCGGGCGTCGCCCCGCTCGTCGAGCTTCGCGTTCCTCGCATCAATGACCGCCACATACCCCGCACCGAGCACACGCGCGCTACCCGCATCGCTCACGACCAGGGCGGTGTTCTCATCGATGCCGTAGCCGATCCGCGCGTCCGGCTCGGGAACACGCAGCAGCGCAGCCGCCAGACGCCCCAGCCGCGCACGCTGACCGAAGTGCTGATCGACCAGCCCATCCTGAAAAAAGCCGAGGCCGATGCCGACTTCCAGCCTCTCCCCGGCTTTCGAACCGGTCAGCGCGGTCAGGGCATCGCCCTGAAGGATCATCTGCCGGCTCATGATGGCGGCACCCGCACTGGTTCCGCCAACGCTGGCACCTCGCGCCTGGGCCTGCCGGATGGCGGTCAATGCCGGGGTTGGCGTTCCGTCTTCATGGAGCAGCAGTCCGGTGGTTCTCGCCTGGTCACCGCCGGTGAACCAAATGGCGGCCGCGCCGCGGAGCACCGCGGCCAATTCCGGGTCATCAATATTCTCCGCCCAGGTGGCCTCGTCGACCGCTGGCGTCGAAGGGTCGTCGACCAGCGCAAGCGGTGCGACGATCACGTCCTCTGCCACAGCACCCTGGCTCTGCAATGCCGCCCTGGCGCTGGCAGCAGACTGGTCCGGGCTGCCCGATGCGGAGGGCACAATAACAATCGGGCCCACGGCGCGTTTCGCATCGAGAAACGCCTGCCAGACCGCTGCGTTATCGGCCTGTAGCGCTCCGCCCGCGATGGTGAGCGTCCCGCCGGTGGTACCCGTCTCAGCCAGGGCCGGATCGACACCAGCGAGCGCGCCGGCCAGTACCAGGGCATGGAATCGCGAGAACTTTCGGTTGGTCACGGGTGGCAGCACCGGCATGGTTTGTCTCGAAGCTTCAGGGGTGGACTGATTCTAACGAGTGATTCGGTTCAACTACTCGCGAGTCGTCCTTTGCACGGGATCGTCCAGCTCGGGCGGGAGCGACTGCTCTGCAGCCCCTGGAGCGCCATAGGTAGTGGAGCGCGCGCATTTCTGCGTGCGTTAGGCCGCCAGGGACGCGGGTATCCGCTGCGCCGCGCCATTCGACTCGACGGCCGAGCGGACCTGAGCCCCCAAGCGCAGATACTTCGCCCTACGATATATCGCGTTGCTATATATCGCATCACGAGATAATATCGCAGTATGTCCTCTGATACCGCCCAAGACTGGTTACCGCTCACGGAGGCGAGCTACTGCATTCTGCTGGCGCTCGCAGAGCCGAATCACGGCTACGGGATCATGCAGGACGTCGAGCGCTTCTCCGATGGCGGCGTGCAGCTGGGCGCCGGCACGCTCTATACCGCGCTGGCCAAGTTCGAGAAGCGCAAGCTTATCGAGCGCATCGGCGACGGCGGCCGGCAGAAGCGCTATCAGCTGACGGAGACCGGGCGCGAACTGCTGGCGCTCGAGATTAAACGGCTGGCGAGCCTCGCCGCCCTCGGCCGCAAGCGTTTTCCTGGAGGTCGCACGTGAAGTCCCGATTCAGAATCTTCGATGTCGACGAAACTGAAGCTGAAGCCCAGTGGCTCAACGAACGTTCCGCCGAGGGGCTGACCCTTGCCTTTCCGCCACAGCTCGGCGCCCTGTACTGGTTTGAGGAAGGTGATGCGGCACGCTACGTCTACGCCATCGACCTCAAACCAAAGGCCTACTATCGCGATCCGGAACGCCGCGCGTTTCTTGAGGAAACCGGCTGGCAGCTGCTCGGACGCAGCGCGTCCGGGCTGCAGTACCTGCGCCGCCCGGCAGCGCTTGCCGGTTCGGCAGCCCTCTACAGTGATCCCGAAGCCTGTAGCGAGTTCCTCGAGGAGGTGCGGCGCAAGGTACTGCTCACCGTCGGCGCCTTTACGCTGATCATTCTCACGAACGTGTTTAACCTGGCCATGAATCCGGGAGCAACGGCCGTACATTGGGTCGGATCACTCACATCCAGCACGGTTCTTTCGCTGGGCATCATCAGCATGTACCGCAAGCGCCACCGGCTTGCCAGAAAGATCGAGCGGCTGGCGAGCTAGCAGCCCTGCGTGAGCGCCACCGCTCAAAAGCAACCGCTGAACACCCTCAAGCAGACCGCTCACAGTGCCAGCGCCGAATCTCAGGTTCGGCGCTAGGCGCTTGGGGTCATCCATACCGCTGTGAGCAGTCCGAGGAACAGGCACAGTTCCGCAACGCGCTGAATCAGACCGCGCACCGGTCCCTCGAAGCTGAGCAGAAGTGCCGCACCGGCAACGAGCAGTCCAGCAGCACGAAATACCCATCCCAATGCTTCAGCGATCAACAGCAGCGACAGCGCACCACCCAGATATTGCGCCGCACCGCCGAGGTTGTGAACGCCCTGCCGGAAGGAACCGATGGCCGGCGAGCCGGGATCACAGGGAAACAACGCAGCACTGCCGTAGCCAAGCGCCAGCGAGAGCGCCAACGCTGCAACGGGCGAACTGAACGGCGCGGCCAGCAGCGCCGCGACCGCCAGCGCGCACGCAACGGGCAGAAACACCCCGTAAGACACCTTCCCGGAGTACTCCGACCCCGCTTCAGCAAGCTCGCTGATGGTGTGCCTGGCATGGCTGTAAGCAGCCCCGCGCAATGCGGCAACTGCAAGCACCGCCGCCAGCAGATAGACACCCGCGATCAGCACCAGCAACGCGGCAACCATCACTCGTTCCAACACCTCGACACGGTAGAACCAGACCAGCACGCCCTGAGGGCGGCGCGTACCGCAGGCCACGGTCGGCGGCCGGCACTCGGCCAGAAGTATGGGCGCACTCCCCACCCTACGGGGGAGCGCGAAGTACCCGTGCTGCCGATGTGCGAACAAGCGTCAGGCTCAACCATAGCGCCCTCGAATCACCGGGCGCAGCCACGAGGGCCCCGCTCGACGCTTACACCAGGAGGAAGTCATGAACGTTCGAGCCCCAGCCCTGCTTACCCTGACGCTGTTGAGCACCGCCTGCACCGGCATGATCCAATACGCCTCAATCAGTGAAGCCTACAAAACCTACGACCGGGGCAGCTATGAAAAGACGCTGCGGCTGATTGCCCAGGCCGAGAACACCAGACATCTGGATGTCGAACAGAGGGTTGGGCTGGCCTACCTGAAGGCGCAGGCCCACGAGGGGCTCGGTCAAGCTGACCGGGCCGCAACCCTTTATGCCTATATCTGCGAACAGCATCCCACCTCGCAGTACGCCTACCTGATCCGGGACAGACAGGAGCTGACGGAGCGCGCGCAGGCTGGC
>JBCDGJ010000156.1:0-11815 GCA_038757945.1 Pseudomonadota bacterium
CACCATTCACGATCCGCCTGCCTTGAGGGGTGGGCTGCCAACATATCTGGGAGGATACATTATATGGATCGTCGTTCTTTTCTGAAAAACTCGGCAATCGGCGGCACGGCTGCTGCTGCAAGCACTGCACTGGCCGCTCCGGCCTATGCACAGGGCAAGCAGACGCTGACCATGGTCACCAGCTGGGGCCGCGGTCTGGCAGGCGTGTTCGACGCAGCCCAGCGTGTGGCCGACAGCGTCAACGCGATGTCCGACGGCTCGCTGACCATCGAGATCAAAGCCGCAGGCGAGCTTGTGGGCGCGTTCGAGGTTTTCGACGCTGTGACCGCAGGTCAGGCTGACATGTATCACGCCGCCGACTACTATTTCGTCGGTCAGCACCCGGCCTATGCGTTCTTCACGGCTGTGCCCTTCGGCATGACCGCACAGGAACTGGCCAACTGGTACTACCATGGTGACGGCGCCGCTCTGCATGACGAGCTGGGCCAAATCTTCGGTCTGAAATCCTTCCTCGCTGGTAACACAGGCGCACAGGCAGGCGGTTGGTATCGTAAGGAAATCACCTCCGCTGCTGACTTCAACGGCCTGAAATTCCGTATGCCGGGTCTGGGCGGTAAAGCCCTCGGCAAGCTGGGCGCATCGGTCCAGAACCTTCCGGGTTCCGAGGTGTATCAGGCACTGGCCTCCGGCGCCATCGACGGCACCGAGTGGATCGGCCCCTGGCCGGGATCGTCGAGATTGATCAGCAGAAAGGTAATGCCCGCCTGCCGTCGTGCCTCATCGGCCGTACGGGTCAGGGCGAAGATCCAGTCTGCCTTGTGCGCTTCGGAGGTCCAGATCTTCTCGCCGGTCACCAGGTAGTCGTCACCGTCCCGCACGGCACGGGTACGCAGGCTAGCCAGGTCCGAGCCGGCGCCAGGCTCTGAGTAACCCTGACACCACTGGACCTGGTTGGCGAGAATCGGCGGCAGAAAGCGTTCCTGCTGCTCGGTCGTGCCGAACCCGTGGATGATCGGCCCCAACATTGCGACGCCTGAGCCCCGCAGCATCAGCGGCAGGCCGAGGGCTCCAACTTCCTGCTCCCAAAGGTACTTCTGCACCATGTCCCAGCCGGGACCACCGGCGGTCACGGGCCACTTGTAAGCCTGCCAGCCGCGCTCGATGAGCAGCTGTTCCCAGCGCTCGATCACGGTCGGATCCTCGAGATCCGGTGGCGTCGGGAAGCACTCCTCAAGCCAGCTGCACAGAGTGTCCCGAAAGGCTTTCTGGGTCTCGGTGAGCTCAAGATTCATCGGCACGCTCCGCTGTTGCACGCTGGCCCCGGATGTCCTCCGGATGGATGGGATCCCGTCGCGCTAGACTGTGCGATCACCAGCCTGGAAACAATCTGATGCTTCGCCACTGTGTACTGCTGACATTTAAGGATCGGATCACTCACGATCAGATCAGTCATCTCAGCTCCGAGCTGGCACGCCTGCGAGCGCTGCCGATGGTCAGCGACTATCGCTTCGGTCCCGACGCCGGGCTGGCCGAAGGTAATGCCGACTTCGCAATCATCGCCGACTTCCCGGATGTGGCGGCGTACGAGGCGTACGCGGCTGATCCAACTCACCAGGCGGTTCTCAGCACTACCATCAGGCCGCTCATCAGCGAACGAACCGCGCTGCAGTTCAACAGCTGATCCGGCACTACAACGCAAGCGCCGCGCGGATGTCCTCGAGCACGCTGAGCTCTGCCGGGCGCTCCTCGTGGTCGGCTGAGAGTGCGATGCGCGCCGCGGCCAGCACCAGCTCACAGTGCTGCGCAACGTCCTTGACCGCAGCGACGCTGTCCAGCGCGTGTGCGCGCCCGCCTTCCGGATCACTCAGCAGGGCGCTCGTCAGGTCCCGGTACACCGCCGCGACGGCGTCGAAGTTCAGCCCGGGGAAGAGTCGCGCCCGGCCATGCATCATGACCAGAAACCGGTCCGCCTCCTCGGCCGCCAGATCGCCATCGGCAGCCACGATCAACGCAAAGGCGCCGGTTACGGCCCGCAGCAGGCGATCATCTATTTCCGCTTCAAAGCGTTGCCACGCCGCTTCCGCGTAAACAGCGGCCTCGGCGGCGCCGCGGTCAGCGCCCAGTGCAGCCCCGCCCTGGTCGGCCCCTGCGGCCGCCTGCCGTGTTCCTGATTTGTCGTGCTCAGGCATAGCCCGATCCCCTGTCTGACTCGCCGTACAGGATACCGCGCCTCTGAGGCGGACGCAGAGTGGCTGCGCAGAGAGGAAGGCGCAGAGTCGAGCTCGCCCGTGCGGGCGATGCGGGGTTTGCCGTAAACTCCCGGGATTGGAGGAGGATTTCATGAGCGAACTGCCCAGCTACGAATCGATCACCGTCGATCGGCGCGACGCCGTAGACTGGCTCACGCTGAATCGGCCGGATGCGCTGAACGCGATCAATACGCTGATGGTTACGGAGCTGCGCGACTACTTCGATCGCCTGACCGAGACTCCGGCCACCCGGATCGTCGTCATGCGCGGCGCCGGCAAAGCATTCTGTGCGGGGCTGGACATCAAGCAGTCGAGCTTCGGCGGCGGCAACAGCGCTGAACCGTTTGGCGGTGGCATGGGCTTTCAGGCCTATCTCGCAGAGGTCTATATCCGCATGCGCCGCTGTCCGCAGCCGATCATTGCTCTGGTGCACGGTCCGGCTTGCGGCGGCGGCTTTGCGTTCGCCATGGCTTCGGACATCCGCATCGCCGGCAACAGTGCGCGCATGAACGCAGCGTTCATTCGCGTCGGCCTGTCCGCCTGCGACATGGGCTCGAGCTATTTTCTGCCGCGCCTGGTAGGCACCTCGATCGCATCGGAGCTCATGCTGACCGGGCGGTTCATCCACGCCGATCGGGCACTCGCCACCGGGCTGGTATCCAGCGTCGTTGACGACGCCGATCTCGCTGCAGCAGCAGCCCCGTACATCGAGGAAATGCTCACCACGTCCCCCATGGGATTGCGGCTGACCAAGGAATGCCTCAACTACAGTATCGACGCTGCAGGCCTCGAAGCCGCCATGGCGATCGAAAACCGCAACCAGCTGCTCTGCTCCCGCACCGAAGATGCGAAGGAAGGCATGCGGGCCTTCCTGGAGAAACGGGCGCCGAACTACAGCGGTCGCTGAGCGGCCCACACCCGCTCGGCCGCGCTGAACCTGACACTAGAGGGGAATCCGCCATGAAATCCAGACTCTGCAAGCAGCTCGGCATCGAGTTTCCGCTGTTCGCCTTCAGCCACTGCCGCGACGTCGTCGCGGCAGTCAGCAAAGCCGGAGGCTTTGGCGTGCTCGGTGCGGTCGGCCATACGCCGGAAAGCCTTGAGATCGAGCTGAAGTGGATCGACGACAACATCGATGGCAAGCCCTACGGCGTCGATCTGATCGTGCCGACCAGCATCGCCGATAAGGAGGGCTCGCTGACGCCGGAGGAGCTGCTGGAACGGGTCCCGGAGCAGCACAAACGGCATGTGGAGCAAATCCTGGCCGAGAACGGCATCTCCACCGAAGGCCTCTGGGATCGTAAGCCTTCGACCACCTTCGGCGACAACCTGCGGGAAAGCGGCGCCACGGCGCAGATGGAAGTCGCCTTCCGACATCCGATCAAAATGATCGTGAACGCCCTGGGTGTGCCACCCCAGAGCATGTTCGACATGGCCCGAGAGGCTGGCATCCTGGTTGGCGCCCTGACCGGCTCCAAGGAACATGCCGCCAAGCACGCCGAAGCCGGCGTCGACGTGCTGGTCGTGTCGGGTACCGAGGCCGGCGGTCATTGCGGAGAAATCTCCACGCTGGTGCTGGTGCCCGAGGTCGTCGAGGCCATGGCTCCCTACGAGAGTGTCTCAGTACTCGCTGCTGGCGGCATCGTGACCGGACGGCAGATGGCCGCCTGCATGGCCATGGGCGCCGAAGGTGCCTGGTGTGGCTCCGTGTGGCTGACGACGTCCGAAGCGGAAACGCTGCCGAGCATCAAGGAAAAGATGCTGACTGCGACCTCGCGCCATACGGTGCGGTCGAAGAGCCGTACCGGCAAGTACACGCGCCAGCTGCGCTCGCCCTGGACGGATGCCTGGCAGGGCGAGGATGCGCCGGCGCCGTTACCGATGCCGTTGCAGGGACTTGTCAGCGGACCCGCGCTGGCGCGCATCGACAAGCTCGCCGAAGCGGGCGATCCGAACGCGAAGCGCCTTGCGACCTACTGGGTCGGCCAGGGTGTCGGGCTCATGAACGTGGAGCAGTCGGCACGCGCCGTGGTCTACGACTTCATGGAGGACTTCGCCACCGCCACGGAACGCATGGCGTCGATCATGGATGACTGAGTCCGACGGGGATCAGCCGGCGCCGCCAGCCGCAGCGCCGGAAGACGAATCACCGCTCGGGCGGCTGCTGACGCGCCTGCGGCTGACCCAGGATGACCCACTACGCTTCCAGGGTGGCTCCGGACGCGGCGGCGTGACCGAGAACAACCGGCTATTCGGCGGGCTGGTCCTCGGCCAGGCCGCTATGGCGGCAGGTCGGACGGTCGAGCACCTGCATCTGCACGCCCTGCAGGCCCAGTTTTTGCGGCCAACCGCGCCGGAAGCGCCGGTCCACTACGACGTGGAGGTTACGAAAGATGGCAGGCGCTTCGCCAACCGGATCGTCTACGCGCGCCAGGACAACAAGCTGATGCTGACGGCCCAGTGTGGCTTCACGCGCATGCGCGCGACTCCTGCAACGCACCAGCGGCCAGCCCCACGCGTGCCGCTACCGGACCGGCAACCCAATCGCGACGCGGCCCGCGGGCGCAGCAACTGGCACCGGGCGCCGATCGACATCCGGCTCTGTGACCCGCTGCCGGACCCCGCCCAGCGCCACCTCCCGGCGACCCGCTTCTGGATGCGCCCGACCGCGCTGATTCCGGACATGGAGCCGAGGTTGCACGAAGCGCTGCTGGCCTACATCACCGACCGGACGCTGCTCGGCACTGCCTTTCTACCTTATCTGCCCGACGGGCCGCGTGGCGTCAGCCTCGACCACGCGCTGCACCTCTATCAGCCGGTGGACTGTAACCAGTGGCTCCTCTACGACAGTGAAAGCCCGGCCGCCGGCAGCAGCCGGGGTCTGGCGCACGGCTATCTGTATCAGCAGGACGGGACGCTGATCGGTACGGTGGTGCAGGAAGGAACGCTGGACCTGGAGTGAGCGGCCGGGCGGGCAAGCGGTGGGCGCTCCCGTCGATTGATGGTACCTTCCGGCAATCAGCAAACGGAGCACCGCAGTGGCAGAAGCATACGATCAGAAAGCGGATCTGAAGTACGTCGGAACCAGCCCGATACGGCCTGACGGGGTGGACAAGGTCACCGGACGCGCCCTCTACGGGGCCGATCAGAACCTGCCCAGCATGATCTACGGCAAGGTGCTACGCAGCCCCCACGCGCACGCGAAAATCCGCTCCATCGACACCACGGCAGCGCTGGGTCTGGCCGGCGTATTCACCGTCATCACCGGCGCCGACTTTCCTGAAGCCGCCAGCGGCGACATCGGTGGCGAAGGCGGCGGCGACGTAGCCGATGTCGCGAAGAACGTCATGGCGCGCGACAAAGTGCTGTACCACGGTCACGCGGTTGCCGCGGTTGCGGCAAAGAGCAACGCCATCGCCGAGCAGGCGCTCGAGCTGATCAAAGTCGAATACGAGCAGTTGCCGCCGGTGATGAGCATTGATGCCGCGATTGCACCCGGAGCGCCGCTGCTCAACGAGCACTGCTTCACCAAGGGGCTGCCGGAGAAACCGACCGAGCCCAGCAACATAGCCATGACCATGGGCCTCGAGCGCGGCGATCTCGTCGCCGGCTTTGCCGAAGCGGACGTGGTCCTCGAGCGCGAATACAACGTACCCATGGCGCATCAGGGCTACATCGAGCCCCATGCCTGCACGGCCAACGCCAACGAAAACGGTGAGGTCACGATCTGGTGCTGTACCCAGGCACCCTTCGAGTACCGCAGCATGACTTCGAAGATCCTCGGCAAGCGCGTCGGCGACATCAAGGTTGTGTCCTCGGAAATCGGTGGCGGCTTCGGCGGCAAGACCGTCGTCTACCTGGAACCGGTGGCTGCGTTGCTGTCGGAAAAAGCCCATCGCCCGGTCAAGATGACCATGAGCCGTGAAGAGGTCTTCCGTGCCACCGGACCCACCTCGGGAACGCGGATCAAAGCCAAGCTCGGTGCCAAGAAGGATGGGACGATCGTCGCTGCCGAAGCCACGCTCTGGTACGAGGCCGGAGCGTTTGCCGGCGCACCGGTCGGGCCGGGGTGCATGTCGATGCTGGCCCCGTATCAGATTCCGCACTTCAAGCTGACCGGCTATGACGTGCTGGTCAACAAACCCAAGGTCGCTGCCTACCGGGCCCCGGGGGCGCCGCAGTCCATGCATGCCTTTGAGTGCCTGGTCGACGAGCTGGCCCAGCAGCTGGACCTGGACCCGATCGATCTGCGCCTCAAGAACGTTGCCGAAGAAGGCACGCAGGCACCCTATGGCCCGAAGTTCGGCCCGGTCGGGCTGCGCGCGTGCCTCGAAGCCGCAAAGGCACACCCGAACTACACCAAGCCGCTGGCAGACGGCGCCGCGCGCGGGGTGTCCGCCGCGTTCTGGTTCAACATCGGCGGCGAGTCGAGTGCCGAGGTGCATGTCAACGAAGACGGCACGGTGACCGTGCTCGAGGGCAATCCGGACATCGGCGGATCGCGCGCTTCGATGTGCCTGATGGCAGCTGAAACCCTCGGCGTCGAGTACGAGAACGTCAAAGCGCTGATCACCGACACGCAATCCGGCGGATACACGATGGTCACCGGCGGCAGCCGCACGACCTTCGCCACCGGGCTTGCGGTCATCAAGGCCTGTGAAGATGTCATTGCCCAGTGCAAGGCGCGCGCGGCCGCAACCTGGGAGCTCGACCTGGACCAGGTTGCCTGGGAAGACGGCCAGGCGGTTCCAGCACCGGGCGTCAACGCCGACGTGCAGCCCCTGTCGCTGGCGGACATCGCTGGCAACGCTGCGCGCACGGGTGGTCCGCTACTGGGACGCGCTTCGCTGAACGCAGCAGGGGCCGGCCCGAGCTTCGCCGTGAACATGGCGGAGGTCAAAGTCGACCGCGATACCGGCCGCGTTGAAGTGCTGTCCTTTACCGGGCTGCAGGACGCCGGCAAGGCGATCCATCCGGCCTATGTCGAAGGTCAGATTCAGGGCGGCGCCGTGCAGGGCATTGGCTGGGCGCTGAACGAGGAGTACGTCTACGACGACAACGGCGTCATGCAGAATGCGGGCTTCCTCGATTACCGGATTCCCGTCGCCTCAGATCTGCCGATGATCGATGCGGTGATCATCGAGGTCCCGAACCCGAACCACCCCTACGGCGTGCGCGGCGTCGGCGAGACCGGGATCGTCGGGCCCCTGGCAGCCATGGCCAACGCGACCTCCCGCGCCCTCGGCTTTCGGGTTAACGACCTGCCGCTGTCACCGCCGAAGGTACTAGCCGCAATCGACGAGCACGGCTGACCGGCGGCCGCGCCGTCACGTGAGAGACCGATGGCTTCGGTTCAGATTCCGCGATCGCTGACCCGGCTGACCGGGGGTGAGGAACAGCTCTCCCTGGTCGCCGACAGCTATCGCAGCCTGATTCGAGCCCTTGATGGTCGCTTCCCGGGGCTCGGCGAAGAACTCGCCAAGCTGGCGGTCGCGATCGACGGCACCATCTATCAGACGCCGCTGCTGGAACCGTTAACCTCAGACAGCGAGATCTTCTTCTTACCGCGCATCGAAGGCGGCTGAGTTCAGAGCAGCGCCCTCTCCGGCGAACCGCACACACTGCCCATCGGATTGCTCCGTTCCGGCGCGATACCCAAATTTGCCTGATCAGGCGAGGCCGTCGCCGCCGGAACCGGCCGATACGCACCACATCAATGCGTCGACACCACTAACCTCACTCGCTCTCATCAGCGCTGCCTGCATTGCCGGCGCGAGGGTAAAGCCAATCCAAAGCGCTTTACTGTCAGTTCTAATTGACCACAAATCTGTAAACTTTGATTGACGCTTCACGTTCCAAGGCTTAGTGTTCTGTGCGGGTTCTTTCAATGTGGATGTTCCGCGCTTGGTGGCAACGCCATCCGCGGACGCATATGGATCCAGGGGAAGGGGCGGACGGTCAAGGTCCAGAGCGGACTGTGGCCACCCGGCGGATCGTCCGATCACGGCCTGCCATCTGTCCCGCAGGAGCACTCAATAAGCAGCGTCTAAACCAAACGACGGGAGAACGGACCATGTCTGATGTAGACAGCGATCGCGTCTACCCGACCGGACTGACAATCCGCGAGGCAGAAGAAGTACACAAACACATCATTGACGGTACGCGGGTATTTGCAGTGATTTCCATCATTGCACACCTCCTCGCGTTCGCTTTCAGCCCTTGGGGCGGTTAGGAGAACTGAACTATGAATCAAAGCAGAATGTGGCTAGTCGTAAAGCCGAGCGTCGGCATCCCGCTGTTTCTCGGCGGTGTGGTGATCATGTCCCTGGTCGTCCATGGATCGATCTTGCTGAATACGACGTGGTTCCCTGCGTTCTTCGGCGGCTGAATCGACTGCGATTGCTACGTAAGAGCCATAGGCACTGGTAGGCTGAGCCTGCAGCACTATTGCTGCAGGACTCTTTGCAGTCGACAAAGCAGATGGCACTAAAGCCGCTTGGGCCGCTCGTCCAGGCAGATGCGGCAACTTGCAACAGACCGCCGGTGGTGGGATCGGGTTAATCCCGCCAGAATCAGGAGCAGATCCGAGACCAGAACCCAAACTACAACTCCGACAACAACTTGAACAAGGCCGCCAGAGCATCAGCTGCTGTCGAAGCTGGAACCAGAGCACCACCAACAGACGAACACACAGACCCCTACAAACAGATCGCCGTACATTGATGGCCGCCAACGCATGAGCGCGACCCTCTGGCAATGGAGCTAGACCGATGCTTATAACAGTCCGTGTTTACGAGAACGAAACCAGCGCCGGCGACGCCGCAGCGCGCCTGACCGAGCGTGGATTCAGGCCTCAGCTGACTACCGTACTAACTGCCTCGCAGGGCGAGCCGGCCCAGGTCATCAGGGCTGCCGTCCAGGCAGAAAACCTGCCCCGCGAATATCGCACAATGGCCACCCGGCTGCTTGAGGAAGGCAAGTCGATCGTCGCCGTGTTCCCACCGTTCGGGAGCGGCCTGTTAGTCGAGAGCCTCCTGGACGAGTTTAATCCGATTGCGGACGTCGACTTCCCATTCATCCGCCGTTACAGCCCGGCGCCCCTGTCCGATCTTCTCGGCGTGCCAGTGCTCTCTGATGAGAAAACCTTTGGCGACCCCTTGTTGAGCAGTAATCCGGCGCCCCTGTCTTCCAGGTTTGGCTGGGGGCTCTTGAGCAGTAATTCGACCCCGCTGTCATCGCGCTTCGGCATGAAGCTGCTGAGCAAACCCAAGGAGAACTGGAAGTCCAGCTTCGGGATGCCGTTGCTCAGCAACCCAAAGGGCAATTGGCAGTCGAGCTTCGGCTTCCCAATGCTGAGCAAGAACCCGACGCCGCTTTCGTCGCTGTTCGGCTTTGCGCTTCTAAGCGAAAAGAACACGGATGAAGGCTTGTTCGGCTTTCCACGGCTGATCAACAACCCCACGCCGCTGTCTTCGCTTCTCGGTATGCCGATTCTGACGAACGAAGCTCAGAACGAAGGCGCAAAGAAGAAGAAGCCACTGAGAGGCTTGTAGCGCACTGAAAAAAATCTGCTGCACAACGGAGGGACCGTAGCGCAATGAGCCCGCTGCGATTGAGGATGATCTCTATGTGGGTGACGATGAGCCCACGGTTTCTGCCCTTCGCAGACATTGCGACCCCGGACCTGCCGCTGCGGCGCCTGATCCGCCTGTCCCTGTTTCAGGTGTCCGTGGGGATGGGCCTCGTGCTGCTCGTCGGCACCCTGAATCGGGTGATGATCGTCGAACTCGACGTTGCCGCCTCGCTGGTCGGCATCATGGTCGCCCTGCCCGTGCTGTTTGCGCCGCTGCGCGCCCTGATTGGCTACAAATCCGACGTCCATCAGTCCGCTCTGGGCTGGCGCCGCACGCCGTTCATCTGGAAAGGCTCGCTGTACCAGTTCGGCGGCTTCGCAATCATGCCCTTTGCCCTGCTGGTGCTGGCAGGCAAAGGGGAGTCCGGCACGCTGCCGCTCTGGATCGGACACGGCGCCGCTGCGCTGGCGTTTCTGATGGTCGGCGCAGGCCTTCATACGGTGCAGACGGCCGGCCTTGCGCTGGCCACCGACCTGACGCCGCAGCAGTCTCATCCCCGGGTCGTCGGCATGATGTATGTCATGCTGCTCGCCGGCATGGGCGTATCAGCCCTGCTCTTCGGGGCAGCGCTGACCAACTTCACCCCCGGTCGGCTGGTGCAGGTCGTCCAGGCGGCCGCAGTGCTGACGCTGGTGTTGAATCTGATTGCGCTGTGGAAGCAGGAAGTTCGGATTCCACGGGAGGAACGCCTGCAGCCGCGCGAGGAACCGGGCTTCCGGGAAGCGTGGGCCGCCTTCAGCCGGGGCAGTGCAGACAACAACGTCCTGCTGCAGCTGACGCTGGTGGGCCTTGGCACCCTGGCCTTCGGCATGGCCGACATTCTGCTTGAGCCGTACGGTGGTGAGGTTCTGGCGCTCAACGTCGCATCGACGACGCGGCTAACGGCCTGGTTCGCCGTCGGCGGGCTCTTCGGCTTCATGACCGCCACCCTGATCATTGCCCGCGGCGGTGACCCGATCCGGACCGCGCGTAACGGCGCACTGCTCGGCATCGCCGGTTTTGCAGCTGTGGTTGCCTCTGCGCCGCTTCAGCTCCCCGGCCTGTTCCTCTGCGGCAACATTCTGATCGGGTTCTGCGCCGCACTGTTCAGTCACGGTACGCTGACCGCCACCATGATCACGGCACCACCGAACCAGGCCGGCATGGCACTAGGTGCCTGGGGAGCCGTGCAGGCCACAGCCGCGGGTATCGCCATGGCACTGAGCGGCGTTGGGCGCGACCTGGTGTCCTGGCTGCTGAGCGCACGCGAGAGCATCTGGCTCATTTCGAGCGAAGCGGACGGCTACCTGGTGGTCTATGGAATCGAGATCGTTCTGCTAGCCGTAACCGCAGGCGTCTCCATTGCGTTGGTCGGCCGGCTGCGACCGCAGACACCGGCGATGGCGATTCGATCATGAGCATCCGGGAGATTCTCAAGTATCCGGATTCGATGCTCAGCCAGCCTGCTGCAGCTGTCGAACACTTTGGTGCTGAGCTTGAGCACCTGATCGAGGATCTGATCGACACCCTCAAGCACCACGATACGAGTATCGGCCTGAGCGCACCGCAGATCGGGACCAGCCAGCGAGTCATCGTCGTGGCGGATGCCGAGGGGCCTCTCGTGTTCGTCAACCCCACGCTGAACCGCACCGCCGTTCCCTGCATCGTCGAAGAACGGTGCCTGTCACTGCCGGAGCTGTCCGGCCATGTGTTACGCAGCGCCGAAGCAACGGTGTCCTATCAAGATGCAAGCGGCCGGCCGGCCGAGCGTGAGCTGACCGGCATGCCGGCCGTGTGCCTGCAGCATGAGATCGACCATCTTCGGGGTCGGCTGTTTCTTGAACGGCTGACCCCCATCAAGCAATGGTGGTACAAGCGCGGCGTGCAGAAGCGACGCCAGAAGCAGCCCAGCCCAACTCCGGCCTGAGCTTAGCGGCGGCGCATCCCATCCCG
>JBCDGJ010000157.1:0-11792 GCA_038757945.1 Pseudomonadota bacterium
TACGCCCCGTACCTCCGATTTCCGGTGACTGATGCCCGACAGAGCGGCTGGCTGTTTCCCAACATGGGTTACAGCCAGGAGGATGGCGTCGACCTGGCTGTCCCTTATTACTTCAACCTGGCGCCGAACTACGACCTGATCCTGACCCCACGGTTGATCAGCGAGCGCGGCCTCGGCCTGGAAGCCGGTGGGCGCTACCTCAACGGCTACGGGGACTTTGGCCTGTATGGCGCCGCCCTGCCGGGCGATGACCTCTATAATGGGGAGCTCGAGCGAGACGACTTTTTCGAGCTGAACCCGGATGGCGAGTTCGAGGCGGCCGATCGCTGGCTCTACGGTATGACCCATGCCGGACAACGGGAGCTCGGCAGGGGTGTGCTCCGAACCTTTGTCGACTACACGGCGGTCAGCGACGGCGACTACTTCCGCGACCTCGGCACCGATCTCGGGGTCTCCAGCCGGATTCAGCTCGAGCGCCTCGGTGAAGTGATCTACAGCCAGGGCGAGTTCGAGGCACGCCTGTGGGCACAGCGGTTCCAGGTGCTCGATGGGGCGCTGCAGAAGCCCTACGAGCGGCTGCCGGAACTGTCGCTGCGTCACGGCGGCCAGCTGCCGGCCGGCCTGCGCTGGGCGATGGGCGCAGCCTGGGCCAGCTTCGACCGGGACACGCGGGGGCTAAGCGGCATCAATGCGGTGACCGGCAGCCGCCTCCATCTGACGCCACGGCTGACCCTGCCGCTCAGCTGGCCGTTCGGTTTTCTGACGGTCAGTGCAGGGTACAACCTGACTCGCTACGACCTGGATGTCGATGAGGCCGGGCTCGACAGCAGCTTCGATACCCGGCCGAGCCGGGACATTCCCTTCGGCAGCGTTGACGGCAGCCTGATCTTCGAGCGGCCTCTGCGCCTGTTCGGCAATGCATTCGTGCAGACCCTTGAGCCGCGCCTCTACTATCTCAATCAGGATTTCGTGGACCAGTCGGACCTGCCAAACTTCGACAGCGGCCCGCTCACTTTCCAGTATCGGCAACTATTCCGGGAAAACCGGTTTGCCGGCATTGACCGCATCGGTGACGCCAATCAGGTGTCCGTCGGCATCACCAGCCGACTGCTCGACGCAGCTAGCGGGCGGGAACAGCTGCGGGCCAGCCTGGGGCAGATCCGCTATTTCGAGGACCGCAGGGTGACCCTGATCGGCGCGCCGACGGAGGCGGACCGGCAGGCGGGCTCTGTGTACGTTGCCGAGCTGTCCGGGACCCTGGCCCGCAACTTTCGCTGGCAGGGCGTTGGAGTCTGGGACGGCTATACCAACGACGTGATCGAAAGCAGCATTCAGATCGGGTATCAGAGCGGTCCGCAGCGGATTCTCAACCTCGGCTACAGAACCCGGGACGAGGCCGGGGTCGACCAGAGCGATGTGTCCGTCTACTGGCCCCTGACGCGCCGCTTCAGCGTGCTGGGCCGATGGAACTATGATCTCGAATCCGGTCGAACCATAGAGGGTTTGGGCGGCATCGAGTACAACGATTGCTGCTGGAAGATCCGCCTGCTGGCGCGCCGTTTCATCGACAGCCCGAGCGTCCAGGCGATCAATACCATCGAGGCCGACGAAGGCATCGACCTGCAGATCGTTTTCAAGGGGCTGGCCGGATTCGGCAACGCGACGGAAACGGTGCTCGAGCGCAGCATACGGGGCTACCAGCCGCAGCAGTGAGCCCGGGTGGCGACTTGAGAGCATGAGCAACAGGAGTTTCAAGACAGTGGGAACGAAACGAACAACCAGCCAGCGGGCGTTACCGTTGCCGGCATGGCGATCGGCGTGGATCGCGGTGCTGCTGATGCTCGGCGCCGGTGCGGTGCAGGGCGAACCGCGGGAGCTCGATGGCATCGTTGCCGTGGTGGATGACGATGTGGTGCTTGCATCGGAGCTGCTGAGCCGGCTGGAATCGGTCCGCAGGCAGATGCAGGCCGCGCAGGTGGCCATGCCGCCCGACAACGTGCTGGTCAGCCAGCTCATGGAACGGCTGGTGATCGAGAGCATACAGCTGCAGCAGGCGGAGCGCCGCGGCGTCGAGATCGACGACGAAGCGCTGACGCAGGCCGTTCGTGCCTTCGCGCAGCAGAACAAGATGGACCTCGACACCTTTCGACGCGCGCTGGCGCAGGACGGCATGAGCTATCTCGAGTTCCGCGAGGAGATCCGCCGCGAGATGATCATCACCCGGCTGCAGCGTGGCATGGTGAATCGGCGGATCACGATTACCGATCAGGAAGTCGACGCGCTCCTCAACTCGCCCTACTACCAGCAGCTGCTCTCCGATGAGTTCCGCGTCGGTCACATCCTGCTCACGATTGCCGACGATGCGACGGACGAGGCCGAAGCCGAAGCCGTCCAGTCTGCGGCGGATATCGTTGGTGAGCTGCGCGACGGCGCCGACTTTGCGCAGATGGCCGTAGCGAAGTCGTCCGGTGCGCGCGCGCTGGAAGGCGGAGATCTTGGCTGGATGCGCGCCGCAGAGCTGCCGAGCCTCTTTACCGAGCAGGTGCTGGAACTTGGCCCCGGTGAGGTTGCTGATCCGATCCGCAGCAGCAGCGGGCTGCACATCATCAAGCTGCTGGAGCAGCGCGGCGCCGGGGTACAGAAAGAGGAGCAGACCCTGGCCCGGCATATCCTGATCCGGCCATCGGAGATCCTGAGCGAGGCGCAGGCCCGGGAACAGGTGGCGGACCTGCGGCGGCGGGCGCTCGCCGGCGAGGACTTCGCGGAGCTCGCAAAGGAATTCTCCGAGGATCCGGGCAGCGCGCTGGCGGGCGGCGATCTCGGCTGGAGCTCCGGCGAGCAGTTCGTCGCAGCCTTCCGTGAAACCATGCTGAACACCCCGGTCGGCGAGATCAGCCAGCCGTTCCGGTCGACCTATGGTTGGCACATTCTCGAAGTGCAGGACCGGCGGATCGAAGACATGTCGAAAGAGGCGCGGCGGAACATGGTTGTGCAGCTCTTGCACCGACGCCGCTTCGGAGAAGAGCTTGAAGAGTGGCTGAAAGAAATCCGTGACGAAGCCTACGTCGAAGTCCGGCTCTGACGTCGGACGGCCTGCATCGTGCCGCTGCCAGAACTCGCTGTTACACCCGGAGAACCGGCGGGCATCGGACCGGACCTGATCCTCACCCTCGCGCAACAGCCGCGGAGTGCGCACTGGCGGGTAATTGCGGATCCCGGGCTGCTGAAGGAGCGGGCGGCGCGGCTTGGGCTGCGTTGTACGTTGAGCGACCTGCCCACCCGAGAGGCCGGGCATTTGTGGGTCGATCCGATCTCGCTTGCGGCACCGGTCGAGCCGGGACGTCTCGATGCGGCCAATGCTGCCTACGTGCTGGCAACCCTTCAGCGAGCCAGCACGCTCTGCCTTGCCGGTACCAGTGCCGCGCTGGTGACCGGTCCGGTGCAGAAGTCGGTGCTCAATGATGCGGGTATCCCCTTTACTGGGCATACGGAGTTCTTCCGCGATTCGGCTGGCGTACCGGACGTGGTCATGCTTCTCGTTGCGGATGCGCTGCGGGTAGCGCTGGCAACGACCCACCTGCCGCTCAGCGCCGTGCCGGCCGCCATTACGACGGCGCTGCTCGAACGGCGGCTGCGGATCCTGATCGACGGGCTCGGCCGCTGGTTCCGGTGTACGGCGCCGCGGGTGCTGGTTGCAGGGCTGAATCCTCACGCCGGCGAAGGCGGCCATCTGGGCCGGGAGGAAATCGAAGTGATTGCACCGCTGTGTGAGCGGCTGCGGGCGGCAGGTCATCACGTCACGGGACCGCTGCCGGCCGATACGCTGTTTCTCCCGCGGCTGCTGGCAGATGCCGATGCGGCCCTGGCGATGTATCACGACCAGGGCCTCCCGGTGCTCAAGCATGCGGGCTTCGGCAAGGCGGTTAATGTCACCCTCGGGTTGCCGTACCTGCGTACTTCCGTCGATCACGGTACTGCGCTCGATCTCGCAGCGACCGGGCAGGCGGACAGCGGCAGCTTTGCGGCGGCGCTGGATCTGGCAACGGAGAGCGTGCTACGTGCGGGCCCGTAAGCGTTTCGGCCAGCACTTCCTGTCCGATCCCGCAGTGCTGGATCGGATCGATCACTCGTTGCATCTGGCACCCGATGATCTGCTGCTCGAGATCGGCCCGGGTCAGGGTGCGCTTACGGCGCTGTTCTACGGTCGGTGCCAACGCTACCGGGCTATTGAAATCGACCGTGATCTGGTGCCGCTGCTGCGCGCGCGCTATCCGGAGCTCGAGGTCCTGGAGGCCGATGTCCTGAGGGTCGATCTGGCAACGCACCTGGCCGACGGTCGGTACCGGGTGGTGGGTAATCTGCCCTACAACATTTCCACGCCGCTGCTTGGCAAGCTGTTCGAACTCGGGCAGCAGGTCAGGGATCTGCATATCATGTTGCAGCAGGAGGTTGCCGAGCGGCTCGCGGCTGAGCCTGGTACCAAGGCCTACGGGCGCTTGAGCGTCGTCGCTCAGGCCCGCTGTGCGGTCGATGTGCTGTTCTCCGTACCGCCTTCGGCCTTTACGCCGCCGCCAGCGGTGGAGTCGGCCGTGCTGGCCCTGCATCCGCAGCCAGCGGCGCTCAGCCCGGCCGGTTTCGCGTGCCTGGATCAGGCGCTGCGCCTCGCGTTCCAGCAGCGTCGCAAGCGGATCGCGAATGCCCTGAAGCCGCTCGAGCTGGACTGGGATGCGCTGCCAATCGAACGAGGTGATCGTGCCGACCAGATTACGGTTGAGAATTACCTGGCGCTGGCGCGGTGGCTTGAACAACGGGACGAAACGACGGGAGCAGTGGGCTTAGCATGAGCCGGATCGCAGTAGCAGCGGTTGCCAGGTATCTGCCGGAGGAATCTGCTCCGGTGGAGTCGCGCTACGTTTTCGCCTACCGGGTGGTGATCGCCAATGAGGGCCCGCAGGACGCGCAGCTCCTGACGCGCCACTGGTGGGTCACCGATGGCGACGGCGAGGTGCAGGAGGTCCACGGCGCCGGGGTCGTCGGCCAGCAGCCGCTCATCGCGGTGGGCGCAAGCTACGAGTACACCAGTGGCGCCGTGCTGGCATCCCCAGTAGGTGCCATGCACGGCTACTACGAGTTTGTCGACGATCAGGGCCGTCGCTTCGAGGCCGCGATTCCGGCCTTCAGCCTCAGCGTCCCGAACCTTCGCCACTGACGGACATGCGATGACCATTTACGCCGTGGGCGACATTCAGGGTTGCGCTGTCGAGTTAGAACGGCTGCTTGAACGCCTGGCCTTCAGCGCCGATGATCAGCTCTGGGCCGTGGGGGATCTGGTGAACCGCGGGCCCGGCTCGCTCGCCGTGCTGCGCCGCCTCTATGACCTGCGCGCGCAGGTGCGGGTCGTCCTCGGCAATCACGATTTCCATCTTCTGGCGATGTACTTCGGCGAGCATCCGCATCGGCGCGGCGATACGCTCGAAGCCGTCCTCGGTGCGGCAGACGCGCCGCAGCTGCTGGCCTGGCTGCGTGAGCAGCCGCTGCTGGTCCGTGATGCGGCGGCGGGTTACGTCATGACCCATGCGGGTGTAGCGCATCTGTTCAGCATTGCCGAAGCGGAGGCGCTGGCTGCGGAGGTGCAGGCGGAGCTCTGCCACGGGGACTATCGGGGTTTTCTGCGGGCGCTTTATGGCAACCGGCCCGACCGCTGGTCGCACGATCTTCGCGGCTTCGATCGGCTGCGGCTGATCACCAACTACTTCACCCGCATGCGGCTGATTGCGCCGGATGGCCAGCTCTACTTTAAGCACAAAGGCCCGGCCGCTGCTGCGCCCGTGCCGTTCCGTCCCTGGTACGAGCTTCGCGAGCCGGGGTCGGAGACGCTGCTGTTCGGACACTGGGCGGCGCTGGAGCCGATTCAGGGGCGCGACGACGTCGTCAATCTCGATACCGGCTGTGTCTGGGGGCGCGCGCTCACCGCCATGAACCTGACGACCCGCGAGCTCATCTCGGTACCCGCGGCCGGCTGATGGAGGTGTACCTGGTTGGCGGCGCGGTGCGCGACGAGCTGCTTGGGCTGCCGGTCACGGATCGGGACTGGGTAGTCGTCGGCGCGACGCCGGAAGAGCTGCTCGACCTCGGCTTTCAGCAGGTCGGTCGCGACTTTCCGGTGTTCCTGCATCCCGAGACTCATGAGGAATACGCGCTGGCGCGCACCGAACGTAAGAGTGCGCCGGGTCATCGCGGGTTTGTCGTTCATGCCGGCCGCGAGGTGACGCTGGAGGAGGATCTGAAACGCCGCGACCTGCGCATTAATGCCATTGCGCGAAGCGAGAGCGGTGAGCTGATCGACCCCTTTGATGGCCAGGAAGACCTGGCCCGGCGGCAGCTGCGGCACGTCTCACCCGCTTTCGAGGAGGATCCGCTGCGGGTGTTCCGGGTCGCCCGTTTTGCTGCCCTGCTGTCCGGATTCCAGGTGGCCGAAGACACACAGGTGCTCATGCGGCGTATGGTCAGCGACGGCGCGCTGAGGGAGCTGTCGGCGGAACGGGTCGGGCAGGAGCTGCTCAAAGTCCTGCGCAACGGCGGCGACCTGGCGGCCTTCCTCGACGTCCTCGATGCGGTCGGCGGGCTGGCCGACTGGCTGCCGGAGTGGCAGGGCGTTCCGGCACCGGTGCTTGCGCCGGGGCTCGACCGCGAGGACCTGCGTTTTGCCGCCTTTGCGGCGGCCCTGGCACCAGCGGCGCTTCGCGCGTTCGGCGCCCGGTTGAAGCTCAAGCACGAGCTGATCCGTCTGGCCGTGCACTACCGGGAGCTGGGTCCTGTGGTGGCCCGCTGGCGCGAGGTGCCGCCGGTCGAGCTGTTCGCGGCGCTGGAGGCGCTGCGAGCGTTCAAGTCTCCGCAGCAGCTGGCGACGCTGGCTACCCTGCTGCGGATACAGCAGGACGTCGATCCAGCGCCGCTGCCGGCGCTGGTGGCCGAGCATGTGGCAACGATCACGGCGAAACAGTTGCTGGCGGCCGGTGCTGAACCCGGCCCGGCGCTTGGGGCCGCGCTGGCCGAGGCGCGGACCCGGCGGCTCGCGGAACTGCAGCACCGCTAGGCTGCTCCGGTTGCAGCGCCTGAGTGCCGTGGCATCGTGCGGCGCCGCCGGCGGGCGGCATCAGCCGCGCGGTTCGGAGCGCCGGCTCAGGTGGCGTACCACGCCGACAGCGTCTGTGCCGGGGACCACATCGAACTTGCGCACCTCGACGGTCAGCGCCTCGAGCGCCGGGAACTGGTCCAGCAGCAGCCTTCCGACGCAATCCGCGAGGCGTTCGATGAGCAGGTAGCTGTGGTCGCGCAGATGCGCCCGGATCAGCTCGCAGGCAACACCGTAGTCGAGGGTCTTGCTCACATCGTCGCTTTCGGCGGCGGCGTCGAGACTCAAGGTCAGGGCCAGCGTGAGCGACAGCGTTTGCGGAATCTCCCGCTCCCAGTCGTTGACGCCAATGCGCGTGCGGACCATCAGGGCTTCGATCAGGATGCGGTCGGTGCTCATCGGCCGGCGCCCTGCTGCGCACCCTGTGGCGCTGCCGGTGGCCTGAGCTCCGTAATTGGCCAGCGGGCGCGGACGGTGACGGCCAGGCCGTCGCGTTCACCGGCAAGCAGGCGCTGACAGCCGGCGTAGGCCACCATCGCCCCGTTGTCGGTACACAGGGCTGGCGGCGCAATGTGGATCCTGACGTCCAGCTGTTCCTTAAGGCGCGCGCGGAGGCGGCGGTTGGCGCTGACACCGCCGGCCAGGACCAGGTCCCGGGTGGCGCTGGCTTTGAGCGCCCGCCGACATTTGATGAGCATCGTGTCTACTACCGCTTCTTCGAACGCACGAGCGATATCGGCCTGGGTCTGCGGGTCGTCCGATTCGCGCTCGATCAGCGTTCGGACCGCCGTTTTGAGCCCGCTGAAGCTGAAGTCCAGGCCCGGCCGGTCGGTCATCGGGCGGGGGAGCGTGAACCGCGTCGGGTCACCGTGTTCGGCCAGTTGCGCCAGTGCGGGCCCGCCGGGAAAGCCGAGACGGAGCATTTTTGCGACCTTGTCGAACGCTTCGCCGGCCGCGTCATCGAGCGATTCGCCAAGCAGCTCGTAGCGCCCGAGCCCCTCGACGTTCACCAGCTGGGTGTGGCCGCCGCTGACCAGCAGCGCGAGAAAGGGCAGCGGTGGTGGGGAGCCGTCGATCAGCGGCGCCAGCAGGTGCGCTTCCATGTGGTGGATGCCGAGCGCTGGCACCTCGAGCGCCTGCGCCAGGGTGCGCCCGAAGGTGGCGCCGACCAAGACGGCGCCAAGCAGCCCAGGTCCGGTCGTGAAAGCGACGGCATCGAGATCACTGAGCGACTTTCCGGTCTCAGCGAGCAGCAGCTCCGTCAGCGGGATCAGCTTGCGAGCGTGATCTCTACTGGCCAATTCCGGCACGACGCCGCCATATTCCCGGTGGATATCCGTCTGACTGTTAAGCAAATTGCCAAGCAGCCCTTCCCGACTGTCGTAGAGGGCAACGCCGGTCTCATCACAGGAGGTTTCCAGACCGAGCACCAGCAGCGATGCGGGATCCGCCGCTGCGATAGGGCGGCGCTCAATTGGGTTGTCGGTGGGCTGATTGATGGGTCTGATGCAGCGTAATTGAGTCGGTCACTGATTGGGCGCCCTGAATGGGCCTCTTGATTAGGCCGGGTAAAGGGCCCTTTGGAACGCCCGTTGCTCGGCCCTGTCGCGGCGCCCCAGACGGGCTTTCGTTCTTTGCGTCGACGGTAGTATACTTCGCGCCCCGATTTAATGTGCAGGACACCTCGAGCCCAATGCCGAGCGTACGAGTCAAAGAGAACGAGCCCTTCGACGTCGCCCTGCGACGCTTCAAGCGCAGCTGCGAAAAAGCTGGCGTCCTGTCGGAAGTCCGACGCCGCGAGTACTACGAAAAGCCGACCACCGTTCGCAAGCGCAAGGCTGCAGCGGCGGTGAAGCGCCATCTCAAAAAAGTACAGCGCGAGGCGCGGCGCTTCGAGAAGTCACACTGATCGAACCGCTTCGGGAGTGAGCGCCCGCCACTCCAACCTCCTGCTTTCCGTCCTTGCCCCCTCAGACGCCGGTCGCTCCTAAGCGGCCGCCCCCTGGATGCCGTCATGACCGAGACTCTACAAGCGCAGATCAACAGCGCCGTCAAAGTGGCCATGAAGGCACGCGAGAAAGAGCGTCTTGGTGTGCTGCGGCTGATCACGGCTGAGCTCAAGCGCGTGGAGGTCGACGAACGCCGGGAGCTCGGCGACGACGACGTCATCACTATCCTCACGCGCATGCGCAAGCAGCGGCAGGATTCGCTGACCCAATACCGCGATGCCGGCCGGGACGACCTGGCCGACCAGGAAGCCTTTGAGATCGAAATCGTTCAGGGCTTTCTGCCGCAGCCGCTGACCGAAGCGGAGCTCACCGCCGTGATCGAGGACGCCATTGTCACGTCCGGCGCGGCAGGTCCGCGTGACATGGGCAAGGTGATGGGCGTGCTGAAAGCGAAGATTGCCGGCCGCGCCGACCTCGGGCAGGTCAGCGGGATCGTCAAGAGCAAACTTGTGAGTTGATCGATCCAATTTGCCTTCGATCGGTGGTCTACTTAGAGCGTGACGCCCGGAGTCACGTGTAAATGGATCGATACCTGATTGGAGAGGAGAAGATGGAACTCGTTCCGGTGATACTGGCAGGGGGTACAGGGTCGAGGCTCTGGCCCGTGTCCCGCGAGCTGCGGCCAAAACAGTTTCTTCGGCTGACCGGTGAACTCAGCCTCCTGCAGCAGACCCTCAAGCGTGCCGCTGAGTGCACGAGCGCCGCCCCCGTGATCCTCTGCAACCACGAACACCGGTTCATCGTCGCCGAGCAGTGCCGGGAAATCGGCATTGCGCCAAGCGCTGTGGTGCTCGAGCCCGCGCCCCGCAACACCGCACCGGCGATCGCGCTGGCAGCACGGCTGGTGGCGCAGCAGAAGGGCCAGGATGCCCGTCTTCTGGTGCTGCCCTCGGATCACCTCATCCAGCGCGATGACGATTTCGTAGCGGCCGTGAAGACGGCGCTCCGCGCAGAAGCCGATCAGCTCGTCACCTTCGGTATCAAGCCGAACCGCCCGGAGACTGGCTACGGGTACATCGAATCAGTTGCCGGCGGTGCCGCGTCCGGACTGCAGAAGGTTGCCGAGTTCGTCGAGAAGCCGGTGCTCGAGAAGGCGCAGGCCTACGTCGACAGCGGGCGCTTCTACTGGAACAGCGGCATGTTCCTGTTGCCGATCGAGGCGTTGCTGGCCGATTTTCAGAAACATGCGCCGGAGGTCCTGAAAGCCATTGATGCCGCAATGACCGAGGTTGAAACCGATCTCGACTTCCTGCGGCCCGGGCCGGCGTTTACGGCCAGCCCGTCGATTTCGATCGACTTCGCGGTCATGGGGCAGACGGCTCAAGCCAGCGTGCTGCCGATCGATGTCGGCTGGAGCGACATCGGCTCCTGGCAGGCGCTCAGGGAAGTGTCATCTCAGGATGCTGCCGGTAATGCGGTTGAAGGCGACGTGCTGACCGTCGACACGTCGAACAGCTACCTGCGCTCCGAGAGCCGGCTCCTCGCAACGCTGGGCATTGATGGTCTGGTAGTTATCGAAACCTCAGATGCGGTGCTCGTTGCCGCCGAAGACCGGGTCCAGGACATCAAGCAGCTCGTCTCAGGGCTGAAGGAGGCGGGCCGTTCCGAGCACCTGCTGCACCGCAGAGTCTTCCGCCCCTGGGGCAGCTACGAGACCGTTGGTGATGGGGACCGATACCAGGTCAAGCGCATCACCGTAAATCCAGGATCGAGCATCTCGCTGCAGCTGCACCATCACCGAGCCGAGCACTGGGTCGTCGTCCGTGGCACCGCCGAGGTCACCCGCGGCGAAGAAAAAGCGCTGGTTTCCGAGAACGAGAGCACCTACATCCCGATCGGCACCATTCATCGCCTGAGCAACCCCGGCAAGCTCCCCCTCGAGCTGATCGAGGTTCAGGTCGGTGCCTACCTCGGCGAAGACGATATCGTGCGGCTCCAGGACGATTACGGGCGCCACACGTAAGTTCCGGCTATGCTCGCCGGATGGCCGGCCGCATCCCACAAGACTTCATCAATGACCTGCTCGAACGGGCCGACATCGTTGCGCTGATCGAGACCCGGGTGCCGCTCAAGAAGGCGGGCAAGGATTACAAGGGGCTCTGTCCCTTCCATAGCGAAAAGACGCCGTCCTTCCACGTCGTCCCGAAAGACCAGTTCTATCACTGCTTCGGCTGCGGCCAGAGCGGCTCTGCGCTCAAGTTTCTGATGGACTACGAGCGGCTCGATTTCGTCGAGGCCGTCGAGACCCTGGCGGACTTTGTCGGCGTGCCGGTACCGCGCGAGGAGGGGAGCCGCCCGAAGCCCAGGTATACCAGCGCCTACGAAGTGCTTGAAGCAGCGGCAGCACGCTATGAGCGCGAACTCAGAACGGCACCCGATGCGATCGACTACCTCAAGGGGCGCGGCCTCACGGGCCAGATCGCCAAGCGGTACCGGATCGGTTTTGCGCCCGATGCGTGGGATACGATGCTGGTCGAGCGCCGCGGGGATACCGAGGCGCTCAAGGAAGCCGGGGTCATCACCACCAACGAGCGTGGCCGCACCTACGACCGATTCCGCAACCGCATCATGTTTCCGATCCGGGACGCGCGCGGCCGGGTAATCGGTTTCGGCGGCCGGGTCATGGGATCCGAGCAGGGGCCCAAGTA
>JBCDGJ010000158.1:0-11720 GCA_038757945.1 Pseudomonadota bacterium
AAGGAACCACAGCCAGGGGCGCAGCTGCATGCGATACAGGTTCAGCGCACCGCGCCCGCCAATCTGCGCAAAATCCGTGATGAGTCCGTGGAAGTAACGCTGACCACCGCGGGCCAGATCCAGCTCAACCCCCGCGGGTTGGCCCAGCAGGTCATCAAAAGCCAGATCCGCCGACTCGCTGAGGACCGCCAGATCCATCACATAGGGGCGTGACAACTCCTCGCGCACATCGAGCGCGCTGAAGCGCAGCTTGTCGCCCAGCGGTGTGATAGCTCGGACAGGCTGCTTCGAGACGTCCATCTGGCCAGAACCCTCCCCCTGTCAGGCGCTACCGTAAGCCCTGATCCACCGCGCGAGCGGAACGCTCGAACACGGCCAGCAGTGCGCGACATGCGCACGCTGCTCGCCGACCCATCGTGCGTGCTAGCGCTCCCAGCGCAGGCAGCCTTCATCAACGGTGGAGTAAAGGTAGTAGCCCTTCCACTCGTCTTCTGACGTGATGATGACAGGACGAAGGTCGTCGTACACGTTGTCCCCGAAGGACTTGAAGGCCGCCTCTCGCACATCGTGCTCGCTGACCCAGGCTTTCCAGCGATCCTTCTCCGTCGGCTCGATCCGCTGGCCGTTGTCCGCCGCGTTCGCGAGCGCGGCTTTGAACTCAAAGTAGTTGATCTCTTGCAAGCGCGGCCGGGCCATTACACTCTCACTGATTCAATTGCATAGGTCGGCGCTGAGGCCTGGGCCGACACTATAGCATCGCGTGACGTCCAAGCAGTCTAATGTAACGCGCTATGTCCTTGAAACATAGCAAGAATCACTCCGCACAATGGCATCGGGAGGGGATGTGAGCAACGACAGTAGGCTGCAGTTCGAAGTGAGCCTGGGGCGCATGAACAGCCAGCGCCGCGACGACTCCGATCCCCCAGTGGTCACGATCCTCGGCGATTTTTCCGGCAGCCAGACCGCGCCTGCGGGCGCAGCAGTACTGAAGCGCCAGGCTCTGTCCTTCGAGACCCTCACGGACCTCTTCGCTGACCTCAAGCCAACGGTCACGCTTCCCAACGGCTCGGAAACGCTCAGGCCTTGCCGCGTCACCTTGGCCAGTATTGATGACTTTCACCCAGACCGACTCCTGGAGATCGTGCCCGCCTGCCGCAGAGTGAGTGATCTACTGCGAGCCCTCGATAAGGAAGCGCAGCAAGCGAGCGCCGCCGCCGAACTGCGCCAACTGCTGGATGCAAACGATGCGTCGGCGAGCGACGCCGCCTCTGCGCAGACGCCGCAGCCTGTTGCCGAAACCACGGCCGCGGACGCGGCGGCAGAAGACGATGCCGGCATGTTCGAGCGGCTGCTCGGCCGCGAGACCGGTGCACAGCGCGCCATCGACGACCTGCTCAAGGACACCATCGCGACCGCCTTAGAAGGTCACAGCAGCGCTGCGGAGGACGACGCGCTCAAGCAGCTACGCCAGCAGGGGCTGGCTATGCTCACCACCCTGCTCCGCGCCGTGCTCACTGAGCCAGTCTTCCAACAGCTGGAGCGCAACTGGCTGGGGGTCGACCTGCTGCTGCGCCGGGTGGACGATTCGCTCGCCGGCTTCGATCTGATCGATTTGCCCTGGCAGACGCTCGAAGCAGAGCTGGCCAACGAGCTACCGCTGAGCGAATCGCCAAGTTACCGGGCTGTTACCGAGCATCCGCAGCTGCCCCGGCCCAAGCTCATGATCGCCCTCTACAGCGTGGGAGAGCACATGGCAGAGCTGTCCGTGCTTGCGCGGCTAGGCGCCTGCGCTGCGCAGTGCGACGCCCAGCTGCTGGCACAGGGCAGCCTTGCGCTGTGCGGCTGCCACAGCCTCACCGAGGCGGCTTCCCCACAGGACTGGCGACCCGCGGCCAGCGAGCCGGCGGCCTTCTGGCAGGCCCTGCGCGACCATCCGGCCGGCGGCGCCTTGCGGTTGGCGACGCCGCGTTTCGCTCTCAGGCAGCCTTACGGGTCGCGCACCGATGCCATTGAGCGCTTCGACTTCGAGGAGCTGCCCACCGCGCCGGCCCACGAAGCGTTCTGCTGGGGCAACCCGGCGCTGCTATGCGCGATCGCCATGCTCAACAGTGACGCCACGGTGACCGACCTGCCCATGGCGCTGTACAAAGACGCCGGTGGCGAGGCCATCATGCCCTGCACGGAAGTGCTGCTGAGCGGTACCGCCGCCGCACAGATCGCCAACGGCGGTCTGATGCCGCTCCGGGCGCGACGCGACGCCGGTACCGTGGTGCTCTAGAACCGAGCGCCGCCTTAAGCCTGATCGAAGTCGTAGACGAACTCCTCGTCCTTGACGTCCACATGCACGCGCTGCAGCTCGACGCCGTCCATGGTGCGGTTAAGGATCTCGCGGCTGACTGTGGGCAGCACCGTGTTCGTCAGGATCGCATCGATCATGCGGCCACCGCTCTCAAGCTCCGTGCAGCGGTTGCGAATCAGCGCCAAGACCGCGTCGGTGTAAGTGAAGGGCACACGGTAGTTGGCCACCACCCGCTTTTCGATACGGCCCAGCTGCAGCCGGGCAATGGCATCGATCATGGCGTCGCTGAGCGGGTAGTAGGGAATCGTCACGATACGACCCAGTAGCGCCGCCGGGAAGGTCTTCAGCAGCGGTTCACGGAGCGCTTTGGCAATGCCCTCGGCGTCGGGCATGAGCTCCGGGTCTTTGCACAGATTCATGATCAGATCGCTACCCACATTGGTGGTCAGCAGGATGAGGGTGTTCTTGAAGTCGATGAGGCGACCTTCGCCATCCTCCATGATTCCCTTGTCAAACACCTGAAAGAAAATCTCATGCACGTCCGGGTGCGCCTTCTCGACTTCGTCCAGCAGCACCACCGAGTAGGGTTTGCGGCGTACCGCTTCCGTCAGGATGCCGCCCTCGCCATAGCCGACATAGCCGGGGGGCGCGCCCTTTAGGGTGGAGACGGTGTGCGCCTCCTGGAACTCGCTCATATTGATCGTGATGATGTTCTGCTCACCGCCGTACATCGCCTCCGCGAGCGCGAGCGCAGTTTCCGTCTTACCCACGCCGGAGGGCCCGGCGAGCATGAAGACGCCAACAGGCTTGCCCGGGTTGTCGAGGTTGGCTCGGGAGGTCTGAATTCGTCGGGCGATCATCTCGAGCCCGTGATCCTGGCCAATGACGCGCTCCTTGAGCGAGTCCGCCAGCTTGAGAATGGTCTCGATCTCGTTCTTGACCATGCGGCCCACGGGGATCCCCGTCCAGTCCTGCACCACCGACGCCACCGCCTGGTGATCGACCGTTGGCAGGATCAGGGGACTTTCGCCCTGCAGCTCCGCCAACTGTCCCTGCAGCTCACGCAGGCGCGCCAGCGCCGAGTCGCGCTGCGCATCGGACAGCGGCTCAACCGGTGGTTCCACTGCCACCGGCTGCTCATCGGCGGCGGCCTCCAGTGCCGAGCCGGTGCCCTCCACCGCTTCGGAGCCCGCACGCAGCTGGCTGCGCAGAGTGAGGATTTCTTCCACGAGGGTCTTCTCCTGCCCCCACAGCCCTTCGAGGGACTCGCAGCGTTCCCGCTCCGCGGCCAGCTGTGCGCTCACGAGCGCATCGCGCTCCCCGGTCTCGACCCCCACCGCAGCTTCGTTGGCGATGATCCGGGCCTCATTTTCCAGCGCTTCAATGCGCCGGCGGCTGTCCTCTAGCGCCGCCGGAATGGCGTGTTGGCTCACAGCGACACGTGCCGCCGCGGTATCGAGCAGACTCACGGACTTGTCCGGCAGCTGCCGCGCCGGAATGTAGCGGCTGGACAGCTTCACGGAGGCTTCCAGCGCCTCGTCGAGGACCTGTACCTGATGGTGATCCTCCATCTTGGCAGCCACCGCACGCATCATGAGAACCGCTTTGTCCTCTTCCGGCTCGCCGACCTGCACGGTCTGAAAGCGCCGTGTGAGGGCCGGGTCTTTCTCGATGTACTTTTTGTACTCCGCCCAGGTCGTCGCGGCGACGGTGCGCAGCGTGCCCCGAGCTAGTGCGGGCTTGAGCAGATTGGCCGCATCGCCGGTCCCGGCGCTGCCACCCGCACCGATGAGCGTGTGCGCTTCATCAATGAACAGAATGATTGGCGTCTCCGAGGACTGCACCTCCTCGACGACCTGACGCAGCCGGTTTTCGAACTCGCCTTTCATACTGGCGCCCGCCTGCAGGAGGCCGACATCCAGGGACCGCAGCTGCACATTGGCGAGCATGGGCGGTACGTCGCCGCGGGCGATTCGATTGGCAAAACCCTCGACGACGGCGGTCTTCCCCACCCCAGCTTCGCCCACAAGGATGGGATTGTTCTGGCGCCGACGCATGAGGATATCGATCAGCTGCCGGATCTCATCATCGCGACCGACGATCGGATCGATCTCGCCCGCATCCGCCTGGGCGGTCATATCCACCGTAAACTGCGCCAGCGCTTCCTGCTTGCCCATCTGCGCGGGCGCGATACTGCCACTGGCCTCACCGGGGGCCGCACCGCCCATCTGTACACCATCGGTGGCGCTGAGCGCCTCTTCCGGCGAACCGCCGCACACTTCGTCGAACCGGTCGCTCAGGGTCTCGAAGCTGATCTTTTCGAACTCCCGGGAGATGCCGAACAGCGCGCTCTTCAGTCCGCGCACTTGCAGCAGGCCAGCCACCAGGTAACCGGTGCGCACCTGCGATTCGCCGAACATGAGCGTTGCCAGCACCCAACCGCGCTCGACGGCCTCTTCGATGTGCGACGACAGGTCGGAAATGGTGGTCGAGCCGCGAGGCAACTTGTCCAGGGCATCGGTAATGTCCGCCGCCAACCGCGATGGGTCGATGTTGAACTGCTTGATGATGCGATGCAGATCGGAGTCCTGCAGCTGCAGCAGCTGATTGACCCAGTGCACGAGTTCTACGTAGGGATTGCCCCGCATCTTGCAGAACACCGTCGCCGCCTCGATGGCCTTATAGCCCACCGGGTTCAGTTTCCCGAAGAGTGCCGCCCGTCCTATCTCCGCCATGGTCTAGCTCCCTGATTCGTCTCTTAGCTGCTGTTGTTCGTCTTAAAGAAGGGGTCCACGACCACGTCGGTCGCTGGCTGTGTAGAATCGCGTTCGCCCAGCCAGCTGCTCCACCCCAGCTGCCCGAATTGCCCGAGACGTACGCTCGGCACCTCGGGCGCCTTCAGCGCCAGCTGACAGTCCCAGGCGAGCTCATCCCCCAGGTACAGCCGCACCAGATCCTTCAGCTGCGCAAGGCTCGCGCCCTCCGGCAGGAAGGCAGTGAACTGCGAAAAATCCAGCGGGCCGCAGTGAATGCGAATCCTATGCTGCGTGGTCCAGACCTGGCTCCCGACGATGGCATCAAGGCCGAGCACCGCGCCCCGACGACGACCGCCCAGTCGGAGCCAATCACTCTCGCGCAGGTCGAGCCACTCACCGACAAACTGCTCGATACGCACGGGCACCGCGAAGTAGTGCTTCAGCAAAGCCCGCAGTCCCTCTGCCGACTTGGCCGGCGCAGAAAGGCGCCCGGCCCAGAAGCGTTTGGCATCGTCGTCAATGTGATCACGGTCGAAGAGCGAGCGGTCGCCCAGCCCGAACAGGGCACCGACGTAGCGATCAAAGGTCCGGCCGTCCGGACGATCCATGCGCGCCGTGGGCTGCGCATTGGCCCAGGCACGATAGAACATGGCATACAGGCGATGATGAAACATGTCGGCGAACGCACGGAAGGTGCGATCATCGAACTGCTGCTCACGGTCATAGGCGTATTCAGTGAGATGCAGCGGCAGTGGCCCATTCGGGCCAAACAGACCAAAGAAATAGCTTGCCAACCGGTGTGGCGCAGCACTGCCGTCGCCGACGGTGAAGCTGTCAATCGCTCCGGCGACGAAGGCCAGATGCGGGGCCTGTCCCAGCCGTACGGGCTCATCCGACGGCCGCGCACCCTCACCGACTCGAGCTCGGTCGGCGTACACGGCCTCGAGAAAACGCAGCGTCGCGTAGAAGCCGCTCTGCCCCGGCGCCTGAGCCAGCTGCGCCAGGCGCTCCGCTACAGCGCGAGACGCTGACCGAGACGCGCCGGCCATCGCATGATCTCCCCACGCTCTGAAGAGCGCAGCGTGGTTTCGGTAAAGGAGTTAACGGAGACATAGCGAGCGAAGAAGGCTTCCATCACCTGCCCGAACAGGAACAACCCACTGCCCTCAAAAGCGGTCTCGTCGCAATCCAGGGTGATGCCCAGACCGCGCCCAAAGCTCGCCGGGCCAGACACCGGAATGCGTGCCGTGATCGGCTCGCTGCGGATGCTGCGCACACCGTCGATCTGCCGCTGGTTGGCCTGGTCGTTCTCGTCCGCGTAGAGCCCGAGCATGGTCCGCAGTGCCTGCGCACCCTCCCCATCATCCGCATCGGTCAGCGAGAGATAGTTCAGCGACAGGTGATTGATGACGCGCCAGGGCGTCGATCCGGCAGCGAAGGCCGCTCGGGGTCGGGTCGGCCCTCCCAGACACTGCACCCGCTCCACCGGCGCACCGGTATCGAGCGTGAAATCCGTCGTGCCCTGCCCCGGCTGAAAGTGCAGCGGCAGGTCACGATTGGTGCACAGCGTCATCGCCTCGACCTGCCGCAGGCTGCTGCGCAGCGGCGACTCAAGCACATCCACCAGCGACAGATAAGTTTCGCTGCCAATATAGCTGGAGCGGGTCCCGTCCCGCTGCTGGCTGGAGGACACCACCCGCGGTGCACGCCGGCAGGTGTAGTACGCCCGATCAGTGTCGAGCTTACCGTCGTGATGGGAATACAGGGGCTCAAAGCGCTGCTCTGGCGCAGCGCTGGTGCCAAAGCCCTGCAAACCCGTGACACTCCAAACCTCAAAATCCATGGGCCGTGTGCGGTCTGCGACCACGTGGTGCTCGTGATTTGCCTCCCGCAGGTGGACTCGGTCAGCGCGCTTGGGAAACAGGTTGATGACCGGCACGCAGTTGAGCGCAAAGTGATCGGCACTCACCAGGCCATCGAGCAGCGAGTCTTTCCGATCGAACAGCACGAACAGCTCCAGCTCTGTGGTGCCAAAGCGACGTAGCGCCTGCTGCAGCCCGGTGATCGACACAAAGCGGAAGCGCGCCGGAAAGCCGAAATACTCCTGCAGAAACCGATAGCCGGAAAAGGTTCGCGGGCTTGGCGGTAGGAGCGCTTCGTCTTCCGCAAAGCCCACGGGCTGCAGGCAGTCCGCAGGCAGATAGACGGGCAACGCGTCACGCCCGCCCTTGGGCCGGACAAGGACCGACACCGCGTTGCCAAGAATCTGCTCATAGAGGCGCCCTGGGACCTCATCCTGGCCGTGCAGATACAGGGTCAGCGTATCCATGGACAGCTCGTCGAACGCCAGCCCGGCGGTCGCACGCAGGCTGATCCGAACGCCGGCGCGAACGCCGGCAAGCCGATCCACTTTGACGGTGCCGAGGGCACCCGCGCTGCCGAAATAGCGGGCCTCTGACAGCTCCAAGGGCCACAGCGTCAGCGCGTGGCCCGTGCGGAACTCACAGGCCGTCTGCTGACCGCGGGCACGCGCGGCCTGTAGCGCCGTGCCACGGGGCAGCTCATAGCCACTGGCAAGCCCGCTTTCACTCAGCAGCGGCATGAAGCGCGCAATCGCCATGGACGGCAGCGGCGCCAGATAGTGCGGAAACACCATTTCCAGCAGGTGCTGCGTAAAGGTTGGAAACTCTGCATCGAGTTTGAGTTGCACACGCGCTGCCAGAAAGGCAAAACCCTCGAGCAGCCGCTCGACATAGGGGTCGCTGACGCTGAGCTCCTCCATCCCCAATCGTGCAGCGATCTTGGGGTACTCCCGGGCAAACTCCTGGCCCATTTCCCGCATGAACTGCAGCTCGCGGTTGTAGTAGCGCAGCAGACGCGGATCCATCAGCGGTCTGCCTCGGAGACCTTGGCACTGCCACTTTCAAGATCAAGCTCGGACTTCCACACGATGGACTGCGGCAGCGGTCGGCCCCACAGCTCTGCCTCGATCTGAAACACCAGCGCATTGCGCTGCATGCTCTGCGGATCCGCCGTCACCGATACTTTGAGCGAGGACTGATTGAGACGAGGCTCGAAGTGAAGGATGGCATCGCGCACGGCGGTCTCAAGCCGCTGCGCACGCTCTGAGTCCAGCATGGCGCCAGAGATATCGGGAATGCCGTAGTTGAGCACGGAGTGAGCAATCTCCGGAAAGGCATCGAGATCGAGCAGTGTTTCCATCCGCCCGGTGCTGAGCAACCAGGCCAGATCACGGCGCACGCTCTCCCGTAGCTTCTGCATGGAGATCGCACGACGCTCTTTGGATTCCACCTTCTGAGCGGGGTCGTTGTCGGTCAGCCGGTCGAGCAGCGCCGGCTGCAGCATGTCGGTCGCGCTGCGGTCTGCCATGTTCAGTCAGGCTGCGGAGCAACCTCGCCGGCCATGATCAGCGTGCGCACATCGAGCAGTGACAGGTCCTGATCTTCCGTGGCAAACAGACGCTGCCCAAGACCGTGGTAGGTGTCGCTGCCGCGATCAACCCAGTCCGTACGGCGCGCTAACCGCAGCTGCGAATCATCGCTGGCCGTGGTGCCCGGATAGCGAGTCGGGATCAGGCCCACCGCCTCCCCACCGTTACTCCAGGTAAAGGTCGCCGGCAACCAAACCAGATCTCGTAGATCCTCCGGTGGCTCAATCTGGATCCGCTGTACGTGCTGCAGAGGGACCCAGTAATACTGTCCCTTCATGATCACCTCGAGCAGCGGCCCGAGCCGGGAATCCGCATCAGCGACCCAGTCGAACGCTATCGGCGCTGTCCCCGATGCCAGCTCCACCTGACCCGGCTGCGCGGGCGCCTCGGCAAGCGCTTCTGTCCGAAGTGACGCTGCATGCTCGATATCGCCAGCCGACTCTACCCGCAACGCTTCAAGCATCAACGCTATCCACTGCTGCGGCTCGGCAAACAGTAGCGGTGTGCGATTGCCGGCGAATACCTCGGATCGAAGGGCTTCGGCGGCGAGCGCTTCACGATACATCGCGGCCATCGGTAGCGCCGTCCCGTCGAGATCAGCCACCACGTTGAGCTGGGTCAGCGCGCGGTCCCACTGCCCCATGAGGGAGAGTAGCTGAAACAGAAAAGTGCGGTGCTTCGCGTTAGCAGGATCAGACCGCACCTGCTGTTGCAGAGCACTCAGCGCACCGTCCAGATCACCGGTGCGCAGCTTTTCCTGCGGATCGCTCAACGCCAGACAGCCTGCTGTTAGCCTTCCTCGTTAGCGCCGATGTCGTACCCGAAGTCAACGGCGCCACCACCGGTGCCATCCTTGTTTTGCGGAGTGTAGGTGATCTTGAACTCCCGAAAATTCAAGGTCACGTTCTCGGTCAGTCGATCCTCGCCGCCGCTGCCCCCGGTCGACACGGACGAGATGATGATGTCCTTGAGGTCCAGCTTGATGTACTCAAGTGGTTTTTCACCCGCTTTGCGAACCACGAGGTTGGCCGACGGAACATGCTTGCCGGTCGTCATGAACTGCAACAGCGTCGGCGAACTCTTGTCCACGTACTTGGTCAGAGAAAGATCCTGATAGTTCACTTTGCCAGCGCCGCCGCCGCCGCCGATATGCGTATTGCCAGACTGCGATCCCCCCCAGGCCCACGCCAGCACATCGATCTCCTCTTTGTGCGACGCATCTTGGGCTTCACCCTTGATCCCTTCTATCTTGATGAAAATATCGACTGCCATTTTGGTCTCAGTTCGTCTGTTTAGGAGTCGGGCCTGCCAAGGCAGTCAGACTCTATTCTGCTCGCTAATCAATTAGCTCTTTTCTGATGGAAGCCGAGAAACCAACCGCAGCGATACGGACAGCCCCTCGAGTTGGTAATGCGGCCGTAGATAGAAGTTCGAACTGTAATAGCCCGGGTTGCCCTCGACCTCAGCAACAACAACTTCGGCGGCAGCCAAGGGCCGCCGGGCCTTAGTCGCCTGCGTGGAGTTTTCTGGATCACCATCAACGTACTGCATGATCCAGTCATTCAGCCAGCGCTCCATCTCGGCGCGGCTTGTCATTGAGCCCACTTTGTCACGCACCATGCACTTCAGGTAGTGCGCAAAGCGACAGCTGGCAAACATGTAGGGGAAACGCGCCGCCAGGTTGGCGTTGGCTGTGGCATCAGGATCATCGTATTCCGCAGGCTTCTGCAGAGATTGCGCGCCGATAAACGCGGCTAGGTCGGTGTTTTTGCGATGGACCAGGGGCATGAAGCCGTTCTTCGCCAGTTCCGCTTCACGCCGATCGCCGATCGCAATCTCTGTCGGGCACTTCATATCGACACCGCCGTCGTCCGACGGGAAGGTGTGCACCGGCAGGTCTTCGACCAGGCCACCGGACTCGACACCGCGAATCTGCGTACACCAGCCGTAGTTCTTAAACGCCCGATTGATGTTGGTCGCCATCGCGTACGCCGAGTTGACCCAGGTGTACTTGGAAGAATCTGCACTGTCCGTATCTTCTTCGAACTCAAATTCCTCGACCGGGTCCGTGGCTGCGCCGTAAGGCAGTCGGCCCAGGAACCGCGGCATGGCCAGCCCGAGGAAACGCGCGTCCTCAGAATCACGTAGCGAGCGCCAGGCTGCGTAATCGGGCGTCGTGAAAATCTTGGTCAGGTCACGCGGGTTCTGCAGCTCGCTCCAGGAGTCCATCTGCATCACGGTGGGCGAGGCACCGGCGATAAAGGGAGCGTGCGCCGCGGCGGCGATCTGCGCCATGCCCGCGAGAATCTCGACATCCTGCGGCGAGTTATCGAAGTGGTAGTCCCCGACCAGTGCACCGTAGGGCTCGCCCCCGAGCTGATCGTATTCCTCACCGTAGATTTTCTTGAAGAGCGGGCTCTGGTCCCAGGCCGTGCCCTTGAACTTCTTCAGCGTCTTGCCGACTTCCTTCTTGGAGATCGGCATGAAACGGATCTTCAGCATCTCATCGGTTTCGGTGTTATTCACCAGATAAGACAGGCCTCGCCATGCGGATTCGAGCTGCTGAAAATCCGGGTGATGCATGATCTGGTTGACCTGCTCAGAGAGCTTGGCATCAATCTCGGCGATCAGGGCGTTGATCGTGTTCGACGCGTCATCAACGATCAGGTTCTCATCGTTCAGGATCTGGCTGGCCAGGGTCTGCACCGCCGTCTCGACCTGCTCTGCCGCGCGGTCAGACTTGGGTTTGAATTCCTTTTTGAGGAGCTCGGAAAAGTCATCGGCGGTCAGCGCTTCCGCGCCACCGGCCTGCTGGTCGCTCTCGGCCATGATCAACCCTCCCCGTCGCTGTCGGCATCACTGGCCTTAGAAGCCAGCGCCTGCATGAGTGTATCGTCCTTCAACGCCCGGCTGATCAGGTCTTCGGCACCCGCCTTGCCATCCATGAAGGTGGCCAGATTCGATAGCTGCGTACGCGCTTCGAGCAGCTTGTCGACTCCGGCAACCTTACGCGCGACCGCGGCGGGCGAGAAATCGTCCATGCTTTCAAAGGTGATATCGACCTTGAGGTCACCTTCCCCGGTCAGCGTGTTCGGTACAGAGAACGCCGCACGAGGCTTCATGGCCTTCAAGCGGCTATCAAAATTGTCGACATCGATTTCGAGCATCTTGCGATCCTCGATGGCGGGCAGCTCTTCCTCCGGCTTGCCGGCAA
>JBCDGJ010000159.1:0-11465 GCA_038757945.1 Pseudomonadota bacterium
TCGAACTTCTACAAAGCCCTGCGGCTGCTTGCGAACTGCGCGCAGGGAAACGTGATCAGCGCGCTGGCGCAGGAAGGTGGGCTGCAGTCCACGCTCTGGGCCGGACCGGAAACCACCACGGCCGCGCAGCAGCGGGGCGAGACCCCGATTCAGGGCACGACCCGCCGTGAGGCGCTGCGCCTGAAGCTCGGCTTCGCCGGTGCAACTTTTGGCTACACGATCTCTCTGGGGCTCCCAGTGCCGGGGCAGACACTGTTCAATCGCGACCCGGTGATCAAGCGCGAGTGTATTTTTGCCGGGGAGTATTTCCGGGCCGCGAAGGCGCTGGTGGATCGCGAGGGACCGGTGGTCAAGGTGCGCAGCGGCCGCAGTTGGACAGTGGTGGAACAGCATCTGGCGCCACAGGAGAGCCTGTTCAACCGGTTGACGGACCCGGAGCTGACTCCGGAAGCCACCCAGCTGCGTGACGAGATCTGCCGCTGGCGGTTCTACGATCACTTTCGTACCGATACTGAAGCACCGGCGCGGCAGGCGCACCTCGGCACCCGCACGCCCGTGCTCGGGGCGACGGGACAGGATCTCGCGGCGGCGTTGCAGACGATCATCGAGATGGGGGAGCGGGCTGATCTGGATGCCGCTGTCGACGACGCGTTCCCCGGGTGTCGCGTCGAGGTCACCGTTGATGCTGCCAATCGCTTCGGCGTGCTGTTCCAGCAGGAGGGGTTGCTACGGCCGCTGACAGCCGCGGAGCTGTCTGATGGAACGCTGCGCTATCTGCTCTGGATTGCGGCGCTGCTGACCCCGCGGCCGCCGCCGATGATGGTGCTCAACGAACCGGAAACCAGCCTGCATCCGGATCTGCTGCCGGCGCTCGGGCGGCTGATCATCGGTGCGTCGCGGCACAGCCAGCTCTGGGTCATTTCCCACGCGGGGCGACTGGTCAACGTGCTGGAGCGCGACGACAGCTGCGAGTCGATCCACCTCGAAAAGGTGTTGGGGGCAACGCAGGTGCTTGGGCAGGGGCTGCTCGACCGCCCCAACTGGCACTGGCCGGACTAGCCGGCTGGCCACCAGCGGCCTTCAGTTCCCGGTGAAGCGCGGCGTGCGCTTCTCGAGAAACGCCTTGCGTCCTTCCCGCGAGTCCTGCGTTGCGGTGGCGAGCAGAAACTGATCCGCATCCATGTGCATGATGGCGGCGTCGAGCGGTCCGGTGACGGCGTTGATGCTCCGCTTGATCATCTGCACGGCGACAGGGGGCAGCGCTGCGTACTCGTCGGCCCAGCGGCGCGCTGCGCCCGCCAGATCCTCGGGCGCGACGACTTCGTCGAGCAGGCCCCAGGGTTCGACCTGTGCGGCAGGGAACAGGGCCCCGGTCATGATCATCCGCTTGGCGCGGGCCGGGCCGATCAGCGCCGTGCACAGGGGCACGGCCTGCCACATCAGGTTCATGCCGAGCTTGACCTCACCGAAGCCGAGGCGCGCCGTGCTGTCAGCCACACGGAAATCGCAGGCCATGGCGATGCAGGCGCCGCCGCCGGTCGCGACGCCCTGGATCGCGCAGATGGTCGGCTGGCGGAGCTCCCGCAGCGCACGCATCAGGCGCTGCCCCAGCTCCGTCTGCCGGCGGCGCGCGAGCAGGCTCGGTCTGCCCGTGCTGGCGCCTTCCGGCGCACCTGACTTCTGATCGGCCCCGACGCTGAAGTGTTTGCCCTCGGCGTTCAGGATTACCGCACGAACGTCGTCCTGGTCGCTGAGCGCGGCGGCCTGGTCGATCAGCGCCTGCATGAGCTCGACGGTGATGGCGTTGTAACGTTCCGAACGGGCCAGCGTCAGCGTTGCGATCGGGCCATCGATGGTGCAATTCAGCATAGGCGTAAGCTCCAGTCAGCAGAGAGTGTGCAAGTAGGCGGTGGTCAGTTCGTTGAGCGCCTCGAGGCGGCGCTGTGCTTCGCGGGCGCCGTGGGGCAGGGTGCGGTCGGCACCGTTGCAGACGGTTTCGGTGAGCAGCCGGGTCGCGGAGCGCAGCTCAGCGGGTTTCAGCGGCGAGCCACGCTGCCGCAGCGCGCCAGCGAGACGGCTCTGCCAACGGTCCAGTGACTGCTCGTCCAGAACCCGCAGCGCCGGCACGGCGCGCATGGCTGCCCGCAGCTCGACGATGGCCGGATGCTGCTGTAGCAGCTCATAGTAGCCGTGCACCAGCTGCCGGCTTGCTGTAGCCAGCGGCGTCGACGGATCAGCCAGCGCGGCCAGACCGTCGGCCCAGGCATCCAGCTGCGCCAGGTGCTGCTCGGCAATTGCGGACATCACGTCGTGCTTGTCGGTGAAGTAGCGATAGACGGTCGCGACACGGACGCCAGCGACCTCAGCAACCAGGTTGGTGTTCAGCGCCTCGAAGCCCTGTTCCGCCAGTACCTCGAGCGCCGCGTCGAGCACGCGCTGGCGGGTCTTGGCGGCACGGGGCTGCTGCGGCACGGCTGGCTGCCGGCTAGGCACACGCGCCCCCTCGTACCGGAGCCCTTGCCAGAGCCCGGCGTTTCCGCGACACTGATAAAAAGAGTAAATGCTCTTTTTTACTCACGTTGCCAGTCAGGAGAGTTACCCCATGAGTGCGAGTGTTCTTTGGTTCAGCCGGTATTTTAACGCCTTTGAAGACGCCCTGACGGACGGCGACTGGGCCCCCGTGGCCGGCTGCTTTGCAGCGGATGCCGTGTACCGCGTCGTCGGTGCGCCGTTCGCCTGCACCCTGCATGGGCGTGATGCCATCGTCGCGGGGTTTCAGCGTTCGACAGGCAACTTCGATGCGCGCCTGGACGAGCGGCTGCTCGAGATCGAGCAGATCACCCGCATGCACCGGAGCGAGCTGTGGGTGAACCTGATCTCCGGCTACGGGCGCGACGGTGCGCCGCCGCTGCGGCTGCCGGTGGCGATGCGGGTGCGCTTCAGCGGCCGTGAGATCGCCGAGCTCACCGACCACTATCAGCCGGAGTACATCGCTGGAGGCCTGCACTGGATGGTGAGCCATGCTGCGGATCTCAATCCGGCCTACACGGCCTGAGGCCGTCCGCAACCTGTTGCAACCGTTTGTCCGATGCCCGGTTTCAGGGTTGAATGGCGCAAACAACAGCAGGTGGTTCGATGGTAGTGCGACTGATTCGATGGATTCTTCCGCTGGCGCTCGCGCTGGTGTTCTCAGCCTGCGCGGTAGACACGGAGCCGCGGTCTTCGGCCAGCGCCGCCGCGACCGGCATGGTCGTGACCGCCAATCCGGAAGCAACCCGCGCGGGAGTCGAGATTCTCGAAGCCGGCGGCTCCGCGGTCGACGCTGCCGTTGCCATTGAAGCGGTGCTGAGCCTGGTGGAACCGCAGAGCTCGGGTTTTGCCGGCGGTGGCTTCATGGTTCATCTCGACGGCGCAACGGGTGCGGTGAGTGTTTTCGATGGCCGCGAGACGGCGCCTGCGGCGGTTGATCCCGCGCAGTTCGTGCTCCCGGACGGCAAGCCCATGGGCTTTCTCGAGGCAAAGACCAGCGGGATGGCCAGCGGCGTCCCCGGGGTCGTCGACATGCTCGCTCTGGCGCAGCGCAAGCACGGTGAGCTGCCCTGGGCCCGGTTGCTCGAACCGGCCCTTCAGCTTGCCGAAGAGGGCTTCCTCGTCTCGCCGCGCCTCGCGGGCATGCTCGAGCGGTTCGGCCGGTTCCTGCCCAGCACGCCCGACCAGGGGCCCACCGATGCCTGGGAGTATTTCCACGACGAGAACGGCGTGCCGCATCCGGAAGGCTACCGGCTGCGCAACCCGGCCTATGCCGCGACCCTGCGCGCGCTGCAGGCCGACCCGCGCGCGCTTTATCAGGGCGAGCTCGCCGCGGCCATCGTCGCGGCCGTCGGCCAGTCCCCGCGGGCCGGCACGATGACGCGGGACGACATCGCGGCGTACCAGGCCCGGGAACGGGCAGCGCTGTGTTTCACCTACCGCGTGCGGCGGCTCTGTGGACCGCCGCCGCCGTCGTCCTGGGTCGCCGTAGCAGAGATTCTCGGCATCCTCGAGCGCGGGGCTTCGTTCTCCCCGGCTGGCGCCGAGGATAACGACAACTGGGCGCTGTTTGCCGAAGCCCAGCGTCGCGCGTACGCAGATCGTGACTACTACGTAGGTGACGACGCCTTCGTGCAGGTGCCGCTGCAGGGCCTGCTGGATGCGGCCTATCTGGAACAGCGCGCTGTGGACCTCGGCTCACGGGATCCCAAGCCGCCCATCGCGCCCGGCGACCCCTGGCCCTTCGAGCAGACCGCGGAGGTCGCGCGCTACGGTGCCGACGGAACCCTCGATGTGGCCGGAACCACGCACTTCGTGGTGGTCGACAAGGACGGCAACGTGGTGTCCATGACGGCGACGGTCGAGAGTATCTTCGGCTCGACGCGGATGGTGGGCGGCATGTTCCTGAACAACCAGCTCACGGACTTCTCGTTTCTGCCGGTGGATGATGTCGGGAACGCCGTGGCGAATGCTGTTGCGGGCGGCAAGCGTCCCCGGTCCTCCATGTCGCCCACCCTCGTGTTTGACGAGCAGGGTGCATTTCTGCTCGCGACCGGCTCACCAGGTGGCAACAGCATCATTGCTTACACCGCAAAGTCGCTGCTCGGCGTCCTCGACTGGGGACTGACGCCGCAGGAAGCCGTCGCTCTGCCGAACGTGGTCGCGCGAGGTGATGTTGTGCGGGTAGAGAAGGACCGCGCTACGCCGGAGCTGATCGAAACCCTCGAGTCCTTTGGCCAGCAGGTCGATGCGACCCGTGGGGAAAACTCGGGGCTCAGCATGATCCTGCGCCATCCTGATGGTCGTCTCGAAGGCGGTGCCGACCCACGTCGTGAGGGTGTCGTCGGGACCGCCCGCTAGCCCCCGCCGCTACTCAGCGTGCAGCGTCCGCCGGCTCAGCCGGCGGCGGAAAGCGCGGGCTGTCCGCTTCCCGTGCTACGCGGGAGACGTTGGCGACACAGCTGATCAGGTGGTAGTTGCCGCACAGCGCGAAGATCTCGAGCTGCTGCTCCGCAGTCCAGTGCTGCTGAAAACGCTGGCGGGTTTCGTCGCTGAGGGTTGCGCTGTGGCAGAGCTGATCGACGCAGTCGAGGAGCAGGCGCTCCCCCGGTGACCAGCAGGGGGCATCGCTGGCCGCCAGCCGCGTAGCGGCAACCTGTGCTTCGGTCAGATCCGCGGCGGCTGCAAAGGTAGCGACATGAACGCCCCACTCGTACTCACAGTCCCTGTTGGCGGTGACGCGCAGGATCACGATCTCGCGTTCCCGCAGGGTCAGCGGGCTGTCGCGGTCCAGCAGATTCGTGGCGCCCTTGCTGCCGAGAAAACGTGTGCTGTTCGCAAACACACGGAACAGGCGAATGATGTAACCGTCTCTGCCGCGGGGATACCGCTCGAGGAGTTCGGCAATTTCCGGCGCGTACGGTGGTTCCAGTGGGGTCAGTGTGTGGTTCATTCTGGGCGTCCCGTGTTGTTGGAGGGGCTGCGTCAACGGCAGGTTTCTGCTACATTTTTAGTAGCGAGCTGCCGGGAGTGTATCGCTACAAAAACTGTAGCGTCAAGCTGCTCGCGTTAGAGAACCGTTCTCAGCGCACGGTTCTGGAGGACAAGCCTTTCCAGACCCGTCGAGCGAGGGCAATGCGCAACCAGGCTCCTGAAGCGCGTCAGAGCGAGGACAGTCATGCCGAAACGGACAACCCCCGCCGCTAAAGCACCGGGAACAGGGGCCAGGACCACCCGGGCTGTGCGTGGCTCCGCGACCGGGCGGCCAATCATGCTGCTGCTTGATGCGCTCGGTAAGCGCTGGACACTGCGCGTGCTCTGGGAGCTGCGGGACGGTCGGTTGAGCTTCCGCGACCTCCGCAGCCGCTGCGACGACGTGTCCCCGACGAGCCTGAATGCCCGCCTGAAGGAGCTGCGCGAGCTCGAGCTGGTCGACCTCGAGGAGTCCGGCTTCGGCTACACGGTGCTCGGCGCGGAACTTGGCGAGCACCTGCTCCGCCTCAGCAGCTGGTCGGAGAAGTGGGATCAACAAAGCCGACGCTAGCCACCTGCGCGCACGCGCATTGAGAGGCCCGCGAAGCGCCTCGGTTGACTAAGTGCTAAAAAAGTAGCAGATTGTATCTGCTGCTAATTTATTAGCAGAAAATTTCTTAGCAGAAGGTTAATTAGCAGCAAGCTGTTTTTTCAGAGGGCTGCTGCAGCGGCGAAAACTGCTCCGGTGGCAGGAAGGTGTGCTCGGTGAGCCGTAGCTTGAAGCCTTGAGGTGAGAGACATGGGCAAACGGGAAGTAACGCAGCTCAGCCGGCGCGAGCGCCAGATCATGGACGTGCTGTTCCGGCTCGAGGAAGCCTCCGTTGCGGACGTGCGCGCTGCGATGACCGACGCACCCGCCTACTCGTCCGTACGAACGTTTCTGACCAAACTGCTTGAGAAGGGTCAGGTCACCTACCGCATGGAAGGAACGCGCTACATCTACCGCCCCTTGCAGCCACGGGCCGAAGCGGCCGGGCAGGCGGTCAACCGCCTGGTTCGCAACTTCTTTCGTGATCGGCCGGCTGCAGCGCTAATGGGATTGCTGGGCGAGCAGAAGGAGCGCTTGAGCGAATCCGACCTGCTGGAGATTGAGGCTGCGCTCGAGGATCTCAAACGTGAACGGAGGCGTGGACGTTAAGCGTGCCAACGCTCCAGCTGTTGCTGTCGCTGGTGTTGGTGATGGTCGTGCTCAACCTGATGCTGCGCAATCAGTACCGCTACAGCCCGACCGCGCAGCGCACGCTGCTGACCCTCGGCTTCGCGCTGCTGCTGCTGTTGCCGATCGGGCTTGGCGGGTCGCCGTTCGCGCTGCCGGTTGGTTTGCGTCCCGAGAGCCTGGCGTTGGTTACGCCCTGGTTTGCCCTGCTGCACACCCCGATACCCGGGGCTCTCATGCTGCTGTGGATTGCGGTTGCCGTGCCGAGGCTACTGCTCCTGCTGTACCGCATCCGCCGGACCCGGAGAGCGCTTCTCGAACTGTCACCCATTGAGTCCGATGCGCTTGCGACGGCGCTGTTCCGCGTTGTCCGACAGTTAAACTACCGGGACGCGCGACCAGTGATCCGCGCAGGGGCGCGAACCGCGTGCAGCACGCTGGCTGGTCCCACCATCGTCATCCCCCGAGCGCTCGTGGACGTTGCCGGGGCGTGCACGGCGGAGGCGGAGCCCCTGGCTGCGGCGTTGGCACACGAGCTGGTGCACCTTAAGCGTCGGGACGATCAGTGGCTGCTGTTCGCGGACCTTGTTGGGGCGGTGCTGTGGTGGCTTCCAGGTATTCGACGGCTCCGCCGGAAGCTGGCAGCCGCCATTGAAGCCAGTGCCGATGCGCGTGCGTGCGATCTCTTTGTGCCACGAATCAGATACTTAGACGGATTGCTGGGTGCCGCGCGCATTGAGCAGACCGCGGCTCCGGTGACGATCGCCGAGCCCCCGGCCGGCGCGGGAACGGAACCTGAAGTCCAGGCTGCACTCAGGGCCGACACCCGCGCAGGGATCTTCCAACGCCTGCTGCGAGCGACCCGCGACGACTTGTTGCAGCGGCTGGCTCAGTTTCGACGGCGGCTGGATACGGATCCTGCGGCGCCGCAGACCTTGCTTCGGCTCGGCATCCTGCTGGCAGGATTGCAATTGCTGGCGGCGCTGACACCCATCGAACGCGCGGCACCCGCGCAGCGTGCGCTCCATCCCGCGATGGTGTTGCCGGCGGCGGCGCTGCCGTCGGCGCCGCGCTCGGCGGTCCCCCGGGTGACAAGCGACATTGAGGTGCTCGGACGAACAGAGCTTGCTGCCCGCTCCGGCCCGCGGCTGATCAGCCAACCGGCCGTCGTTTACCCCGGCGTCGCCTTGCTCAGCAGGCAACGGGGCAGCGTCGTGGTGGAGTTCACGCTTGCTCGTGATGGTACGCCGCTCCGCCCGCACGTCGTCGACAGCTCCGCGCCTGCGGTGTTCGACGCAGCTGCGCTCCGCGCGGTGGCGCTGAGCCGATACGAATCCTGGCCGCGACCGAGGTCAGAGGCGGTGGTGCTGGCCGCCTTTCCTGCCGATCCGCAGCCGCTGCGGGTCCGGCAACGGTTCCGTTTCGAGTTGATCGCCCGCTAGCTGGGCCGCTGCCGGGTACGGCAAGCCCAGGTCCCGGCTGCACGCAGCCACCCCCTGACTACCGGTGCCACGCAAGGGCGCCAAGGAGTTCCCGTGTCTGAAGAAAACATACTGCGAACGACAACCGCTGTTGAGAGCGTTTCGCCGCTGCGCCTGCCGGCTGCACTCCTGCTGGCCGCGCTGACGACCTTCGCGATTGCCTGGTTGATGCGGACCCTCATTGAACCGCCGTTTGCCGTGATCGAAGAACAGCCATCAATGAGCGTAATTCCCTTCGTCCGCCTGCCGGAAGACCCGCCGAAACCACCCGTTCGGCGCAAGGCCGATCCCCCGCCACCGGTAGCACGGCCACCGGCGGTAACCCCGGTCCAGGGTGAGCAGATCGGCTACGGGGAGTTGACCTTCGAACAGGATGTGGACCATGGCCCGCAGCTCACCCCTGCGGTGTTGCTTGCCGACGGCGACGTCATGAGCCTGGTTCAAGCGCGGCCGGTGTATCCCGAAAGCGCGAAGCGTCGAGGTGCGGAAGGTTATGTCGTTGTCGAGTTTGTCGTGCAGGCAAGCGGTGGCGTCGCCAATGCTCGGGTGGTCGAGGCGCACCCGCGCGGCGTGTTCGATCGGGCCGCGTTAGCCGCGGTGAGCCGGTCCCGCTATCGTCCACGCGTCGTTGATGGACAGCCGGTCACGACGCCCGGGCTGCGGACCCGACTGACGTTTACCCTGGAGTAGGGCGACAGATCGATCACGACGCCTCCTGGCTGCCTGCGCTGCGAAAGGGCGTGGTGATTTGCTGCACCATGCCGCGCGGGCCCTGGCGCAGCAATGACAGCGCCGCCAGGAGGCCGAGTGCACTGAGTGCCAGGATCTCCGGGAGACGTTCGTCGGCGTGCGTGTGCACCGTTGGGCTGCCGGGTTCGACCCAGCCGCTCAGATCCACCAGCCAGCCGACGGCAATGGCGCAGGCCGCAACCGCGATCCCGAAGCTCAATGCAAATCGACGTCCATGCAGCTGGGTGAGAATGCCGAAGGTAGTCACGTTGGTCGCGGGACCTGCGATCAGAAAGGCGAGCGCTGCCCCCGGGCTGATTCCGCCCTGGATGGCGACCGCGGCGATCGGGGTGGCGCCGGCTGCGCAGACGTAGGCGGGCACGCTTAGCAGTGCAAACAGGGGCACCTGCAGCGCCGGCGGCAGCGTGGCGAGCGTGCTGGTATCGAGTAACGGCGCCAGCAGGGCCGCAATCACCAGCCCGAGCACGATCCAGGGCATCGTGTGATCAAAGAGTTCCACGAGGCCGAAGCTGAGGCCTTTGCGCAGCCGCGTGCCGAGCGGCGGGCGCCCGATGACCCGTTCACTGCTCGGCAGCGGCGTGTGCGGCCGGTGCAGGGCGCCGAGCAGCAGCGCGACGGCGAGCGCGACAAAGAGCGCCGCCAGCAGGCGGAGCAGGGTCAACGCTTCGCCCAGCAGTGGCAGCGACAGCAGCAACGCGTCGATGCCGAGCTCGGGCGTTGCGATCAGGAAAGCGACGCTCGCCGTGACCGGTACGCCGGCGCGCACCAGCGACTGGTACAGCGGCAGGACGCCGCAGGAGCAGATTGGCAGCGGCAGGCCAAAGGCCACCCCCTTAACCGCCTGCGTGCTGCGGCGGCCCCCGGCCAACCAGCTGACCTGACGGGTGGTCATCAGCGCACGGACGAGCCCGGCGAGCAGATAGCCGAGCAGCAGTGCCGGGGCGCTGGTCAGTGCGAGGTCGAGGAACGTGTCGATGAACGCCGGTGCCAGTACTTCCGCTTCGTGGTCCAGCGAATCGTAGTGCTCATGGGGATCGAACAGCACTGCAAGCACCAGCACAATTCCGAGCAGCGAGCCGATTCCACCGAGCAGCGAGCCACGGGTTATCTCGTGCGTGTGTCCATCGTCGCCGTGGCTCGCGCAGTGGTGAGCGTCTGCGTTGAGCGCTGCGGTCGCCGCTGCTGGCGTGGCACTCAGCGGCGCGGTGTCGGTGCCGACCGCAGCGGGCCGACCAGGCCGGTGGTTCGCCGGGCCGCTGGCTGCGGTGGGCCCGGGGGCGGGAACCTGCCGATGATCGTGGTCGTGACCGAGCGCGTGGCCCTGCACAACGTGGAGCAGCGATCCGGCAACAAAGCCTTCGAGCCAGGCGTGCTGATGGTCGTTGAGCAGGCCCACCAACTCCTGGCCGCCGGTGAAGCCGACCAGCGAGGCGAGTGCCAGAAATCCGATGAACCGCCAGCCCGACTGCGGGCTGGCGGCGAGCATGAACACGGCCAGGCCAACCGGGACGCGATGCGCGACGACAGCAAAGCCGAAGTGCTCGTCTGCCCCGGCCAGCGCTGCACATTCGATGGCCGCGTGGATCGCAACCCCGAGAATCAGGGCCCGGTCTGCGGTCAGCGCCAGCGTCTGGGAGCCGAGCCGGTGCAGGAACGTCGGCAACCCCATCCCGAAAGCCACAAACAGCGCCGTTGGCAGGCCGCCCACGAGCAGGGCGCTCGGTAGAATGACGAGCAGCGTCAGGCCGCTCACGGACACCAGCGCAAATCCGTCGACGAGCTCACTCACCTGTTCAGAGCGCCGCGCGATCTGCATCAGCATCGGTCCGATCAGCAGAGCAGCAATGGATGCAGCAAAAAACACAGCGAGCACTCCGGGCCGTTCAGGCGAGGCCGGAATGATACGTTGCCGGCGACGAACGGTTAACCATGGCATGGCCGCTGTCTGGAGGCTTAAGCGGCTGCCGTCGCGCTGCCAATCGAGGTCGACGACAAACGGGCTACAATCGCAGTGCCCCGGGCGGCTGCGATGCCGCTGCTGACCTGTTTCACAAGGAGTAGATGCAACGATGACTGCGCTGACTGCGTTTGCTGGAACGACCGCTCTGGTGACCGGTGCCGGTGACGGGATCGGCGCCATGCTCGCGCGCAAGCTGGCCGCGAGCGGCATGCGGGTCTGCGTTCAGGACATCCGGCTCGAGGCCGCTGAGGCGGTAGCTGCAGAGCTCGGCGACGGCGCGTTTGCGCTGCAGGCAGACGTCAGCGATCGCGACAGCCTGGCGGTGGCTGCGGAGTCACTGCGCGAGCGCGGCACGGTGCTCAATCTGCTCTGGTTGAATGCAGGCGTTGGCGCCGGGTCCCCCGTTCTGGAAGGTAACTTGTGTCTGGCTCAGGCTGTTGTTACAGGCCTCTCATACTTGACATCCAAGATGAATTGGGTCTTGTACATAGCCAGTCTTGGAGGAAGCTTCTTCTTCCAAGCTGGATGGATGTTCAATGCTACAGTCAATGCCGAA
>JBCDGJ010000160.1:0-11336 GCA_038757945.1 Pseudomonadota bacterium
ACGGACATTGCCCAGGCCGACTACGGCCTGGAAGCCGAGATCAGTGCCCTGAACCAGGCATCTGCCGAGCTGGCGCGCGCAGCCTGCAACCGCTATGCGACCGCAGAGCGGCCGAGATATGTGGCCGGCGTGCTCGGGCCAACCAACCGCACGGCAAGCATGTCCCCGGACGTCAACGATCCCGGCTTTCGCAACGTCAGCTTCGATCAGCTCGCCGAGAGCTATCGCGTGCAGATCGAAGCGCTCCTCGAGGGTGGCGCCGATCTGATCCTGATCGAAACGATCTTCGATACGCTGAACGCGAAAGCGGCAATCTATGCCGTTCGTGCGGTCATGAGCAGCCAGCAGCGTGACATTCCCATCATGATTTCCGGAACGATAACGGATGCCAGCGGCCGCACGCTCTCCGGGCAGACCTGCGAAGCGTTTCTCAACAGCGTTGTCCATGCGCAACCGTTAAGCATCGGCTTGAACTGCGCCCTCGGCGCAAAACAGCTGCGGCCCTATGTTGAAGACCTGGCACGCAATGCCGACTGCTTCGTCAGTGCCCATCCGAACGCCGGACTCCCAAACGCCTTTGGCGACTACGACGAAACGCCGGAAGACATGGCGCAAACGCTTGGCGAGTTTGCCGAATCCGGCCTGCTGAATATCGTTGGCGGCTGTTGCGGCACAACGCCAGAGCACATAGCGGCCATTGCGGAGGTGGTGGGCCACTTTGAGCCCCGCGCCCACACGACGCTGCAGCCACTGCTGCAGCTGTCCGGCCTGGAGCCGTTTCGGGTCGGTAATGATGCGCGGTTCGTGAACGTCGGCGAGCGCACCAACGTCACCGGCTCAGCGAAGTTTGCCCGCCTGATTCGCGAGCAGGCCGATGATGAAGCGCTGGACGTTGCACGACAGCAGGTCGAGAACGGCGCGCAGATCATTGACGTCAACATGGACGAGGGCATGCTCGACAGCGCGGCCGCCATGACCCGCTTCCTCAACCTTATTGCCAGCGAACCGGATATCGCGCGGGTTCCGGTCATGGTCGACAGCTCGAAGTGGGACGTGCTGGCCGCTGGGCTCAAGTGCCTGCAGGGCAAGAGCATCGTGAACTCGATCAGCCTCAAGGAAGGCGAAAGCGAGTTTCTTGCCGCCGCTGAGCAGTGCCGGCAATTCGGCGCTGCGGTGGTCGTCATGGCCTTCGATGAAGATGGTCAGGCAGACACCTTCGAGCGCAAAATCGAAATCTGTGAGCGCGCCTACCGACTGCTGACCGAGCGCGTCGGCTTTCCGGCAACGGACATCATCTTCGACCCTAATATCTTCGCCATTGGTACCGGTATCGATGAGCACCGCAACTACGCGGTCGACTTTATTGAGGCCTGCCGCTGGATTCGCGACAACCTGCCCGGCGCGAAGATCTCCGGCGGCGTCAGCAACGTGTCCTTTGCCTTCCGCGGTAACAACCCGGTCCGCGAGGCGATCCATACCGTGTTCCTCTACCATGCCGTGCAGGCAGGCCTGACCATGGGCATCGTCAATGCGGGGCAGCTCGGCATCTACGAAGACCTGCCGGGCGAATTGAAAGAACGGGTCGAGGACCTCGTCCTCAACCGGCGCGAGGACGCCACCGAGCGGCTGCTCGACATCGCGGGCAACTATGCCGGCAAGGGCAAAGCGCAGACCGGCCCGGACCTGAGCTGGCGCGAGCTACCGCTTAAGGAGCGGCTGTCCCACGCGCTGGTACACGGCATCACCGAGTACATCATTGACGATACCGAGGCCGCTCGGCTCGACGCGGACCGCCCCATCGAGGTGATCGAGGGGCCATTGATGAATGGCATGAACGTGGTCGGCGATCTGTTTGGCAGCGGCAAGATGTTTCTGCCGCAGGTCGTCAAAAGCGCCCGGGTCATGAAGCAGGCCGTTGCGCACCTGGTCCCGTTTATTGAGGCGGAACAGGGGGCCAATCGTAAAGCCAAAGGCAAGATCATCATGGCGACGGTCAAAGGCGACGTCCACGATATCGGCAAGAACATCGTCGGCGTAGTCCTGCAGTGCAACAACTACGATGTCGTCGATCTCGGGGTCATGGTCCCGCTCGAGAAGATTCTCGACACCGCCGAAGCTGAGCAGGCGGACATCGTTGGCCTCTCCGGACTGATCACGCCATCCCTCGACGAGATGGTTTACGTCGCCGAAGAAATGCAGCGACGGGGTCTCGACATACCGCTGCTGATCGGCGGCGCGACCACGTCGAAAGCGCATACCGCTGCGCGGATCGCCCCGGCCTACGACAACGGTGCGACGGTCTACGTGCCGGACGCTTCGAGGAGCGTTAACGTCGCGGCCAAGCTGCTGAGCGACGAGCAACGCCATGACTATCTCGCGGCGATCGAGAGCGAGTACGCCGTTATCCGGGAGCGGACCCAGGCCCGGGCTGACAACCGGAAGTTCCTGACGCTCGAACAGGCTCGAGCTAACGCGCCGGAACTCGACTGGCGCACCTATACGCCACCGGTTCCCAGACGGCTGGGGCAGATTCGGCTTGATGACTACCCGCTCGCGGAGCTGGTGCCGTACATCGACTGGACGCCGTTCTTCATGACCTGGGAGCTGGCCGGCAAATTTCCCGCGATTCTCGACGACGAGGTCGTCGGCGCCAGCGCGCGCGATCTGTGGAAGGACGCCCAGGACATGCTGGCCCGGATCATCAGCGACGACAGGCTCAAGGCCAGCGGGGTAATCGGCTTGTGGCCCTGCAATCGTGACGGAGACGACCTGCTGATCTATGCCGACGAAGCGCGATCCGAGATCGTGGCCCGGTGTCATCATCTGCGCCAGCAGCGACTGAAGCCGGAGGGTGAGCCAAACTACTGCCTGGCTGACTTTATTGCGCCGGCACCGGTCCCTGATTACATCGGCGGCTTCGCGGTTACCGCCGGGCTCGGCATCGATGCGGTCCTGGCCGATTACCCGAACGACGACTACAGCCAGATCATGATCAAGGCGCTGGCGGACCGCTTCGCGGAAGCCTTCGCCGAACGTGCTCACGAGCTGGTACGCCGGGAGTACTGGGGCTATGCGGCGGGCGAAGCGCTCGACAGCGAAGCCCTGATCCGGGAGCGTTACCGCGGTATACGTCCTGCGCCGGGCTATCCCGCCTGTCCGGAGCACAGCGAAAAAATCACGCTCTTCGAGCTGCTTGACGCCAGGACTGCGACCGGAATGGATCTCACCGAGCAGTTCGCCATGACGCCTGCCGCCGCCGTCAGTGGCTGGTACTTCTCACATCCTGAAGCGCGCTACTTCGGGCTGGGGCCCATCAGCGAAGACCAGCTGCTCGCCTACGCGGAGCGTAAGGGGATTTCGCTGGAACACGCGGGTCTGCTGTTGCGGCCAAATCTGGCCTGATGTGATGACTGAATGCCCCGGACGCGCGTCAGGCCTGCTCCGGGGCTGTCGATGGGTTGCCGGGGATTACCGGGTTACCCACCCGCACCCGAACGCCGAGCGCAGTGCCGCCGACGATCAGACGTCGAAGGTCCAGCCAGATGCAAAAAATACGGCGAAGGCCACGATGGCGCAGAAAATCAGGACGATCGCCCGCGCATCAGCTTGGTTGTCTGCGGCTTTGAGGGCCTCTTCATCAAATTCCGGCTTCTGATCCATCGCTCTGGTGTCCTGCCTCAATATTGCGTACGACGCTGGCCCGGCGCGCTACGGGGTACAGGCGACTGACGTCGCACTCTGCAACCGTGCACCGCCACCAATGCGGATAGCGCTGTTGGCCGAGGGCGGCGAGTCTAGCGGCTCCCGCAGGTGCGCTCAACCACGTGCTTCACATTCGACGTGACCGCCGCTGCAACTTAACGCTGCCCCGTGAGCCCCCGTTGACAGCCCCTGCCGGGGATCGCGACGAGTGTTTCTAACCATATGATGATACGGAAGTTTTGTCCGGCACCGGGCAATGCTACGGTGCGGCCTCCTCCGATCGGGACGCGCCAGCAGCCGCTATGTACGCCTACAACGAATTCGACCGGCAGTTCGTCCACGAACGCGTCGCTCAGTACCGGCGACAGACCGAGCGCTACCTGGCCGGCGACCTGAGCGACGCGGAGTTTCTGCAGCTGCGATTGCGCAACGGCCTGTACGTCCAACGGCTGGCACCGATGCTCCGGGTGGCAGTGCCCTACGGCACCCTTTCCGCTGATCAGCTGCGCTGCCTGGCCGACATCGCCCGCGACTACGATCGCGGCTATGGCCACCTTTCGACCCGGCAGAACGTGCAGTTCAACTGGCCGGAGCTCGAAGCGGTCCCAGACATTCTGGAAACGCTCGCAGGCGTCGACATGCATGCCATTCAGACCAGCGGCAACTGCATTCGTAACGTGACCACCGATCAGTTCGCCGGCGTTGCCGCCGACGAAGTCCTGGACCCCAGACCCTACTGCGAGCTGATCCGGCAGTGGTCGACATCGCATCCCGAGTTCGACTGGCTGCCGCGCAAATTCAAGATCGCGGTAACGGCAGCGCAGACGGATCGTGCCGCCGTTGCCGTCCATGACATTGGGCTCGCTTTTCGTAAGGACAACACGGGCGCGGTCTGTGTCGACGTTCATGTCGGCGGTGGCCTCGGGCGCACGCCCGTGATCGGAACCCTGATCCGCGAAGGCCTGCCGCTGTCGCACCTCCTGACCTATCTCGAAGCGATCATGCGCGTATATAACCGCTATGGCCGCCGCGACAACAAGTACAAGGCACGGATCAAGATCCTGGTGCGGGCCCTGAAACCAGAGGGTTTCACGGCGCAGGTAGAGGCTGAATGGGCAGAGCTGAAGGATTCAGCAACAACGCTGACGCCCGAAGAAATCCAGCGTGTCGAGGCCTTCTTCCAGTCGCCAGCTTATGCCGAACTCGAAGATGCCACCGACAAACTCGCCCGGCAGCGCTTTGAGCAACCGGCCTTCGACCGTTTTCTGCGCCACAACGTGAGCCCGCACCGGCAGCCCGGCTATGCGGCGGTGACGCTGTCGACAAAGGCGACCGGCGTACCGCCGGGCGACGTCTCCGATGTCCAGATGGCCGCCGTTGCCGACTGGTCGGAGCGGTTCGGATTCGGCGAAGTCCGCATCAGCCACGAGCAGAACTTCGTGCTGCCGGATGTGCGCCAGGATCAGCTGCTGGCGCTATGGCAGCTGGCCTCCGAGCAGGATCTGGCTACCGCAAACGTCGGCCTGCTGAACGATATGATCTGCTGCCCGGGCGGCGACTACTGCTCGCTCGCGAACGCAAAGTCGATCCCGGTCGCAGAGGCCATACAACAGCGCTTCGATGACTATGACGAGCTCTACGATCTCGGACCGATAGATCTGAACATTTCTGGCTGCATGAACGCCTGTGGCCACCACCACGTCGGCCACATTGGCATTCTCGGTGTCGACAAGAAAGGTGAAGAGTTCTACCAGATCTCGCTTGGCGGACATTCCGGTAGAGACGCCAGCGTCGGCACCATTGTCGGCCCTTCCTTCGGCCGCGATGAGGTCGTCGCCGTCATCGACACCATCATGCAAACCTACCTGGAACAGCGCATTCATGAGGAATCATTTCTTGACTGCTACCGACGCATTGGCATCGAACCCTTCAAGGCTCGTCTCTACCCCAACGCTGCTTGAGCTTGGCGCCGAGGATCTGGAGCCGCTAGAAGTCGCGCCGGCGCCGGACCGGGTGCTTGCGTGCGACGAGGAGCCGGACGCCAGCGCTGCGGACGCACGCTGCCTGGCCATCGAGTTTCCGGCGTTCAATGATGGTCGCGGACTGTCGCTCGCGGTGCTGCTGCGCCAACGCTTCGGTTTTACCGGCGAGCTGCGTGCGGTTGGCGAAACCCACCCCGAGCTCTATCACTACCTGTACCGGTGCGGGTTCGATTCCGTGCAGCAGACGAGTGCCTACAGTCTCAGCGAAATACGGGCGGCCTATCGACCGCACCAGGCGCAGTACCAGAGTTCCGTCAGAGCGCCACTGCCACACTATCGTCGCTGAGAACCGCCGCTGAGAACCGCCGCTGGGGTAGCGCTGACCGCCGGTGCAGCCGCGCCGGCCTACAGGCGGAGCACGCCGCGCCCGACCATCCGGCCCTGGAAGATACGCTCGATGGCCGCGCCAATCGTGTCCAGCGTCAGCTCGGTCTTGAGTGGCTCAAGACGGTCGCCAAGCTGCCAGTCCGCAGCCAGCCGGTTCCAGATGCGGGCTTTCTCGGCCAGCGGTAGCTGCACCGAATCCACGCCCAACAGATTCACGTGCCGCAGTATGAACGGCAGCACCGTGGCCGGGATCTGCGGCGATGCAACCAGCCCGCAGGCGGCAAGGCTGCCGCCGTAGCGAAGGCTCCTTACCGCGTTGAACAGCATGTCACCGCCAACGGTATCAATCGCGCCAGCGTAGGTTTCTTTCAACAGCGGTCGATCACCGCCCTCGAGCAGAGCCTCGCGCGGCAGCACCGTGCTGGCGCCGAGCTGTAAAAGGAGCGCCTGCTGCTCCGGCTTGCCGCTGACTGCGACGACCTCATAGCCGAGCTGGGCGAGCAACGCGACGGCCACCGAACCGACGCCGCCACTGGCGCCGCTGACCAGCACCGGCCCCTGGGCGGGCGTCAACCCGCCGGCTCGTTCCAGCTTGTCGAGCGCAAGCGCGGCCGTAAATCCGGCCGTGCCAAGCAGCATGCTGCCCTCAAGATCGAACCCTGCTGGCAGCGGCACCGCCCAGCCGGCAGGTACCCGGATGCGCTCCGCAAAACCGCCAGACGTACCCATGCCAAGATCGAAACCGATAACGATCACGGCGTCGCCGGGGGCAAAGGCAGCATCGCTGCTTTCCACGACCAGGCCAGCCGCATCGATCCCCGGCGTATGTGGAAAGTTGCGGGTAACGCCGGGATTACCGGTCGCCGACAGCGCATCCTTGTAGTTGAGCGAGGAAAACTGGACGTCGATCAGGAGTTCTCCCGCCGGCAGATCCTCGGTCGATCGCTCTACGACAGCGCCGGTGAAGGCATCACCGTCGCGGCTCACCTGATAAGCCTTGAAAGTTGTCATTGGCAATTCCTATGCATTGATGACGGGAAGCTCAGCTCCACACCGCGGCCACTGCGGCGGATCAGAATCCGCCGAAGCGTCGCAGCACGGTGTCGATCACGCGCTGCACCTGGCCCTGTGCGTTGTCCAGGAACCGTTCCAGCGGCCTCCGGTCCAGTTTCCAGCGCAGCTGATAGACGTCGCGGGTCTGGCAGGCGGCCACCAGGTAATCGTCGCTGGTGAGTATTTCGTCGATCAGCTTGAGATCCAGAGCACGCGTGCCGTACCAGGTTTCGCCCGTTGCTACCGTATCCATGTCCAGCACGGGCCGGTACTGCAGAATGTGTTCCTGAAAGAGCGTGTGGGTGATCTCCAGTTCCTCAACAAATTTCTCGCGTCCTTCGTCCGTATTCTCGCCGAGCACCGTCAGCGTACGCTTGAATTTGCCCGCGGTGAGTACTTCGACGTCCACGTCGTTCTTCTTCAGCAGTCGATGGACGTTGGGCACCTGGGCAACCACCCCGACAGAACCGACAACGGCAAAGGGCGCAGCAATGATCTGCTGTGCCACGGCGGCCATCATGTACCCGCCGCTGGCGGCCACCTTGTCAACGGCCACCGTGAGATTGAGACCCCGCTGCCTGATTCGCGCGAGCTGGGATGCCGCAAGGCCGTAGGCGTGCACCAGGCCACCGGGGCTTTCCAGACGCACCAGCACCGAGTCCCTCGCGCTGGCAACGGTGAGCAGCGCCGTGATCTCCCGCCGGAGATGATCGACCCGGGAGGCCTGCAGATCGCCGTCGAAGTCCAAAACGAACAGCCGCGGCCGCCCGGGCAGCGGTGTCGCCAGACCAGGCGCTCGTGCGGCCAGCAGCGTCTCATCGACGTCTCCCTCAGGAGTGGCGTCGGTTTCCGCCGCAGCCGCCCCACGCTCCGCGACCGCAGCAGCCCCCGTCGTGCCGGACCCGGACGGCTCCGCTGCCACCGCGGCGAACGTTGCATCGCCTTTGGCTTCCGCCTTCGCCTCGGCCTTGCGTGCTTTGGCTTCTGCCTTGTTCAGCGCCTTGAGCGCATCCTTCTCCAGCAGCTCGCCGCGCAGGAAGTCGCGCTGGTGATCAAGCTCATCGTTCAGCTTCTCGAGAATCAGGTGCCCGTGCGCAGGCGCGTGCTGGCGCCGGCTGCCGATCGAGGCTGCGGCGCCGATCACCAGTAGCACCGCGATGACCAGCGTCACGGCCTGCGCCAGAAACAGAAGGTATTGATAAAGATAGTCCACGGCTCACCCTGATTAAATGATCGAAACTGCGGCGCTTGCGCTGCGGCGCTTGCGCCGCCCTGCACGCGCCGGGATTATACGCACCCGGATCGGAAGTACCTGCCATGGATGCCGCTTGCAGCGAAATACAGGAACAGCTCGAAGCCAGGCTGAATCCGCAGGTCCTGCACAGCCTGCACGGGCGCGTGCGCCTGTGCTGGTCGTCGGCCGCAACCGATGCCGTCGCGTTTTCGCTGCAGCATGGGACCTTCCGCTGGCAGGACGCGGCAGCCAGCACGGACGTGACCTTCTACTTCGAGAGCCAACCGCTGATGCTCGGCATCCTGCTCGGCTCCGAAGATCCGATAGCCGCGTTCATGCGCGGCAGCTTCCGATCCAGCGGCTATCTGCTATGGACTTTTCCGCTGCTGACCCTATTTCGCGAGGCGACTAGCCGCTGAGGCCAGCCACAAAGTCGTCGATCAGCCAGCGCGAGATCGCCGTTTTCGGCGGAATCGTCGGCAGGTCGTTGGCGGTGAACCATTGCGCGTCCGAGATCTCGTCTTCCTGCAACTCCAGGTCGCCGCCTGCGTAGTCGGCGTGGAACCCAAGCATCAGCGAGTTCGGGAACGGCCAGCTCTGCGAGCCCTGGTAGCGGAGGTTGTCGACCTTGAGACCAACCTCTTCGGCCACCTCCCGGTGCACGGTCTGCTCGATCGACTCGCCGGGCTCAACGAAACCTGCCAGCGTGCCGTACATCCCCGTCGGCCAGTTGGCGTTCCGAGCCAGCAGCATCTCCTCCCCGCGTACCACCAGCACGATGATGCTTGGCGCCAGGTTAGGATACATCGTCACCCCACAGGCCTCGCAGCGCAGCGCCCGCTCCAGAGGGTGCAGTGCGGTCTCAGCACCGCAGCGACCGCAGTACCGGTGCGACGTCGCCCATTCCGTGATCTGCGCAGAGCGTCCCGCCAGATAGAACAGGTCCGGCTCGACGCGTCCGAGCCAGCCGCGTAGATCCATAGCGACCAGTTCGGCACCCGGTTCCCCGCTGGCGCGTACAGCGAAGCAGGCACGGCCGTCTTCGTACTGGCCAAGGTAGTGCTCGAAGCTGATCTCCAGATCCAGCCAGCGCAGATCGTCTCCGGTCAGCGGCTGCAGCCGCCCCCGCTCGCTGCGACCGAGGAGCTGCCGTCCGATCCAGACGAAGTGGTAGGCAGCACCTTTATCGAATGCCTCCGGTGGTTGCTCGAGTGATTGAAAGCGGTTCGGGTTGATTGGCCAGGACATCTAACGCCCATTTGCAGAGATTTCGCTTATTGTACCGGCCGCCTGCGTCTCCGGTACCCGGCTACACTATTTGGATAACCAAAAAAACTGCACACGGAACAGCGACATGAGAAACGATATCTTGTTAGCCGTCTGGGAGAATTTCCTCGGCAACGCCCCCGACTGGTACAAGACGACGATACTGACGTTTCTTGTGATCAACCCGCTGCTGCTCGCTACCGCGGGTCCCTTCATCACCGGCTGGTTGCTCGTCATCGAGTTCATCTTCACCCTGGCCATGGCGCTGCGCTGCTATCCGCTGCAGCCCGGAGGATTGCTGGCCATTGAAGCGACGCTGATCGGGATGACCCATCCCGAGACGATTCGCCATGAGGTGTTCGGCAGCTTCCCGGTCATCCTGCTGCTGATGTTCATGGTGGCAGGCATCTACTTCATGAAGGATCTGCTGCTCTTTACCTTCACCAAGATCATTCTGGGCATTCGCTCAAAAATGGTGATCTCGTTTCTGTTCAGCCTGGTTGCCGCCTTCCTGTCGGCCTTCCTTGACGCGCTGACCGTAACCGCGGTGATCATCAGCGTCGCCGTCGGCTTTTACTCCGTCTACCACCGGGTCGCTTCCGGTAAGGGTTTCAAGGACGACCATGAGCATGGCCAGGATGAAAGCGTCGGAGACGACCATCGCAGCGATCTCGACGAGTTCCGTGGCTTTCTGCGCAGCCTGCTGATGCACGGCGCGGTGGGTACCGCACTGGGCGGCGTCTGCACCACCGTCGGCGAGCCGCAGAACCTGCTCATTGCCGGCCGCGCCAGCTGGGACTTTGTGGAGTTCTTCGTTCGCATGGCACCGATCACGATGCCGGTGCTGATCGTTGGGCTGACGACCTGCGTGCTGCTCGAACGGTTTGCCTGGTTCGGCTATGGCGACCAGCTGCCGGCGCGGGTGCGCGGCATCCTGGAAGAATTCGATCGGGCCGAAACTGAAACGCGGACGCCGCGGGACGTAGGGCGCCTTGTGGTCCAGGCAGTGGCGGCAGTGCTGCTGGTCTTCGCGCTGGCATTCCATGTTGCCGAGGTCGGCCTGATCGGCCTGATGATCATCGTCATTCAGACGGCTTTCAACGGCGTGATCGAGGAGCATCAGCTCGGGAAAGCCTTCGAAGAGGCACTGCCCTTTACGGCCCTGCTGGTGGTGTTCTTCGGCATCGTCGCCGTGATCCACGATCAGCACCTGTTCAGCCCGGTCATCGACTACGTGCTGTCGCTCGACATCAGCGTTCAGCCTGGCATGTTTTACATCGCCAATGGCGTTCTGTCGGCGATCAGCGACAACGTCTTCGTGGCAACGGTGTATATCAACGAGGTCAAGGCAGCCCTCGATGGCGGCCGTATCGGCCGCGAACACTTCGATACGCTCGCGGTAGCCATCAATACCGGCACCAACATTCCCAGCGTCGCGACGCCGAACGGTCAGGCCGCGTTTCTGTTCCTGCTGACGTCGTCGATCGCCCCACTGGTGCGCTTGTCTTACGGCCGCATGGTCTACATGGCCTTCCCGTACACGATTGCCATGGGGGTCACTGGATTTCTTGCGGTCAGCGCGTTCCTGTAGGCTTTCACATCTCCAATTTAGATGACACGCCCTAATAAAATAGGATTGCTATAGCAATCTTAAATGACTTGTGAGAATTTTTATAATAGTTAATACTGGCGACAGCCGAAGTGCGAATCGC
>JBCDGJ010000161.1:0-11332 GCA_038757945.1 Pseudomonadota bacterium
GACGATCCAGCATGCACGGCAGGAGATCCAAGAGGATGCAAGCAATCAGAAGCCAGTGGCCGCGTTGGTGTTTCCGTCCCGGTGTATCCAAGCCGCTTCCGGACGGCGTGTCCGGCCAGCTCAGCGGCGGCCTGCTAATCAGCCTGCTGCTGTTGCTCGGCGGGTGCGACAATCCGCAGACGCGGGGTTTCGTGCTGCCGCCGGGTGATGTCGAAGCCGGCCAACAGGCTTTCGTTGATTCGGGCTGCTCGCGCTGCCACAGCGTTGCTGGTGCCGTCGAGCACAGTCCCATCGCCGAAGAGGGGACGCTGCACGTTCCGCTCGGCGGCGAGGTTAAGCGGATTCAAACCTACGGCGAGCTCGTAACCTCTCTCGTGCATCCAAACCACCGGCTGGCCCGGCCCGTGCTCGCGCCGATGGTCAGCGAAGTAGGCGAGAGCAAGATGCCGAACTTCAACAGCATAATGACCGTGCAGCAACTCATCGACATCACGACGTTCCTGCAGAGTTCCTATCAGCTTGCGCCGCCGAACTACGGCGCGTACCACATTCCGCAGCGCTGAGCGTTGCAGGGGCTCGAGCGGCTCGGCATGACTGCCCCTCACCCGTTTCCTCGAAGCCCTCACCGCTAGTCAGGGTGCGCAGCTTTGTTGCGCACTGTCAGCTTAAGAGGCTCAGCCAGCGGTCCAACGAGGGCGCAGCCAACTCCCCACCGCGCTCAGTCCTGCCCCGCTCTATCCGGTTCTGTCGCACCCCGTCCCGCCCCGACGTGTCCTGTCCTGCCCCCGCACTCGCCCCTCCTGATTGGCGCTGAACAGCGCGAACCGCGCCCCAACCTGCGCACGCCGTCACACCGGCCGCTGGCAAAAGCCCAACGCTCTTCTATGTTTACTGCAGTAATTGGTGCTGTCCGGAAGACGAACAGGGTTGAAACAGATGTCAGATCGACGACACACACTGCGGCTGTCCACACTTCTCTGTGCGTTGCTGATCGCTGGCTGTGGCAGCGAACTCGAGAGTCTGACCGATAACGAGCTGCAGGATCGCGTCTACGAGTGCAAGGGCGAGACTTCCATGAGCCCCGGCCGAGCAATCAGCTGCGACAACTACGAGCGTGAATGCCAGCGGCGTCGCAAAGAGGGCCGCTTCGTGTGCTGAGGTGCCTGGGCGCCTCCCCTGCCCTGACGGTGCTGATACCGCTGGTCTTCCTGCTGATCGGCACATCGAACCGCGCGACGGCGGATGAAACGCTCTTCGGCATCCCCCTCGAGGCAGCCAAGCAATCAGGCACGCTCGGCGCCAGCCGAACCGGCGTACCCGACGGCCTCACGCTCACCGGTGGGGAAGCAACCCCCGGTGCTCAGGCAGCCACCGCAGCGAGTTGGGATGGCGCCGGTCACTGGTACCATGCCAGACCACTGAAGCTGCCCAAGGTCCTGCGCGATACCAGCACCGAGCTTCAGGTCGCCGTTGCGGAGGATCATCGGCTGTTCTGGCTGCTGCTGCGAGCATCCGTCGCTGATTGCAGCGCAACCGGCCGCTGGCTGCGCGATGCGCTGTCGCGCAAATATGCCGGCGCGCAGTGGCAGCCAGGGCCGGCTGCAGATAGCCAGCTGCTGCGTACCGACACGCTTAAGATTGCCCTGGCCTGCAACACATCGCTCAGCCTCGAGTACCTGTTCCCGGCAGTGCGGGACAACGCCTACGAACAGCAGTTCGACGAAGAGAGCATTTTCCTGCGCTCAAAAGAGGAACGCCATCGCGCCTACGTCAGGCGGCTGCGCCTGCAGTACGAAAGCCGGGACTGGCTGCGCGGCAGCCGAACGCGCATCGAGTCCTATTTCGGCCTGCAGACGATGCACGGCAACGCGGCCCTCGAGGACGGCCCGGCAGACCTGGAAGTCAGCTTTCAGCCGCAACGGGTCAGCAGCCCCTTCCCAGCGGCAGCACAGCATGAGATCACGGTCGATCCCGAGGGTCGGCTCATCAGGCTGCAGTCGGAGGCCAGCGATCCGGACCGGTTGCTCGAAAGCCACCTGCTGGAGCATCTGGAAGCGCTGTTCGGCGAACCCTATCGACGCGGACGGTCGAGCCAGCGCTATCGCGTCGGCTATCAGTGGCTGGTGCTACGGCACCGCGAGCAGAAGACGAGCCTCGTCTATCTGAACCAGCGGCTTCAGGATCAGCAGAAAGAGCGGGCGCGGCTGGCGGAAGCCGCGCGTTTCGAGGCGGATACGGAGGGGTTGTAAGCCGACCGGCTCAGGCGATTCCCGGTGCCGTATCCGAAGCCAGCAGGGCAGCTTCCTCCAGCGTCCGATAGCCGGCATTCATCAGCGAGCTGTTGCACTCGCCGTACAGGGAACCCATCCGGTCGAGGACGAAGCGTCCAAACAGGCTTTCGACGATGGCAATGGAATGCTTGTCGAAGTCAAGGCTCTGACAGGATGCGATGAAGTGAAAGGCAATGCGCTCCGGACGGATCGGGATATCGACGGTCTGCGTTCCGCTTTCGGCGCCGTCGGCAGCACGTTCGCTCAGCTCGCGCAGTACCCCCGCAAAGTGGGTGTTGGATTTCTCCGCCATACGCCGCGCCAGGACCGTGAGGTCCTGTCGTTCGCCCCGGGTATCTTCACCCCCGAACCAGTCAGGCTGATGCCGCTGCAGCCGCTTCGCGAAGGTCTGAATCAGGCTGCCCCGTCGATAGCGCATCTCGCGCATCAGATCGAAGCAACGACGGCGCTGCGCGCCATCATCCACCTGGTACGCCAACTCGAAGAGTCCGTCTTCGATGTTGGAGTAGAAGCCGTCGAGCAGGTGCAGCAGCTCACCCGTTACCCGGTGGTGCAGGCCCGCAAACACGGTCTTTGGATCGGTCGGTCCCATTACAGCCCTCAAAGATTGGTACCCAAGCTCTTTGAATCATAGGCAACGGTCTTTGAGGAAACGTTGAAGCTGCGGGCAGGGTGAGTGTGAACGGCACCACAAACCGACGCTCACGGGCGCCGCAGAAGGGCAGTATGAGGCGCCAGGGGGCGTCGGAGCGGTGCCCCGGAGCGACGCAGGCGGGCGAACTGTGAACGGCTACTGAAAACGTATCTGCGCGTTGACCTGCCCCGGCGTGCCGGCACCGTCGATCGCGGCACGGGTGGCCGTCACCCCATTGTTCTCGCCGAGCTGCGCAATGAGGCCGAGCACCGCGTTGAAGGGCTGATCCTGCAGGACCACGTTGATACCCCCTTCCCCATCCGGCTGCACCCGGGACAGCTTGAGGCCGCGCGTGCGGGCGGTCTCCGTGATTACCCGGAGCGATGCGTTGCCGCCCTCGGCCTGAGGGTTGGTGGGAATCTGACTCATGTTCTCCTTCAGCCAGTCGAGATTGCCAACGGCGACCCGATACCGGTTCTCGCTGGTCGCCTTCCAGTCGCTGACGGGCTTCCAGAGCCCGAGCCAGAGCACCGACAGCACGACCAATGCCGCAAGCACGCTGACAATGCGCTGTTCCTGAGCATCGCGGCTCGCGTACCAGCGACCCGGACTGCTGTTCTGCCACCACTGCATCAACCTGTCCATGATCCTGCCCTGTCCCCTCAGGTCGCCGCTGTCACCCGCAGCCGGGCGCGAACCTGATTGTTGTCCTGCTGCTGCGCAGAGAGCACCTCGACCCCGTGGCCACGCTGCTCAAGCGCGCCTTTGACCCGATCCAGCCGGTTGAAGTCGGGGGTCAGCAGATCGACGGTCAGCTCGCTGCGCACGCTGTTGTAGTTGACGCCATTCAGCGTCATCGCCGGCTCGATGACCTGACTCAGATCATTGATGTAGAGCAGCAGGCTGACACCCTCGACGCTGCCGGACGCTCCGACACGATTCTGCAGGCGCCGGCGCCAGTTGGTGGCGGTGACCCGGCGATCGTCCGGAAACAGCTTGCGGTACTCGGAGAGACCCTCCGCACTGAGACGATCCGCTTCCCGATCGGCCCAGAAGGCCTGCGCAACGCCGACAAGCACGGCGATCACGAACCAGCAACCGGCCAGCGCGCCAACGGAGCGCCAGCGCTGCCAGCCCTGCTGGCGGGGTTGGCGCACCGCAAATTCACCCTGCAAAAGGTTGATCGCGCTTGCACCCGCACCGCGCCAGCGGTTGGCGAGAAAGCCGAGGGTGCTGTCGTTGTCCCCATCCTCGGGATCGATCACGAGATCCGTTTCGTCAAGGAGCTCCTGGCGTTCTTCCCGGGTCAGGCTGCCGTTGACGATCCGTAGCCGATTCTCGGCCACGGACTGCACGGCAAACCCGAGGTTGATGCGGTCGACGGTAGCAGCCTGATCGCTGGTCTTGATCAGCACCTGCTCCCCATCGAGCAGCACGTAAACAACGCCTGCTTCGTCTGGCAGCAGCTCAGCCTCGGAAACGATCGCTCCAGGCGTAACGCCAAGGCTCACAAAACAGTCTCGCCACTGTTCAAGCAACTGGCGCTCGACCAGATTGCAGCGCACGGCCTCGTCCTTCTGGATAGCGCCATGGGCAAGATGCATGCCTCCGATATCGGTCGCGACAAACTCTTCGACGGCAAACGGCAGTGCGCGGCGAATCTGTGACAGGTTGCGGCCCGGCACCCGACAGCTGACGCCAAGGACGTATTCGCTGGGCACGATGAGCACGGTGTTCGCCGGGTCGGCGAGCCAGTCAAAGCGTTGGTCCAGCAGATCCTCAAGGCCGCGATAGTCCGCAACGCCGCTCGACCGCTGGCTGCCGTCTGCCTCGAGAATCAGCCACTCACAGCCCAGGCTGAAGCCATCTTCATTTGGGGTCGCAGTGGATAGCGCTCGGACAAACAGGGTGGGCATAGGGGGTGGTCGGTTCCGCGGTCAGTCGATGCTCTCGGAGGAATCCTTCGATGGAATTTTTCGATCTAATCCAATGTTAGCTGGTCGTGCAGGGATCCGGATGACGCGACGGCACGCAGATGACCCTCAGTTTGTATCCTCGGCATCGTCTGCCTCGTACAGCGAGACGAAAGCGCGGCCGAAGTCCCGGTGCAGCAGCCGCAGCAATCCGGTTTCCGGGTTGCGTTCGAGAACCGAGGCAATTTCGGAGACATTATCATCTATCTGCACCCGCGCGCGCAGCTCAAAGTAACGACTCTTGACGTCGAGCACAGCGTTACCCCCAAGCAGGTCTGTCTGGTAGTCGTTTGTCGCTTCTTCCACGGTTGTGTAACGCCGCTCCTGCTCGGTCAGCCCCCGCAATCCTTCATTGGAGGACTCGGGATCGACGCTCGCCAGCACGGGAACCGTCGCCGTGTTGACGTTGATCTTAAGCTCCGTCGTGGGCAGCGTGCAGACGTGCGGTAGCAGCTCTACGATCTGCTGAGGATCTACTCCCTTCAGCAGGAACAGCTCCGACGGATCAGCGGCCATGGTGTTCGCCGCACGATAGGCCACCGGTTCCAGCAGGTATTCGCCGTCTTCAGCGCCAAAACCGGTAATCTGCTCGTCGGCATCCACCCAGTCGAGCCACAGGTCTGCAATGTTCGGCGGCAGGCTAAGGGCCTGCAGCAGCGCCCGCAGGCGCCTGACATGCTCGGTGCCCTCCTCCCCTGCCAGGCTGTTCAGATTGAAGCAGGCACCGAGATCGCGGATCTGAATCTCGAGAAAGGCATCCTCATACTCGTTGAGCTCAAACGGCTGCAGGGGCTGCGCCCAGGCGTCACCGAGGTGGTCGGTCTTTTCCGGTTGCGTATCGCGCTCCCAATCCTCAAAGAGCAGTTGCCTGACAAAATCCTCAGCGCCCAGCGCGTACTGCAGCGTTACGTCGGCCCCGAGCACCTGGCGGGCCTGAGCGACGATCAGGGAATGCCGGGACGTCATGCGGACTGCTAACGCGGAAAGCAGCGCCACGATCAGCAGCACGCTCAACAGCACAACCCCGCGGCCAGGCGCGCGAACCGGGCTCAGCGCCTGTCCATGAGCTGGTCGTGGTCGGGCCATTACAGCTCCGGCACCGCCCAGATGCGTTCGAGCTCCCCATAGGGGCTGACCTCGAGACGCACCGCGATCGCGGCCAACCGCTGCGCGGGATTCGGGTTCTCCGCATTGGCCGCGGCCACGGGCCAGAACCCGTACTCGTTGCCCGCCACATCGAGCGCAAACACCTCGAAGCGATCGACGCCGGTGAGCAGCTGCTGCACCAGCGGCTCCGCGTCCGGCGCCAGATCCAGCCCCAGGAAATAGGCCCGGTACAGGGTATCGCCCTCGAGCCGATAGATGACGCGCTGCAGGGTCGAACGCTTGCGGTTGAGCGGGTTCGACCAGCCATTGCGGCTGAACTCGATCGTGCCATCGGTCTGAATCAGCAACGCCTCACGGGGGTCGCCCAGGGGGTCACGGATCTTCCGGGGTGACAGCTGCAGGAGGTCCCGCTGCATGATCTGCATGGCGCGGTTCAGCTCGGTGAGCCGCGTGCCCCGCTCTGTCAGCAGCCCAAACTGGTCGATGACCCGCCCGACGATCTGTGCCGTCATTGCCCCGAGGATCGCGAAGATGGCAAGTGCCACGATCATCTCGATGAGGGTGAAGCCACGCTGCTTCATCAGTACTGCCCCACGAAGGCGGTGGTAACGTGTAGCGGGCCTACGGTATCGCCGCTGTCCAGCAGCTCAAACACCTCGAGCTCAACCCGGCGCAGGGTATCGGCGCTGGTATTCTCGAAGCGGTAGGTCACCTGCCAGTCGCGTCCGCCAAGGAGAACGCGCTCCGTCCGCTGACCGCTCGGCAGCGGCCCGGGCGCGGGATCCAGTGCCGCCGCGCGCCGCTCGATCTTGAGCCGCTGCACCTGATTGTCCGCCACCCACTGGGCCAGGGCCCGACGCTCCAGCAGAAAGGTCTGCTGGGCAATCTCAGAAATCCGGGTTGTTACGGTAAACGACAGCACGGCAAAGACCATCAGGGCAATCAGCACTTCGATGAGCGTAAAGCCGGCGGCCCTACTCCGGCTGGCCAGACGGTGAATACTCATTCCTCGTCGTCCGTACCCGCCGGCCCCATGCCGATGCTCGACAGCCCGTCGCTGCTGATCACCCAGCCCTGGCCGCTGTCTGCGAGCGTGTAGCTGAGCTGAAAGGGCATGACCTCGCCGCTGCGAAAGAACACCAGGTCGGGCGGCGCCAGGGTAAGGCCATCGCCGACCTCCCGGTCCTCGGAACCGCGATCATCGTCGAGGTTTTCGCTGCCTTCGACGACCAGCTGGAGTACCACATCACGCTCGACCGAACCCGGCCCGAGCGGGCGTGCCTCAAGCACCCGCCAGGCATTGGCTTCGCGGTCAAGCTCGACGAACTCGTAGGCGTTGAGGTCCAGATTGAAACCGAGCTCACGGTTGCGCTGCACGGCTCGCTGCCGCGCCAGATCGAACCGCAGGGCCAGCCGCTCTACAGCGCCCTCATGGCGCTGACGCTGGTCGGCGCCGGTGAAGTTGACGATGACCATGCTCGTCAGGATGGCGACGAGCGTAATCACGACGAGTATTTCGACGAGCGTGAAGCCGCGCGCCCTGCTCTTCGTCATCGCGGCCGCCGGCGGTAGTGATCAGAGGTCGTCGTAGCTGATATCGGCATTCAGCCCTTCTCCGCCCTCGGCCCCATCGGCACCCAGGGAGAAGAGCAGAAAGCTGCTGCCGGTTTTCTCATAGATGTACTCGGAACCCCAGGGGTCCGTCGGCAGGTTCTTGATGTAGCCCTCGGGGCTGTAGTTCTTCGGTTCCGGAAACCCCGTCGGCCTGCTCACCAGAGCTTCGAGACCCTGGTCCGTGGACGGGTACTGAAAGTTGTCCAGCCGATAGATGTCCAGTGCATTGGCGATGGCGCGGATGTCGCTCTGCGCCGCCGTCACCCGCGCCTGGTCCGGCTTGGACAGGAAGTTCGGCACGACCAGCGCTCCGAGAATACCGATGATCACGACCACCACCAGAATCTCGATCAGGGTGAACCCCTGAGCGTTAACGGTCGGTACGTTGAAGCCCCGAATGTTGCGTTGCATATCCATCATTCCCTGACGCTGGCCGCTGTGTGCTAGACCAGCTGGTTCATGTTCAGTATCGGCAGCAGAATGGCCATGACAATCGCCATCACCAGCCCGCCCATGATCACCAGCATCAGCGGTTGGAACAGGCCGACCACGGTGGCGACCAGCCGCTCCACTTCGTTCTGCTGAAAAATGGCAACCCGTTCCAGCATGGTGTCGAGCTCGCCGCTGGCCTCGCCGCTGGCCACCATGTGCAGCATCATCGGCGGCAGGTAGCCCACCCCTTCGAGGGCCAGGTTAAGGCTGGCCCCCTCCCGGACTTTCTGGGTCGCCTCGCGGAGCCCGCGCTTGAGCCAGGTGTTCGCAACTACCGCTTCGGCAATCTTCATGGCATCAACGAGCGGCACGCCGCTCGAAGTCAGAATGCTCAGGGTATTGGCGTAACGGGCCGATTGAGCACCGCGGGCGACGCGCCCGAACAGCGGCAGGGACAGCTTTCGCTGATCCCAGCGAGCACGTATTGCCGGCTGCGCAAGCAACAGTCGAACGCCGACCACGAGCAAGGCGACCCCGCCGAACAGGGCCCACCAGTAGCTGCGCAGAAACTCGGAGATACCGATCAGTACCTGGGTCATCGTCGGCAACTCGCGCCCCATGTTCTCGAGCACGCCGACCATGTCGGGCACGACGTAGACCATCAACGCACCGACGATGGCGAGCGCCAGCAGAAACAGGACGATCGGATACACAAGCGCCATCTCCACGTCGCGCCCGGATTCGAACTGGCGCTCCAGATAAGTGGCCAGGTTTTCCAGCACCTTGTCGAGGAACCCGGACTGCTCGCCGGCAGCCACGGTAGAGCGGTACATCTCATTGAAGCTGCTGCCGTAGTCGGCCAGCGCGTCCGCCAACGGAAACCCTTCGAGCACCTTGCTCCGCACGCCGAGCACCAGCGCCCGCAGGTCCTGTTTCTCGGCCTGCTTCGCAATGGCCGCAAGCGCTTCCTCAATGGGCAGGCTGGCCGCAATCAGCGTGGCGAGCTGGCGCGTGAACACCACCCGGTCCAGAGCGGACAGGCGCGGTCCGAAACCGAAGCTCAGGCCGCGGCTGGACTTCTCGGCGTTCGGCTTGACGGTGGTGCCGTCTACCGCCAGCGGTACCAGCCCCTGATCCCGCAGCATCTGCCGGATCTGGCGCTCGCTGTCGGCCTCCAGCACCCCTTTGCGTTGCCGGCCTCCCGCATCCAGGGCGGTGTACTGAAACGCCGCCATCAGTCGCTCAGCGTAACGTTCAGCACTTCGCTTACAGTGGTCTTGCCGGCGAGCACCTTGGCTTTGCCGTCATCGCGGATGCCGGGAGTCCGGGTGCGCGCGTAAGCAGCAAGCTCCTGCTCGCTGGCGCGATCATGAATGAGCTGGCGCATCTTCTCGTCGATCACGACCAGCTCGTAGATGCCCGTACGCCCACGGAAACCACTGTGGCCGCAGCGCTCGCAACCTGCTGCTTCAAAGACCGTCGCCGTGTCGTCGCCAAGGAAACGCGCTTCAGACGGGGTGACCCGGCGAGGCGTCTTGCAGTCCTCGCAGAGCTGGCGTACCAGTCGCTGCGCCAGAATTCCGACCAGGGACGATGACAGCAGGAAGGGTTCCACGCCCATGTCCGCCAGGCGGGTTACTGCGCCAACGGCCGTGTTCGTGTGCAGCGTCGACATCACCATGTGGCCGGTGAGGGAGGCCTGTACGGCAATCTCCGCCGTTTCAAGGTCACGGATCTCGCCAACCATCACGACGTCCGGATCCTGCCGCAGCATGGCTCGCAGGCCGCGGGCGAAGGTCATATCGGCCTTGTTGTTGACCTGCGTCTGCCCGATACCGGGAAGGTTGTACTCAATCGGATCTTCGACGGTGAGGATGTTGATGGTGTTGGTGCTGAGCTCCGCGAGCGACGCATACAACGTCGTCGTTTTACCGGAACCGGTCGGGCCGGTGACCAGAAAAATGCCGTGCGGCTTGCTGATGATGCCGCGGGTCACCCGCAGATCGGTCTCCAGCATGCCCAGCGAGTTGAGCTTGAGCCGCCCCGCCTGCTTGTCGAGCAGACGCATCACCACGCGCTCGCCGTTGCTGGCCGGCATCGTCGAAACCCGCACGTCGACTTCGCGCCCACCGATCCGCAGCGAGATCCGGCCGTCTTGCGGTACGCGCTTCTCGGCGATGTCCATGCGGCCCATGACCTTGATACGGGACACCAGCAACGGCGCCAGCTCGCGCTTGGGACGCACGATCTCCCGCATCACGCCGTCGACCCGGAAGCGCACCACCAGATCGCGCTCGAAGGTTTCGATATGGATATCCGACGCACCTTCCCGGATCGCTTCCGCAAGCAGCGCGTTGATCAGGCGGATGATCGGGGCGTCGTCTTCCTGCTCCAGCAGGTCCTCGGTTTCCGGCACCGACTGGGCGAGGCTCGCAAGGTCCATCTCGTCGCCGAGATCTTCCACCATTTGCCGGGCCTGGGAGGAGTCGCGGCTGTAGGTACTGGTCAGCAGCTCCTCGAACTCCTCTTCGCTCACCAGCCGCAGCTTCAGCTGGCACTTGGCGAAGCGCCGGATCTCGGCCTGGGTCGTCAGGGAGGGCCGCTCACGACACGCCACGACAGCGCGCGTGGCGCCGGGCGCTCGGTCCAGAATGACGGCACCGAACCGACGGGCGAACGCAAACGGCAGCAGCGGTGAGGCGCTTTCCGGTACCGCAATGGGAAGCGCGCCAGCGTCCGCATTGGCGTCGGTTTCAGCCAGGGGATCAGCAACTGCTGGCGCCGCCGTCGGAGTCCGTCCACCGGCCCCGAGCACGGTATCGCCCGCGCCTTCAGCGAAGGCGGAATTGTCGTCGATCAGTTGGCTCATTCTTGTGCTCTGTACCTGATGCTCTTTACTTGAGACTCTATACCTGAAGTTCTCTGCGTGACCTGAAGCCCTATACCTGAGGCTCTGGGTCTAACGCTCTGTACCTGAAGCTCTGTACCTGAAGCTCTGTACCTGAAGCTCTGTACCTGAAGCTCTGTACCCGCCGCTTTCTTCCAGACGCTATTCTGACCTGAGGCGCTTGGTACCGGGAGCGCCGGTGCCTGAACTGCGCGTCTGACACCGGTTGCCCGCTACCGGCGGGGTCGACCGCCGAGACGGTTGCGGACTCCGCCTGATCGCACTCCAGGGGCCAGCGTAGGCCGGCTGCCGCGCCTTTCTGGTCTTGCTGGTCTGTGCTGCTGTCCCACCCTGCCATGCAGGGCAGCCGCGTCAATCCAAAGCTGCGGCTCGA
>JBCDGJ010000162.1:0-11229 GCA_038757945.1 Pseudomonadota bacterium
CACCTGCTCTGAAAACGTTCCATGTCCAGGCCCTCGCAGACCACCGGTCCGTCGGCGCTGTCCAGCAGCGTCCGCGTGTAGAAGGGGGTGTCTTCGAAATCCTGCCGCACCCGCGGCTCGAGCTCCCGGGCGCATCGATGCACGCGCCACAGCGCCATCGGCAGACGGCTCGCGGGCGGCAAGTCGGCCGGATCCATCAGCTCCAGATTGGCGGCTTCGTCAAAGCGGATGCCTGCGCAGGCGCGGCCACCGGCCCGCGGAAAGTAGTCGTAGCGCACGCGTGTCGTCAGGCCCCGATCCGTTGGCAGGTGCGTGCGGGACCAGGTCCAGTAGCGGAAACCCTGTTCCAGCGGCGCATCACCGCGGTTGTGATCAAAGTAGGCGGTACCCTGCCACCGTAGCTTCGGATGCTCGAAGTCGAGCTCGATTCGAGCTGCCGGCGCCAGCGCCTGCCACAGATGGTTGCCATCCGGATTCAGCATCAGCGCCGAAGGATTCAGCGCTGTCGGAATGACCCGCAGCTGCCCACGCAGCCGCTGGGCCCAGGGTGCGGTGCGTTCGTCGATCGTCACGGTCAGCGCGTTGCCGTCCCAGTACAGGCTCGACGGTCCAAGCGCGTAGCGTTCGGCGGTACGTTCCAGGGACCGGGCGTTGCGTTCGGTCATTGCCCACCGGCCCTTCAGCCCGGGCCGGTAGAGGGCGAGGTTCACGGACACGTGCTGTTCCGGATCGGCTGGGCCCCGACGCCGGGCGGCCGCGTAATAGGGCGAAAACACCGACCCGACGAAGGCGATCAGCGTCAGCCCTTCGTTGCCATCGTCGCTCAGCGCGTCGAGGTACCACCAGGCGTAGCCGTCCGTTGGCACGTTTATCCCGAAGTCGGGTCCGGGGACTCCGCTCACCTGCTCCGGTGCCCGGTCGAGCGGCTGTTCAAGATTTGGATTGTATCTGGCCACTATTGTCCGTTGACCTGTTCCTGCGCCCAGCCTATGGTACGGCGACTGTAAACAAAAATTGACGCTTCTGCTGTCAATTCGAACAGTGCCGGCTGCGGATCTGCCGCCGCGACTGCTCCGCTGGCCCGATTCGAAGTGGCTGCAGCTCCCGGGGAGGGTGCCATGCAGGATCCGCAGCAACGAACAACGGTCGCCCTGGAAACGGCGCTGGCACTCGGTCGGGGCAATGATTGCCCACCGGGCCTTGCCGCTGCCGTAGAAGCCGCAGTGTTTCCCGGCGGCTCGCGCCTGCGGCCGAAACTTTGTCTGGCGGTCGCGGCCGCCTGCGGTGATCCCTGCCCCCAGGCCTCGGCGGCCGCCGCGGCGGCCATAGAGCTGCTCCACTGTGCCTCGCTCGTACACGATGATATGCCCTGCTTCGATGACGCGGCGATTCGCCGGGGGTTGCCCTCAGTTCATGCGGCTTACGGAGAACCGCTGGCACTGCTGGCCGGGGATGCGTTGATCGTGCTGGCCTTCGAATCGCTCGCGGTTTCGCTCGCGGCACGGCCGGGCCAGCTTGCGCCGCTGGTCCGCCTGCTGGCCCGCAGCGTCGGCATGGCCGACGGGCTCTGCGCAGGGCAGGCCTGGGAGTGTGAGCCGGAAGTTGAAATCGGCGACTATCACCGGGCGAAAACCGGTGCGCTGTTTGCCGCGTCGACCGAGGCTGGCGCCCTCGCCGCTGGCGCGCCAGCAGCACAGTGGCGAGCGCTGGGCGCAAAGCTCGGCGAAGCGTATCAGGTCGCGGACGACCTCCGGGACGTTGCCGCAACCTGTGCGGAGCTCGGCAAGCCGACCCAGCAGGATCGGCTGCACCAGCGACCGAATGCGGTGGCTGAGGTGGGTGCCCGAGGCTGCCTGCGGCGCGTCAAGCTGCTCGTTGAGGAAGCGGTGGCCTCAATTCCCGCCTGTCCCGGCGCACCGGCACTGAAGCAGCTCATCGCCGACCAGGCCGCTGTCTTCGTGCCGCCCGAGCTGGTCAGACGCGTCGCCTGACCGTCCGTGCTGCAAAGAGCGCGGCGGGCCCTGCTGTCCCGCGTTGCTGATTCTGACTGGCAGGGCCAGGCGGCGCTAGGCTGGGTCGGCCGTCTGCTCGCCCGCCGGCAGGCGGGCCAGCTGTTTGATCTGTGTGCCGGCTTCACCTACTCGCAGACCCTTGCCGCCTGCGAAACGCTCAACGTGTTCGAGCAGCTGCGCGAGGGGCCGCTGCCCCTCGATCGGCTGGCGCTCGACTGCGGGTGTCCGCCGGACCGGCTGCGGGCGCTGCTCGACGCCGCTGTTGCGCTGCGGCTGCTCGACGGTAGCTCCGCAGCGTACGAGATCGGCATGCTCGGTGCTGCCCTGCTCGGCAATCCCGGGGTCCGGGCCATGGTGCGTCACCACCATTACCTCTATGCCGATCTGCTTGCCCCTGATGCGCTCGTTAGGGACCCAACGTTTCGTGGCGAGCTGCAGCGCTACTGGGCTTACGCTGATGGCGCCGCGGATCAGCCTGCGGCGGTCGCTGACTACTCGAGGCTGATGGCTGATTCGCAGTCCTTCATTGCCACCCAGGTGCTGCATGTGCTGGATCTCGGCGGCTATCGCCAGCTGGTCGATCTCGGTGGCGGTCATGGTGTCTTTGCCGCCAGCGCGCTGGCGGCCAACCCGCAGCTCGCCGCCACGGTATTCGATCTGCCAGCGGTCGTGGCCGACGCGGCAGCGACGCCCTGGTCAGCAACGCCGCGGCTCAGCTATCTCGGCGGCGATCTGTTCAGCGGGCCGCTGCCGCAGGCCGACGTGTTCACCCTCGTCCGGATCCTGCACGACCACAACGACGATGCGGTGCTGACGGTACTCAAGCGGGTGCGGCAGGCACTGAGTGGCGGTGGTGACCTGCTCATTATCGAACCGCTGGCGGGCGCCGGCGCTCGGCGCTCGTCCGTCGCCTATTTCGGACTCTATTTCCTCGCCATGGGACAGGGCCGTCTGCGCACTCGTGATGAGCTGATCGCGCTGCTGCGGGCGGCCGGCTTCGATCAGTTTCAGTCCGTGGCGACACCGGTTCCGCAGCTGGCGGAAGTCCTCAAAGCGCACGTGCCGGCAACTGGCGGGTGAGTTCAGCAGTCGGTTTCCTCAGGGTGTAAGAAACAGTTGACAGTAAATAGTGTAAGCATAAGATGACACTCATGAGCCCAAGTCAGCGCACACCGGGGGGGCGGGCGCCAGCCACGCAGGCGATCGTCTTCGAAGAACCCCGGCAGTTATCCCTGCGAACGGTCAACCTGACCGTTCCGGGTGCTGCTGACATTCGGGTGCGCACGCGCTTCAGCGGGATCAGCACGGGAACTGAGCGGTTACTTTACGAAGGCCGCATGCCGCACTTTCCGGGCCTTGCCTATCCGCTGGTGCCTGGTTACGAAACGGTCGGGGAGGTGGTCTGGGCTGGTGTGGATGCACCCTTCGAGCCCGGAACGACGGTGTTTGTGCCCGGCGCTGCCTGTTACTCGGAGGTCCAGGCGCTGTTCGGTGGTGCCGCCGCTGAGCTCGTGGCCCCGGCGGCACGGGCGGTGCCGTTGCCCGCCGAGCTCGCCCAGGCTGATGCCGTTCTGCTGTCGTTGGCCGCTACCGCCCACCACATTCTCGAGCAGGCACCGAAACCCGATCTGATCGTCGGCCATGGGGTTCTCGGCCGACTGTTGGCCCGCCTGCTCCTGGCCCGCCAGCACCGTGACTTTAAGGTCTGGGAGGCGAAGCCGGAACGTCGCACCGGTGCAGCGGATTATGCCGTCGTCGAACCTACGGCCGACGATCGGCGCGGACTCCGGCAGATCGTCGATGTCAGCGGCGATGCCGGCATCCTCAATGCGCTGCTCCCGAAGCTGGCGCCCCGCGGCGAGATCGTCCTCGGCGGGTTTTACGCCGAGCAGCTGCGTTTTGCCTTTCCGCCGGCCTTCATGTGCGAAGCGTGTATCCGCGTCGCTGCCGAATTTACCCCTGCAGATCTTGCAGCGGTCATCGCGGCGGTTGAAACCGGCGCGCTGTCGCTCGACGGCCTGCTGACGCACCAATCGCAGATTGCCGATGCTGCCGCTGCGTACGAGCAGGCCTTTGCTGATCCGACCTGTCTGAAGATGGCGCTTGCCTGGGAGGAAACTTCATGAGCGAACCCGTTGATACGAAGACTGCGCGTTCCGAACCGGTTCGACTGTCGCAGGAGATGGTCGCTAACCTCCGCGCTGAAGCGGCCGAGGAACCGGCGCCGGTTGCAGCGACGGAGGTGACCAAGGAAACACAGGTCATCGCCATTTACGGCAAGGGCGGCATCGGCAAGAGCTTCACGCTCTCCAACCTCTCTTACATGATGGCGCAGCAGGGCAAGAAGGTGCTGCTGATCGGCTGTGATCCGAAGAGCGACACGACCTCGCTGCTCTTCGGCGGCAAGGCCTGCCCGACAATTATCGAAACGTCGTCGCGAAAGAAAGAAGCTGGTGAAGAGGTTTCGATCAGCGACGTCTGCTTCAAGCGTGATGGTGTCTTTGCCATGGAGCTTGGTGGCCCCGAGGTAGGGCGCGGCTGCGGCGGCCGCGGCATCATCCACGGGTTCGAGCTGCTGGAAAAACTCGGCTTCCATGATTGGGGGTTCGACTACGTGCTGCTCGACTTCCTTGGTGACGTGGTCTGCGGCGGCTTCGGTCTGCCGATTGCCAGAGACATGTGCCAGAAGGTGATTGTGGTCGGATCTAACGACCTGCAGTCCCTCTACGTTGCCAACAATGTCTGCTCAGCCGTGCAGTACTTCCGCAAGCTGGGTGGCAACGTTGGTGTCGCCGGCATGGTCATCAACAAGGATGACGGCACTGGCGAAGCACATGCCTTTGCCGAATCCGTCGGTATCCCGGTGCTGGCGGCGATTCCCGCCGACGAAGACATCCGCCGCAAAAGCGCGAACTACGAAATCATCGGTCGTCCGGACGGGGCTTGGGGTCCGCTGTTCCAGACGCTCGCGACGGGCGTTGCGGATGCGCCACCACAGCTGCCGTCACCGCTCTCACAGGACGGGCTGCTGGATCTGTTCAACGGTCAGGATGTCGGCCGCGACGTTGAGCTCGAACCCGCGACCATGGCTGACATGTGTGGTGTCGATGTTGTTGAGAAGCCGTCTCTGGAAGTGATCTATGACGACGTCTGATCAAGGGCAGCGCAGGGGTATGTCCTTCGGTCTGATGGTCCATCAGGAGGTGCTGCGTGAGTGAGCCTGTCGTGGAACCCGGAACGATTCCAGTGACACAGCTGGCCGACGCGCCTGCGGTCGAGAGCGGCTGCCATGCACCGGACGGCACGCTGCAGGAGGCAGCGCGGTCGGCGGGCAAGTCTGAGCTTCTTGATGGCCTGGCGCGGGATTATCCGAAGGGTCCTCACGATCAGCCGCAGAGCATGTGTCCCGCCTTTGGGTCGCTGCGGGTCGGTCTGCGGATGCGCCGCACCGCGGTGGTTCTGTCCGGCTCCGCCTGCTGCGTCTACGGGCTGACGTTTACCTCCCACTTCTACGGCGCCAAGCGCACCGTGGGCTATGTGCCCTTCAATTCGGAAACCCTGGTAACCGGCAAGCTCTATGAGGACATCCGGGAAGCGGTGTTCAAGCTTGCGGATCCGGAGCGCTACGACGCCGTAGTCATCATCAACCTCTGCGTTCCCACTGCCTCCGGAGTGCCGCTGGACCTGCTGCCCGACCAGATTGATGGCGTACGCATTATCGGCATCGATGTCCCGGGTTTCGGCGTTCCGACGCACGCCGAAGCGAAAGACGTGCTGGCCGGCGCGATGTTGCGCTACGCCCAGGACGAAGCGCGACAGGGTCCTGTGGCCCAGCCGCGTGAGCCGCGCAAGGAGCTGCCCGCGGTGACCCTGCTCGGCGAGCTGTTCCCCGTGGACCCGATGATCATTGATGGTCTGCTGGCGCCGATGGGACTCTGTGTCGGCGCTACGGTACCGACCCGGGAATGGCGTGAGCTGTATCAGGCGCTCGACTGCGCCGCGGTTGCCGCCGTGCATCCTTTCTACACCGCAAGCTGCCGTGAGCTGACCCGCGCCGGGCGGCCGATTGCCGGGTCTGCGCCAGTCGGCGTCGACGGTACGGCGGCCTGGCTCGAACAGATCGGCGCGCTCTGTAATGTCGCCACGGCGGATATCGAGGCGGCCAAGCAGCGGGCGCTGCCGGCCATTGCCGGTGCGCTGCAGCAGATGCCGATCAAGGGCCGGATCACGCTGTCCGGCTATGAGGGTTCGGAGCTGATCGTTGCGCGCCTGCTGTGCGAGAGCGGCGCGGACCTCCGCTATGTCGGTACGGCCTGTCCCCAGACGCCCTATTCGGATCCCGACCGCGAGTGGCTCGAAGCCCGGGGGGTGCAGGTACAGTACCGGGCTTCGTTGGAGCAGGATCTGGCCGCCGTGACGGAGTACGAGCCGGATCTGGTGATTGGCACCACGCCTGTCGTGCAGAAAGCCAAGGAGCTCGCGCTGCCGGCCCTCTACTTCACCAATCTCATCTCCGCGCGCCCGCTCATGGGGCCTGCCGGTGCCGGTTCGCTGGCGCAGGTCATCAATGCTGCGCTGGGCAACCGCTCCCGGTTTCAGGCCATGGACGACTTCTTCGGCGAGGTCGGCACTGGGCACAACGCTGGCGTCTGGTCGCAGACCCCGCAGGATCGGCCGGAGTTTCGTAAGCGCTATGCGAAGCAGCTCGCCAAGCAGCGCCCGGTGGAGGACCCCATCTGATGCTCGTTCTTGATCACGATCGTGCAGGGGGCTACTGGGGCGCGGTCTACGTCTTTGCGGCCGTGAAGGGGCTGCAGGTCATCATCGACGGACCCGTGGGTTGCGAAAACCTGCCGGTCACCTCGGTGCTGCACTACACCGATGCGTTACCTCCGCACGAGCTGCCCATCGTGGTGACCGGGCTGGCTGAAGAAGAGCTTGGTCAGCACGGTACGGAAGGGGCTATGAAGCGGGCCCATGAAGTGCTCGCTTCCGATGAGCCGAGCGTGGTCGTAACCGGTTCCATTGCCGAGATGATCGGTGGCGGGGTGACGCCTGAAGGGACCGGTATCCGCCGCTTTCTGCCGCGCACCATTGATGAAGATCAGTGGCAGAGCGCCGATCGGGCAATCACCTGGCTGTGGACCGAGTACGGTCGCAAGCGTATCCCCGAACCGAAGCGCAAGCCGGGCACGAAGCCCAAGGTCAACATCATTGGTCCGAGCTATGGCTACTTCAACAGCGCCTCGGATCTGCAGGAGATAAAACGGCTGGTCGAAGGCATCGGTGCGGAGATCAACCTCACCTTTCCGCTTGGGAGTCATCTTGCCGACGTCCCGAAGCTGACCGATGCGGAAGCCAACATCTGTATGTACCGTGAGTTCGGCCGCCAGCTCTGTGAAACGCTGGAACGGCCGTACCTGCAGGCACCGATCGGACTGCACAGCACGACGGCGTTCCTGCGTTCCCTGGGCGAGCTGCTCGATCTGGATCCGGAACCGTTCATCGAGCAGGAGAAACACACCACGCTGAAGCCGGTGTGGGATCTGTGGCGCAGCGTGACCCAGGATTTCTTCGGCACCGCAAGCTTCGGCATAGTCGCAACGGATACGCACGCCCGTGGCATCTCGAACTACCTGGCCGAGGACCTTGGGTTGCCCTGCGCATTCAGTTTCTCGCGGCAGGCAGGGGTCAAGCCGGACAACGCGGCGGTGCAGGAAGCGATCCGCGACAGCGGGTCGCTGGTGGTCTTCGGCAGCTTCAACGAGCGAATGTACATCGCGCAGACTCAATCCCGGGCCCGCTACATACCGGCCTCGTTTCCCGGAGCGCTGATCCGTCGCCACACCGGCACCCCATTTATGGGTTATGCGGGTGCAACCTTCCTGGTGCAGGAGGTCTGCAACGCGCTGTTCGATGCGCTGTTCGACATCCTGCCGCTGGAGCGGGAAATGGATGCCGTTAGTGCAACGCCGGTGCGCGAAAGCGGGCGTCTGATCTGGGCACCTGAGGCGCAGGCGGAGCTCGACGAGGCGGTTGGGAACCAGCCGGTACTGGTCCGGATCTCTGCAGCGAAGCGGCTGCGCGACGCGGCGGAAGCCCTGGCGCGCGAAGCGAATGAGGAAATAGTTTCATTACAGCTGTTCGAGCAGGCGCTGTCCCGCGAAGGGATCGGTGCACCAGTTCACTGAGCTGTTGCTGTCGCCGGCCGAGGCTGCGACAGCGGAGGATTCGTCGGGTTCGCCGATGAATAGAGGGATCGGATCAGCATGCTGAGAAGAACCCTCGACAGGGCCGCATTTCGGTGCGGGAACTGACCTTCGGGTCAACCAAGGGAGAAGTCCTATGTCTGATAATCCTTCGGGTTTTTCAGCCAATGAGGCCAAGGAATTCCACTCTGCATATATGCAGGGATTCATCGGCTTCACCATCGTCGCCATCATCGCACACATTCTTGTGTGGCTGTGGCGCCCCTGGTTCCCGGGTGTAGATGGCTACGCGATGCTCGATAACGTGCAATCCGTCGCAGCCTCTTTCATTCCTTATATTTCATAGGAGGAAGTAGGTATGTGGCGAATTTGGATGCTATTCGACGCAAAGAGACTGTTGGTAGGCAATGCCATATTTCTCTTTACGCTTGCCATTTTCATTCACTTCATCGTGCTGTCGACGGACCGCTTCAATTGGATCGAAGGATCCAGTGCGAGTGTTACGCCCGAGCAGATGATGGGAATCGAGGATCTGGCTCGAAACGTTCCGGAACAGCTGCTCAGCTGAATCGGGACAAGCTCGGACGCCGGCCTGTGCTTTCGGGCTCGGTCGGCGTTCGCAGCTTTCGGATGGTTGCCGCTTGTTTCGGCAACCGACTCGGCCTGTAATGGATTCAGCTTTGCACTCAGGCCGCTTTTTTCCTCTCCGTTTCCTTTTTACTCTCCGTTTCCATCCGCGCCCCTTCGCTTGCTTCTGCCGGTACTGCTGGGCGAACCGGTTGATCGCACTCTGGTAGCGCTCCATTGCGCCCCTCGGTCAGATGATCGGCCATTGCATGGTTACGATCACGATGACCTGCTTCGTCGTCTCTGACCGCCTTGACGACGTCGATGAGGCGCGCGTCCCGCGGTAAAGCCCAGTAGCTGATGGCCAGATCTGGCGCTGGCGCGTTCTCTAACCGGCCGGCCTGCAATTCGGCAAGGTAGCTCGAGTAGCTTCGTACAGCCTCCTCTTCGAAGTAGCCGACGACCCGGTGTGCCGTTCGCGCGGAGACCAGATACAGAATGAAGTAGGCGGCGAAGAAGACAGCCTGAGCGCCCATGATCAATGCCCGTTCCAGTAGCGAGGGTTGGGCTACCTGTACGAACGTCATGAGGTGCATGCGTTCATTTTCCGCTTCCTCGAGCAGCTCACGGATCCAACCGTGATCGTCCTCGAGGTTGCGTAGTGACTTCAGGTGCTGCAGCAGCCCGCCAACGAGCCCTGGCACTGCCGCGATCGTCTCGAGCACAACGGCGCGATGCCCGTAGCGCCTGCGGAAAAACAAGTCTGCAAGCCCTCGCAGGCCCTTGACGAAAAACAGTGCCACCTGGTCGCCGATGCGCCCAGGTTGACGGTGCGTGCTTTGGGTTGGCATTTGTCCGGTACTCCTGATGGCCTATCCCTTACCCTCTTCGAAACGATGCATGAGATGGTGTTGTTTGCCGGTCAAGAGGGGCGCCGCTCATGCCCGCTTGCCAGTGCTCGCCGCCCGCTGCGCACCGCGCCCCGAAAGGCCTCAGAGCCGGCTACTTCCAGGGGCGCCTCCCGGTGCCATGGACTTGTGGTTGCCGTTGCTCGTGCCGCGGACCTGCACCTGCAGGACAACCCTCTCTGCCGCTCGAAGCACGCTGCCGCGGGCGCCATGCGAGGCCGCCTTGGCCGCCGGCAGTGCCGGCGGATGGGGGTAGGTTTCACGCGCAGAACGATTCGGATTGGGATAGCATTCATGGGCTAGTTTGCTCTAAGAAAGGATTGGGACACATGATCAATAGAAAGGGTTTTCTACGGGTGCTGGGTTCGCTCGGCTGTGCCGCAGCGGTTCTGTTCTCTGGACAGGCTGCAGCTGCTGAATGCGACGTGGAAGTCTCGGTCGGTGATACGCTTGCGTTCAGCACCAAGAGCATCGAGGTTCCCTCCAGCTGCGAAACCGTAACGGTAAAGCTGACCCACACCGGCTCGATGGCCAAAAACCTCATGGGCCATAACTGGGTGCTCACACAGGAAGCAGACCTGCAGGCCGTTGCCACCGCTGGTATGACCGCGGGGGTGGACGGGAACTACTTACCCGAGGGTGACGCGCGCGTTCTTGCAGCGACCGATCTTATCGGTGGCGGCGAGTCAGCCTCGGTGTCGTTTGCGTCGGCAGACCTTGAAGCGGGGAAGTCCTACGCGTTCTTCTGCTCCTTCCCAGGCCACTGGGCGGTTATGAGAGGCACCTTCAAGCTCGTTTGACAACTCGGTCGAACGCTCCCGGCTTGCGTCGACGGCGTGCTGGGAGCGTTCGCGGCGCACCTCAACCTCGCCCGAACCCCGAACCCCGAATCCTGACGCTTGACCCCGGGCCCTGATAGCGGCCGCGGGCTGCTGGTTGAGAATCATCTGGGGTGCTCTCCCGTCGGCCTGCCAGACAAGTCCGACCGATGCATTCCGCTGCAGGCGTGGCTTGGTTGCCCAAGCTGTCTTCAGCAGCGCCGCCAACTGCCAATCGCTTGCTGAGTCGACCGATTGCGATCGATTCGCGACGTTCCTCACATCCAGGCAACACGCATCGGCAGGCCTCTTAAGACCCCGCGGGTGGCAGTGCCGGCCCCTCTCCTCGCGCCTCGGCCGGCACACCTAGTTTCAGCGTCAACCTGTGTTGACAGCCAAAAGTGTAAGAGTAAGATGACACTTGGTTTGCTGGATTCAGGGGGGTGTCCTAACCATGGTTTTCACGTCCCGCTGCCCACGGACCCGCCGACCGACGCGACTTCCGCTAGGTTGGAAACGTCGAAGTCCATCGCACGGAGGAAAAAGCGAATGGCCATGCTGAGCTTCGAGCGCAAATATCGGGTGCGCGGTGGAACGCTTATCGGGGGAGATCTGTTCGATTTCTGGGTTGGGCCTTTTTACGTCGGTTTTTTTGGGGTTACGACGGCGTTTTTTGCGACTCTGGGGACTGCTCTGCTTATCTACGGAGCAGCGC
>JBCDGJ010000163.1:0-11224 GCA_038757945.1 Pseudomonadota bacterium
ACAGCAGACCGAAGGCGGTGCTGTGCCGCTGCAGTTCCCGGAGGGGATAAGCCACCACCAGCGATACGGCAACCATCCCCAGGATCGAGCCGATACTGAAGGTTGCGATCATGCCGAGTCCGGTCCCCAACGTCGGCGACTCGTTGAGCGAAAGCAACAACAGCGCCGCGCTGCCAGCCAGCCCATGAAGCACACCGACGCCGACAGCGGTTGCTGTCGTCGGCGAGCCGTTGAGCTGGAGTCCTGCTGCGGCATCGGCGGTATCGGCGGTGGTTGTGGCGAGTGCGGGCGCAGCGTGCAGCAGCCGCAGGAGTATGCGCGCACCGAGGACGATCAGGACGATCCCAACGAGGGCTTCGAGGACGCTCGCTAACCCGCTGCTCAACGGCGTCTGCGCGGCCAGCAGAATGCTGCCAACGAGCAGCAGTACGGACGCGTGCCCGAGGCTCCAGGCCAGTGCCTGACGAACGATAGTACCGAGTTCGCGCTGCTGCCCGGCCAGGGCTGCGACGGCCGCCAGATGGTCGGCTTCGAGTGCGTGTCTGATCCCGAGCATGAAGCCGAAAAGCGTAAGCGCCATCGAAAGTCCTGAACCCTGGAACGGGCGTTTACGGTACCACGGTTAGCACGAAAGCGTCATTCTTGCGACGCACTTTTTGCCGATTGCGATCAGAGCTCGGGGTCAGGGCGCGAAGGGTGCCATGACCAGCTGACCATGGCGCACGCCCTTCATGGCGATCAGGCTGTCCGCAACCTGCTTGACCTGCTCGTAGGCACCGCGCAGCACGATGACTTCGAGGCAGTTGTCGTGATCCAGGTGCACGTGCAGGCTCGAGAGCACCTCATGATGGTGTGCATGCTGCAGCGTCGTCATCCGGTCGGCGAGCTGGCGCGTCGAATGTGAGTAGACGATCGTGACCGTGCCAACAACCGCCGTGTCCGCAGCCGGCACTGCCGTTTCGTTGAGCGCTTCGCGGATCAGGTCGCGAAAGGCTTCCGAGCGGCTCGGATAGTTTCGTTCGGCGATCAGCCGGTCGAAGGCGGCCAGAAGGTCCTCTTCGATCGCGACCCCGATACGGCTCAGATCACTCATGGCTGCCAGCCTAAGCAACTCCCTGCGGTGCTGCAACGCGGTCGCCGCGCATGCGCTGCTGAGCCAGGGTTTGCCATGGATTGCCATGGGCTGCAGGTTGCTGGAACATCGCTCGTGAGTTCAGGTTGGAGCCCCATGTGCTGGCGGCAGAACCCCAGGGAATTATTGCAACGATCGAGAGCGGGCTGCGCCTGTTCCGCGCAACGCTGGCTGGTGTACTGCCGGCGGCGGTGCTGACCGGCAGCCTGAACGCGGCGGTCATGACCGGTTTTACGGCTGCCGCGCAGGGTCTCGAAGGGCTCGAGCAGGGACCGGAGCTGACCGCGGCAACACAGGATCTCCTGATCTGGCTGCCGCTGATTTACGGTGCCGGCCTGTTCGCCGTCGCCACAGTGGCCTATGCCGTGACCATGCGTGCCCGCGGCATCGAGGTCGGGACGCAGGCCGCGCTCAGCCGCGGTCTGACGTTGACGCTACCGCTGACGATCGTGGCGATCGGCTACCTCTCCCTCCTTACTGTTGGCCTGTTTGCGCTGGTCGTTCCTGGCGTGCTGATTGCCGTATCGGCGATCCTGTTCCCGTACGTACCCGTCTTCGAGGATCGCAGCCCCTGGGGCGCCTTGTATCGTAGCCACGAGCTGATCTGGCCGCGGCAGTGGCTGCGCACGGCGGCAGTTGTCGTCGTGATTGGCGTCATCACCCTGGCTGCGTCGAGCCTGCTGTCGCTCCTGCTGTTGCCGGTGCTCATGCTGGCTGATCCTCAGGCACCCTGGGCAGCGCTGTCGCTGGCCGCCAATTTCCTGGCGAACTGGGTAGCGCTCGCGTTGCTGCTGCCGCTGTCGTCGGCGCTCTTCATCACGCTCTACCAGGATCTCAAGCTGCGTCAGGAGGCGGCGGCCCGCGAGGATCGCGCGGCCAGCAACCAGGCCAGCGACAGTTTCGACGCCTGAGGGTGCTCGTGCGGGCAGCGGGCTGGTTGGCGGTTCAGGGCTCTTCCTCGGCATGATGACAGTCCCGGCAGCGGCGGACCGGTCCGGCGTCCTGGCCAGCTGTCTGCCGCTCGAGATGGCATCCACGGCACAGCTCATGGAACTGGGTCGCGACGAGCGCTGCTGTTTGCGGATGCCGGGCATGACAGTCGAAGCACTGGCCCGGACCGGAGTCATCGAGAAACTCGTGATGGCAGGCCGTGCACGGCTCCTGAATGTGATCGCGATGCGCAAAGGCCGCTGCCATCAGCTGCCGGTCGCCAACGGCCATGGTGGCGGTAACGTCGTAACGCCAGTGCGAGGCCCCAGCAACGAGCAGCACTCCGAGGCCAAGCACCAGGAGCAGTGCTCTAACCACCCGGCAGCCACTTCAGGGCGAGAAAAACGCCCCCAGCAAGTGCCGGTGCCAGCAGCGTTCCGTAGCGGGCACCGGCTCTAACCCGAACCCGATACAGCGCCAGCAGCAGCACCGTCATGGTCAGCCCTGCCAGCAGCACGGGCTCGATGCCGCTGAGATAGAAGCTGCTGCCGAGGATGTGCCACAGGGCCAACAGCACGATGCTGATGCCGAGCGTCTGGTGCCAGGCCCGGAAGTCCGGCTGACCCGAATGCAGGGTTTTCCTGCCGATGGGCAGCGCTGCGCCTACGAGCAGCAACAGCAACAGCAGCGCGGCTAGCCCGGCGAACATGTAGCCCGGCGCATCCCAGGTCAGGTAGTGCAGCGTTTGCGGATCGGTCAGGAGCAGCCCCGGGCCGTGGACTGCGAGTAGCAGCGTCGCGATGTAGCCGAAGTGGCGGTGCAGGCGCTGGCGGGGACCGAGTCCGGTATCGAGAAAACCGTAGAGCAGCAGAGCGAAGGTCAGGTAGCCGACCAGCTGCGCGCTGTCCCAGAGCTTTCCGGCACCGAGGCGAGGCTCGATCAGCAGCGTGCACAGCAGCACCGCCCCGGTCAGCAGAAACAGCGGGTCTGTGCACCAGGCCCACCGGGAAGCCCGGGGCCGGTGATGAGCGGCAGCCGATCGCATGAGACTAGCCTAAGGGGCGAGGCAGGGCGTGTCACCGCTGGCGTGGGCGCGTGCCGGGCGGTCAATCTCTTCGGTACGGCTACGGTTTTGCTGTGCCGGTGCCACGATCAGTTGACGCCCTGCTGCGCTACCATAGTTGCTCTCTTTTTGATCAGACCGCTGCGGCATGCCGAAGTCGAAATCGAAGCGCTCCCGTCCGAAGCCGGAGATACCCCGGTTCGACCACCCGATCTTCGAAACCCACTGTCATCTGGATTACCTGCCGCAGGAAGAGCTGGAGGCAGTGCTGACCCGTGCGCGTGCGGTCGGGGTGGACAAGATCGTCACCATTGCAGTGGCGCCGACGAACCTCGATACGGTACTCGAGCTCGCCCGGTCCCACGATCAGCTCTGGTGCACGCAGGGGGTCCATCCGCACGAGGCGGAACAGTTCTCGGCGGCTACCGATGCAGCCATCCGTTCCGGTGCCGAAGCCCCGGAAGTGGTGGCCATCGGCGAGATTGGTCTCGACTACTACTACGATCATGCGGACCGGGCCGTTCAGTGCCGCGTGTTCGAAACGCAGCTTGCCATCGCCGTGGAGCTTGATTTGCCGATCGTCGTGCATACCCGCGACGCTGATGCGGACACGCAGGCGATCCTCAGCAACTTTGCCGGTGACCTGCGACGCAAGGGGGTCATTCACAGCTTTACTTCCGGCGTCGCGCTGGCGGAATACTGCCTGGGTGAAGGCTTCTGCCTCGGCTTTAACGGCATCGCGACCTTCAACAAGGCGCAGAACGTGCGCGATGTCATTGCCGCAACGCCTCTGGAGCAGCTGGTCATCGAAACCGATGCGCCCTATCTGACGCCCGTGCCGTATCGCGGTACGCCCAACGCCCCGTACTTTCTGCCGTTCATTGCCCGCTATCTCGCCGATTTTCTCGAGCTGCCGGTCGAGCGCTTCCTGGAGGCCGTCTACCGGAACAGCGAACGGTTGTTCTTCGCGTCGGCACCGAGCCGCTAGTCAGTCGGTGCGGGCGTAGCGCAGCGCACCGCCGACGAATGTCATTTCGACCGCGGTCTGCGGCAGCCGATCTGGATCAACCTCGAGCAGGTTTTCTGAAAGCACGACGATGTCCGCAAGCTTCCCCGGCGTCAGCGACCCTTTGACGTCTTCTTCGAAGGCCGCGTAGGCGTTGTTCAGCGTGTAGCTCGCCAGTGCTTCCTCCCGGCTCATGGCCTGCTCCGGATAGAAAGTCTCGCCGTTCTTCATCAGCCGCGTGACGCTTGCAGCGTAGGAGGCGATGGCATTGATGGGTTCCACCGGAACATCCGTGCCATTGCCGAGCACGGCGCCACTGTCGATGAGGGCGCGCCACGGGTAGGAGGTCCGTCGGGTGCGCGCCTCGCCCAACCGGCTCGGTATCCACGGGCCATCGGAGGTGCAGTGAACGCCCTGAATCGCGGCGATCACACCCAACGAGCCGAAGCGTGGGACGTCGACGGGATCGATGTGCTGGCTGTGCTCGATCCGCCAGCGCAGCGGCTTCCCATCGACCGCTGCCGCCTTCCAGACCCGTTCGTAGAGATCCAGGGTCTCGCGGTTGGCGCGATCGCCAATCGCGTGCGTGTTGACCTGGAAGCCGTGCTTGACGGCGATCGCCGCCGTTCTCTCGATCTCGTCGATCAGTTCCAGCACCAGCCCGGCGGTGTCTTTGAGGTCTTCGTACGGTTCGAGCAACCAGGCACCATGGGCACCCAGGGCACCGTCGATCTGGCGCTTGATGCTGCGCACGGTGAGAAAGTCGTTGTCGTCGTAGGGCATGTAGTAGCTTGGCAACAGCTCATCCATGGTTCTGTTGGTCTCGCGGCGCACCATGACGTAGAGCCGGACCGGGAGTGCGCCCTCGTCTTCGAGCGCTTTGAGCTTGCTGATCGTTTCGAAGGAGGCACCCGCGTCGTGAAAGGACGTGACGCCGTGCCGCAGTGCCTCTTCCCCGGCCAGACGCACCTGTTCTTCGAAGATGGCCTGCTGCTCTTCCGGTGAGCGCCGATCCTCGTAGGCGCGGCCGGCTCTGCTCACGATCCGCTGTGCCGTCTCCCGCAGCAGACCCGTTGCCCTGCCGTCTGCGTCCCGCACGATCGTCCCGCCGGCCGGATCCTTCGTGGCATCGCTGATGCCGGCAGCGGCCAGTGCGGCATCGTTGGCGAAGGCCGCATGACCGCTGGCGTGGCCCAGCAGTACCGGATTGTCCGGCGAGACGGCGTTCAGGCTACGGTTGACTGGATTGCCATCTACGGCGTCTTCAGGCACCGCGTCCCACTTGTCCTGATGCCAGCCGCGACCGAAGATCCACTCCCCGGGCTTGGCGCGGTCAGCGGCTGCGGCCACCTGGTTCACGATGTCTCCCCAGGTCCGTGCGGTTTCCAGCGCCAGGATCTGCTTGGAGCGGCCGAGGCCGAGGTAGTGACCGTGACCTTCGATGAAGCCGGGCATTGCAAACCGCCCATCGAGCTCGATGACCTCCGTCTCCGGCCCGATGTAGGCGCCGATCTCCGCATCGCTGCCGACGGCTGTGATCAGATGACCGGTGATGGCGATCGCTGAAGCCGTGGGGCGGTCCTCGTCAACGGTGGCAACAGTGCCACCGCGGAGCACCAGGGTCGCTGGCGCTGCGCTGCCAGCGGTCGTGCCGGTGGCTTCGTCTTCCGGTGTACTGCAGCCTCCGAGTGCGAGCGCGGTGAACAGTGCCAGGCTGGCGGTGGCAAAACGGGTCATAGCATCGGCTCCTGGTGTCTTGCTGGTGCGTCTCTCGCAGGATTAGCCAGCGCGAGAGCGGTGTCCTGGCCGGGCGCCATCAGCTCGGCGGCCAGAAACTCGGCACTGATTCGAACCGTTTCTTCGGTCAGCTCAGGGCGGTTGTCGAAGAGGCCGAAGCCATGATCGGCACCCGTAACCTCGTGCAGTACGGCGGTTCGTGCGTTACCGGCCTGCTCGACGACCGCACGCGCGGAGGCGGGTGGTATGACGGGATCCTCGCTGCCGTAGACGACGAGCAGCGCTTCGCTGAACTGCTGGATGATCGGCACCGGGCGCGATGCCTCGAGATCAGTGAACCAGCGAGCACCGAGCTGCTGACGCTGGCCCCAGAAGGTCGTGAACGGTGCGTAGCCCTGCGCGGCCGCCTGGGTGCGCATTGCTGCCCAGTGTTGTGGTCCACCGACATAGTCCATCAGGTGCGCAGCGCCATCGGTCGCTGAGGGGGCCCAGAGTGTCAGCGCGCGCAGCCCTCGCAGTTCCGGCGCCAGGTGCAGTGCAACCCGGCCGCCCATGCTGAACCCGACCAGACCCTGCCGTTCCGGATCGATGGCGAGCTGAGCTGCCGCGTAGCGCCGGGCCGCCCTGGCGTCGGCCAGCATGTTTGTCAGATTGTTCTGTCGGAACGGCTCGATGCTCTCGCCGCAGCCGGGGAAGTCCATACGTATGGTGGCAATGCCACGCTCGGCGAGTGCTCGGGCCAGGCGCGTGAAGCCACCCGCCTCATGGCGGGTGCCGCCGTGCCCGTGCAGCAGCAGCACCAGCGGCAGCGGCTGCTGGGTGTCGGCCGGATGCACCAGGGTCGCGGGGATGTGGGTGTCCCGCGACGGAACCCAGTGTTGACGGCTGACCACGGCCGCCGCCGTCGCGTCTCGGGAATCGGTGAGGGTACTGATGACGGGGCTGACTGCTGCCGCTACGAGCGGCGGCGTGCCGGCCGCGAGTGCAGCAGCGAGCGCCACCGGTACGGTAGCGCCAGCGCCGGGCTCGGACGGCCCCCCGAGCGCTGCGGCGTTCCTGACCGGTGGCGTGACCAGCGCTGCAGCAGGTGCCGGAACTGGCGCGGGAACCAGTGCCGGGCCCAACACCGGAGGTCCGGCAGGCGTTGCAATACGGATCTGCGGTCCAGCATCAGCCGGCGGGGCGGCAGAGGCGGCGCTGCTCAGGAGCAGTGCGATCGCAGCAGCGTAACTGTTCAAAAACTCTGGCTTCATGAATGATGCTCGGTTGCGCTGCTGGCATCGGCGGCCGGTAGCCGGAACACTGGTGCTGACGCCTCATCAAGGTGATGGAAATCGCAGTCTTCGCCTGGCCCGACCCGATCGAGCACAAAAAACCAGCTTCGGTCCCCGAAGGCGAGGCAGGGGTGATGCCAGACGCCGGGATGATAGTTAACGCCCTGCTGACCGGAGCTGATGAAAGCTCGCAGGCTGTCGGCCTCAGGTGGGGAACCAGCGGCACCGACGATGACGATCATGCGCGCTCCGGCGACGGGCATGAACAGCTGGCTCGACCAGGGATGACGCTCCATGAGCCGGACCCGATGCGGCAGCGGACAGGGGTCAGCCTGATACAGGTGGACGGCGGGTCGGCCTGCTTGCGCTGCGAGCGTCAACTCGGCGAGGTCGGGATACTTGCTGGTCGTACCGGCGTTGATCGATTCGGGCGTGCCGCCTGCCACCGGCTGCGCTTCGATCACATCCCCATAGGGTGCAAAGGCTTGGGCGGTGAGCGGCTCGATCAGGTGCACGGTCAGAAGCGTCTCCGGTGACTGCGCCGCGGTACCATCACCAGCGCTCGACTCAGTGTACCGATTCGGAGGACCAAAGTGCGGATGCTGACGGATGTGCGGAGCGTGGCGCTGGGCGCAGCGGGGTTGACCTGGCTCGGTTGTCTCGGGGCGTACCTGGCATCGGCCAGCCAGGGCTACATACCCTGGTGTGTTCCGCACCTTGTCGGCTGCGAGAGCGTCAGCGCAACCGGGCGTCATGGCTGGGGCTACTTTCTGTTCAAGGCCTGTCTGCTGCCGGCCAGCGGCCTGCTCTGGGTGTACTGGCTACTGTGCTGGCACTGGCTCGGGGAACTCGGCGCCCGCGGCCGCTTGCGGCGCTCGATTCTGCTCTGCGGCTGGACGGCAACCCTGGCGCTGGTGCTGTACGTCACCTTTCTCGGCTCCGACGGGGACGTCTATCGCAACCTGCGTCGCTACGGGACGGTTATCTACTTTGGCGGCACCTACCTGGCACAGCTGCTGTTGATCAAGCAGCTTCGGGATCTCGCCTACGACCCAGCGCTGGTCGGGTTGCTACGCTGGCTGGCGCTGGCCATGCTGTTCGGTGCGGCGAGCTTTGGTCTGCTTGCCAACTTCTTCGACAACGATGATGCGCTGCAGAACATTTCGGAGTGGAACTTCGGTTCTCTGCTGACGGCATTCCCAGCGCTCACCTGGATCGCCTGGCGCCGCAACGGATTCAGCGGGCAGGCACTCTGTACATCGACGGCTGTGCCGCGACCGGACCCGCTTTAGAACGACCGTTTGGCGGTGATTGTGATCTCGTAGTCGTCGGTTCCGGGCCCTTCGGTCAGCGGACGGGCAACATCAATGTGCAGGATCCGGTCACGACGGGTGCGGATCGACTCGAGGCGCAGCCCGAGGCCGACGTTGGCCAGCGTGTCGAAAGCGTCACCATCCCGGGTTGGAACCCAGGGCGGCGGCTCATCGTGGAACCAGGCCTGGCCAACGTCAGCGAAGGCGGCAAAGCCGATGCGGATGAGGCGGAACAGGGTCAGCTTTGAGTAGTAGCGCTGTTCGACGGTCAGCAGGTAGCTGCGATCGCCGGGCTGGTAGCGGCTCGGATAGCCCCGTAACCCGCCGTCTTCGCCACCCAGCGTGAGCTGATCGTCCGGCAACAGATTACGGGTCTGCACATAGCGGGCGCGGGCAAAGAAGCGCCAGCGCTCCGCCGTGCGCAGCAGGTAGCTCGCATCGAACAGGGTTCGCACGGCCTCGGAACGATTCTGATCGAGGTTCAGTCGGCCGTCGAAGCTGAAGTCGAAGCGCAGCAGCTGCCGGGGGCTCAGGAACTGCTGATGGCTGATTCGAGCCCTGGCCAGCAGCGCTTCATCGTCGCTGCCGGTCCAGCCCGCGGCCCAACCGACTTCGCCGTCGAACTGCCAACCGAGCTGCAGATCCTCGGTGATTCCGACTCGCCGGATGTTGGCGCGCTTTACGAAGCGGTCCTGCTGGCGGGACCAGCGCAGGTAGGGGTAGCTGTAGCGACGCCGTTGCGGATCTGCATCTTCGGGCTCCAGCGGAAAACCTGACGGAAAGTCGATCGCCTCGCGGAAGATTCGATAGCCGAGATACCGGCGATCGATCCAGCCGTTGCGGCGACCGCTGGAGCTTGCCACGAAGACGTCCGCGAGATTGGTCTCGGCATTGAGCGTAAACAGGTCTTCGCCGAGAAATTCGAGGTCCTTTTCGCGAACGAAGCGCTCCAGCCGCAGGCCTGTTGCCCAGCGGCTGTCGAGGCTGAAGAACGGTCGTGCAAGATCGAGGACGTACAGCTCGCCGTCGTCGTTGTCCGCCGCCGTGAGTCGCGAGGTCCAGCGGCTGTTCAGAACGTTCGGGTCGCGGAACTCGAGGGCGATGCCGGAACGGTCGCGGTCGCTCTTGTATTCGAGGGACAGCGCTTTGCCGGACCCCAGCAGGTTGACGTCCGACAGTCCGACGTTGACCTTGTTGTCGCCACCGGAGCGGGAAGCGCCGAGCGAGGGATTCAGCGTCCAGACGTCGCGCACCAGCAGGACCAGCTTCAGACCATCCCCACACAGCTCCGTTGGCAGCATGACGGCGTCGTAGAAGAAGGGTTTGCGGCGCAGTATCCGCTCCGTTTCTTCGAGCTCGTTGCGGGTTGCGGTTGCGTTCGGATCAAAGGGGAGCGCGGCTCTGATGGCGGACTCCCGCGTGCGGGCATGAAGGCGGTTGGCCAACCGACCCACCCAGGTCTGTGGATCTGCAAAGACGTCCTGCCGCACGATACGCAGCTCGGTGATCCGGTAACGCACCTCCCGGCTGAGCGTCGCCAGGTTGTTCTTCCGGAACGGGTCGATGTCGGCGCTGATCAGATTAACCTGATCGAGCGACAGCAGCGTTCGGCAGGGTACGCCCGACGGTGCCTCAGAGCTGCCCGGGGATGCGGTCTGAGGCAGTATCGCCGCCGCCGGGAAATCCCCGTTCTCGGGGGCGGCGGCCGCATCGGCAGCGTGGCTGTACGCTGACGTCCAGAGCGGGATACTCAAGCAGAGGGGGAATCCCGCAAGGAACAGCAGAAGCCTTTGCAGCGCATGTCGATAGCTCATCACTTCCATCGTAGCAGAGGTGCGCTGGCACATTGCCAAGGCGGTCACGGTGCGCGGATGTTCAGCTTGGGCTGCGCTCCGGCGGACAACAGCGGTACGGCGGGCTCAATCAGTAGTAGTTCAGCGCCGTCGCCTTGCCCCAGAAAACCCGGTAAGAAACGATCGTATAGCCGATGATCGCGGGGAACACCACAGCGACACCGACGGCCATGAACTGGAGCGACTCCGGCGCCGCAGCGCCATCCCAGAGCGTAATACGGTTCGGCACGATGTAGGGGTAGAAGCTGTACGCCAGTCCCTGAAAGCAGAGCAGGAAGATCAACACGGCAGCCGCGAACGGCAGCCAGTTGCCGACCTTGAGCTCCGGCCGGAAGTGGCTCAGGTAGTAGTTCGTGATGAGTGCCGAGAGGAAACAGACGGCCGGTATGGGCGCAAGCATTATGGCCTGCGGCATGGTGAACCACTTCTCGAACATCGCGGTTGATACCAGCGGGTTGACGATCGAGACCGCGATGATTCCAAGCATCATGAAACCGAGCGCCAGCCGCGTCCACCGTACCGCGCGCAGCTGCAGCGATCCTTCGGTTTTCATGATCAGCCAGGCGCCGCCGATGAACGCATAGCCCATGGCGACGCAGATGGCGCTCATGAGAGCGAACAGCTGAGCGAGCAGGTTTTTTTCGAAACCAAGCACGTAGCTCCCCAGCATGTAGCCCTGAGAGGTGGCAGCGAGCAGGCTGCCGGTGAAGAACAGGCGGTCCCAGATCCCTTTGCTCGCGGTCGGCACTTTTGCCCGGAAGTCGAAGGCGACACCTCGCAGGATGAGACCCACCAGCAGCACCGTCACCGGCAGGTAGAGTTCGCCGAGGATGATCCCGTGGGCTTCCGGAAACGCAATCAGCAGTAGCCCGACACCGAGTACCAGCCAGGTTTCATTGGCATCCCAGAACGGCCC
>JBCDGJ010000164.1:0-11070 GCA_038757945.1 Pseudomonadota bacterium
GACGAGGACCACGCCTTCCCCCGCAAGCCGGGTGCCATCGAAGATCAGGGAGTGACCCTGCCCGGATACATGCGCGCCGCCGTGGAACCAGACCATCACCGGCAGTTTTTGCGCTGATGCCGGGCTCCAGATGTTCAGGTAGAGGCAGTCTTCGCTGACCGCAAAGTCCTCCCGGCGCCAGACGAAGCTGCTGGTGTGTCGTTCCTGCACGCAGGAGGCGCTGAAACGGGTAGCCTCCCGCGCGCCCGTCCAGGGCAGGGGTTTGCGCGGCGGGCGCCAGCGCAGGGGCCCGACCGGTGGTTCGGCATAGGGAATGCCCCGGAATACGCGGATCTGCGCGTCTGCATCGGCCTGCTCGCCGACCAGCAAACCGGTCTCGACCTGCACCTGGAACCGAATTCCGCCGGTCCGGGCGGGTACGGTGGCGTCCATCCCGCTGTTGTCTGTCCCGCTGATGTTTGTCCCCATGGGCTCTGCGGTCTGGCCCAGCTGCTCACCCTGCTCAGGCTGAGCGGTCGAATCATCACCGCCTGGTGACAGGGTGCAGCTGCTGAGGGCAATCAGCAGCGCGACGCCGCGCAGGCTCTGATGGAACGGTGTCGCGCGTCTCATCGCCGCTGATTCCCTGTGACCGGGCAGCCAGGGTAGCGGGTTGAGGATCAGATGTTAACGACGTCTGGAGGGACAGCAGCCGAACCGTTTGCTGCATCTACTGCATCTGCTGCCTTCCAGGTGTTGGTCTGAGCCCGTGGTTCAGTAACGCAGCTGGCGCAAGTGCTGGCGACACCATCGGATCAACAAGCGCTCGTCTCGCAGAACGACGCGGTCAGAAGTTGTACTCGACGTTCAGGCTGGTCCAGCGGGGTCGGCCGTAGTACTCCTCGATCATGCCGATCCAGTCGGACAGATCAAAGGTCTGCACCTTGTACCGCTCGTCCGTGATGTTGCGGGTCTGTACCGTGACGCTCCAGCGGCCATCGTTCGAGTAGTAGCCGGCCAGCGCGTTGAACAGCGTGTAGCCGTCCTCGGTGGTGGCGGGCGTCACGTCGAGCGAGAAGTAGTGTTCGGTGGTATGAGAGAAGTCCGCCTGCACTACAAAGTCGCCGGGGCCGATCGGGAACGAGTACTTGATAAGCCCGGAGAGGTTCCACTCCGGCGTATTGACGGAGCGCAGGGTCTGCCCCTCGAAGCCGACGATGTCTTCGACCGCGATGTCGACGTAGCCGACGCCGAGGCGCAGATCAAGCCGTTCGGTGGGTGATGCCCAGGCTTCGAGCTCGAAGCCCTGGCTGTCTGCCTGACCGTTTACCGTCGCGCTGCCAAGCGCGCCGGGGAAGTTCGTGTAGGCCTGATAGTCCTCGTAGTCGTAGTAGAAGGCGGCCAGGTTGGTCCGCAACGACGGGCTGATGTCCCACTTGAGCCCAACCTCGTAGGCACTCAACGCCTCCGGATCGAAGCTCAACAGCTCTTCGTCGACACCGAGCAGCGACGACGTAGGATCGAAAGGCGGCTGCGAGAATCCCCCGGAGCGGACCCCGAGATTGTAGCTCGCATAAGCAAGCAACCCATCGACCTGCGAGGGTGTGTAGTTGACCTGCAGTCGGCCAGCCCACATCCGGTCTTCGATCGGATCCGGATCGAAGACCACGTAGGCATCGACGACTTCCATGTTCGGATCAAGACCCGTACGCGCACCCTCGGGAAAAAACACGTCCTGGCGTTGAGAGACGAAGTCCTTCTCTTCGGTGATCCAGCGCAGGCCGCCGATCAACGCCCATTCCTCGTTCAGCTGATACTCCGCCTGGCCGAAGACGGAAAAGGACTCGGTCGACGAGGACGACGGTGTGCGGTCGCCGTTAGCTGGATTCTCGGGCGTATTGAGGCCAATGTCCGTCGAGAAGCCCGGAGCGATGCCGCCGGTTGAGTCGTCGCTCTCAAGATCCAGGTAGAAGAGGCCTGTCACGATGGACCAGCGATCGGTTGTGGTCGACGCCCGAAACTCCTGCGAGAACTGCTGCGCGTCGTTGGTCTGGTAATAGTTGTAGTAGTTGACCGGCGTCGCGTCGGTATCCTCGATGTAGTCCCGTTCAACGGTCTGGTAGTCGGTGAGGGAGGTAAAGTCCCAGGCGCCGATGGTGGCCGAGACCGTGAGCGAGGTGCCAAACACGTCGGCCTCGTTCTGCCCGGTGAAATCATAGTCGCCGGCGGTCCAGTCGCCATCGTTGTCGATGTAGTTCCCAAGGGTCGGGTTCAGTACGCCGGGCGTGGGAATGCCGCCGCCGTCCACCGCGCTGATGTATTCAAAGAACCCGGTGCGGATGTCCTGTTCCGCGGCGCGCACGTTGAGCAGAAAGGACAGGTTGTCGGTGGCATCGAACAGCAGCTGGAAGCGGGCTGCCTGCTCGTTCGAGTTGTTCAGGGTCTGGTTGGTAAACCTGTTCTCGATGTAGCCATCGCCCTGATTGCTTGCTAGCGACAGTCGGGCAGCCAGCCGCTCGCCCAACGGTAGGTTGACCGCCCCCTGTATGCGGGTCTGGTCATAGGAGCCGAGGCTCATGCGCATCATGGCCTCAAAGTCGTCCGTTGTCGGTTTTGCGGTGCGAAAGTGCACGAGGCCACCGGTGGCGTTACGGCCGAAGAGCGTGCCCTGAGGGCCGCGGAGCACTTCAACGCCCTCCATGTCGAAGAGCAGAAAACCCGTGCCGGACATCTGGCTGATGTACATGTCGTCTACGTAGACGGCGATGGGGCTTTCCCGATTGGTGGTCAGATCGTTGTTGGCGACGCCGCGGATCGCGAAGGAATAGTTGCCCTCACCGTTCGGCTGTACCGCGAGCACGTTTGGCGCAAACGTGGCGATCTCTTGAGCGTTGGTGAACCCCAGGGCGTTGATCTGCTCGCCGCTCATGGCGGTGATCGCAATGCCGACATCCTGTGAGTTCTGTTCCCGCCGCTGGGCGAAGACGGTGACTTCCTCAATGCCGCGCGGGCGGGCATCAACACCGCCCAGCGGCCCGTCGTCATCGTCGTTGTCGTCAGCAGCGGCGGGCAAGGCGGTACTGAGAATGAATGCAAGTATCAGTGCTGATGATCTGATGCTGCTACTGCGCGCAGAGCTGGGTCGGGACATGAACGCGTCCTCCTCAACGACGTTGAATGTGGCGGTCGCGAACTGCCGAACGGTCACGGGAAGTTCCCCCGAACGTCGCAACCGTCAGAAGACACTGCATAGCTCAGGCCAGTTTTCGATACCCGTTCCTTCGTCTGTTGTGGTGCGCGATCTGTAGAAAATCGGTGCTTGCGCGCAGAGGCAGGAAAAACGCAGGCGAAACACCCGCTACCGGCAAGCGCTGAAGGTTGAGCGCTTCAAAGCGGAACACGCCTATGCACAGGTGCGGGGCGTAGCCGTTGACAGATTGTCGGCTGGCGCGCCCAGCGATAGTTGCTCGAGTAGCAGTGCTGGTGCGTAGCGATGCGCCGTTCGTGCACCTGTTGGTGCGTCGGCCGCCCGCTGCTGACCGGGTACGGTGCAGTGCCGGGGCTGTTCCGACGCTTAAGCCCGAGAGACTTTTCGGGCCAGAAGCGGTTAGTCTGCAGCCATGCTCGATACGCTTCCCAGCCGTACTGCCCTGGCGACTGCTTTTCTGCGGGCAGTGCACGTGCGTCTCGATGACCCGCCGCCAGTGTTCGATGACCCGATCGCCTATCAGCTGTTGCCGTCGAACCTGCGCCGGTTTATCGGCCGGCGCGCGGCGCTGCCGCCCGTGTTCGCCGTGCCGTTCCGCCTGGCTGATCCTGCCGGGCTCGCGATGCGCGCTCAGATCGTGGTCCGGGCCCGGTATGCGGAGGACTGTCTGGCCGCCGCGCGACCGGATGGCTTAGGGCGTTACGTCGTTCTTGGAGCGGGGCTGGATACCTTTGCGCTGCGCCAGCGGCAGCCGGCAATCCCCGTGGTTGAGGTTGACCACCCCGCCACGCAGGCCTGGAAGCAGCGTTTACTGCTGCAGCGGGGCATCGCCAGCCCCCCGGAACTGAGCTTCGTACCGGTAGATTTTGAGAAGACGCGACTCGAAGATGCCTGGGTCGACAGTGCGCAGCCGGATTTTCTGTCCTGGCTGGGTACCACCTACTATTTGAGCCGGGCGGGAATTCGCAGCACGCTGGAAACGCTGGCGGAGCGGACGACAAGCGGATCCCAGCTTGTGCTCGACTACTGGACCGAGCGTCCCGGGCGGCCATTCAGCCCACTGCTCCTGGGCATGCGCATCGCGGTTGCATCGCAGGGTGAGCCCATGCGTTCGTTTTTTGGACGCGGGGAGATCGAAACGCTGGCGCAGGAAGCCGGTTGGACGGTCGTCGAAAATCTCTGGCCGGCTGAGCAGATCAGACGTTATCTGGCCTACCGCAGGGATGGGCTTCGCGTACCGGTGTTTGCCAACCTGCTCCGCCTCAGGAAGGGCTGAAGGGTCTCCCCGGTAGGCAGAGGGGCTCCTGGGCTCTGGGGAGATAGAGGAGACAAAGGAGAAAAGTATAAGAGGAGACGAGGAGACGAGGTCTGTAGTACCGCCGCCGGCCTGCGAACCCGGTACAGACTGTTTTCGGGCCAGTATGATGTAGCCGAGATAACCGATCACGTAGGAGTGAGGCCCGATGAACGTGTTGCGAACCCCTGACCGGCGATTCCTCGGGCTGACGGACTACCCCTTTGCTCCGCACTACACCACCATCGAAACGGCGCAGGGCGCAGAGCTGCGCATCCATCACGTGGATGAAGGGCCGACCGACGGCCCGATCGTGCTCTGCATGCATGGCCAACCGGTATGGAGCTATCTGTATCGGAAGATGATTCCCCTGCTGGTGAAGGCAGGTTTTCGGGTGATCGCCCCTGATCTGCCGGGCTACGGGAAATCGGACAAGCCTGCTGCGCGGGAAGACTACAGCTATCAGCGGCAGGTTGACTGGATGGGGCAGTGGCTGGCCGCAAATGATCTCAACGGTATCACGCTCTTCGGACAGGATTGGGGCGGGCTCATCGGGTTGCGGATGATTGCCGATCAACCGGAGCGGTTCGATCGGGTGGTGATATCGAACACCGGGCTACCCCACAGTCCCGATGTGCCCGAGGCAATCATCCGCCAGGTGGCGGAGTATCGTGCAAACGCAAAAACACCAACGCTGCAGGAGATGAGCGCGGCACTGCAGCGGGTGCCGGATTCGCGGGCGACCGCCTTTGCCTATTGGCAGAAGTTCTGCTGGGAAACGGAGGACGTCCCGGTTGGGTTCATGATGTCGATGATGATCGATCGTCCCTCCCGCTTGTCGATGCTCATGCCCTTTCTGCTGCACCGCATCGGTTTCGCCCCGCTGCGCGCATCGACGAAGCTCGGGATCGCCTACGAAGCGCCGTTCCCTGATCCCAGCTACAAAATGGCGGTTCGCGCCATGCCAAGCCAGGTGCCGACCCTGCCGGACGATCCGTCCGCAGAGGCGCAAGCGCGCGCCTGGGCCTTTTACGAGCAGTTCGACAAGCCTTTTCTCTGTGCCTTTGCTGATGACGACCCGGTGACAAAGGGCGGCGATGCCGAGTTCATTGCCAGGGTTCCGGGCGCGAAGGGCCAGCCGCACACGACCATTCCCGGCGGCGGTCACTTCATTCAGGAGAATCGGCCTGCCGAGGTCGTGCAGGTGATCGTGGACTTCTGCCGGGCTAACTGATGGTCCGCCGGGCGGGCCCTCAGCCGGCGGTTCACCGTCTGCCACCCGCGGGCACCGCGCATTGGGTCGGTCGTGAAAGTCGGGCTGTGGCCCGCAGCCATCCCAAGTTTGAGGGATTGCGCCGTTGCGCCCGGGCTGCTGATCTGCGGTACTGGACGAACGTGCGGTAGCCTTCGCCTCCGAACGAAGTCTTCCTGCTACTGAAGGATCTCATGCAGCAAAGCCTGCACAGTATCTTCATTCTCGAGGACAACCCGAACACCTGTGCGATGCTGGAAGGCGCGGCGCGGGTCGACCCCCGCCTTACGGTATGCGGGCGCGCTCACACGCTGCAGGAGGCTGTGCGGTGGCTCGAGGCAGGGGAGCACGCCGATGTAGCGTTGGTTGATCTGGATCTGCCCGATGGCAACGGCATCGACTTCATTCGCGCCTGCACGGCACGCGGCGAAACACCTTGCTGCATCGTCATGACCGTTTTCGGCGACGAGAAACATGTTCTCGATGCCATTGAGGCCGGTGCACTCGGTTATCTGTTGAAAGATCGCGACAGTGACCACATCGTCGATTCCATCTGGCTCACGATCGATGGCGGCTCACCGATCAGCCCCAGCATCGCCAGGCAGCTGCTGCGCCGATTTCATGTCGGGCCTGACGCGTCGGAGCCGAAAGTCCGGCTGACGCCCCGGGAAGAGGATGTGCTGCGCATGATCGTCAAGGGCTTCAGCTATCGGGAGATTGCGGACCAGCTTGAGCTGTCGGTACATACCGTGACCTCTCACATCCAGCACATCTACCGGAAGCTGGCTGTCAGTTCCCGCGGTGAAGCGGTGTTCGAAGCCATCCAGCTTGGCCTCGTCAAATTGAGCTGAGGTGTGGTGGGTGGCAAACCAGTGCCCTGGCTCTACTGGGGCGCCGTGGCCCTGCTGGCCCTACTGGTGTTCTTCCTGATTCTCTACGCGCACGCGCAGCGACCCGCTGCCGGTGTGCTTGGCTTTGTTGAAGCCTCTTTCCGGCCTGGCAGCGCCCTCGAGGAACGCCGGGTAGGGCTACCCCATGACTGGCGTAAGGATGGGACCACGGCGGCGGAAGCCGAGTATCGGGTGGACTTTACGCTGTCCGTTGCGCCGCAGCGGCTGTGGGCCGTTTACGTTCCTGCGCTGGAGATGACGCCTGCTATCGCCGTCAATGGCGTCTTCATCGGTGGCAGGCAACAGCTTGAGGAGGACCAGGTCCGGCCCCGGTTCTGGGGACGCCCGGTGATCTTCAACGTTCCCGCGGGCCTGCTGAAAACCGGCCAGAACCATGTCAGCGTTGTGCTGCGCGTAGAGCCTGGCTGGGGCCGGTTGTCCGAGATCTACCTGGGTCCGCAGGAACGCCTGCAGCAGCACTTCGACTCGAGATACTTCTGGCGCGTAACGCTGTTGATTCTGACGGCCTCGGTGTCGTTGCTGATCGCCCTGTTCATGATGAGCCTGGGGATCGCGCAAAGCGACGGAACCTATCGCTGGTTTGCGGCCTTTGCCGGTTGCTGGTTCCTGCACAACCTGTACTACCTGTTCGTCGATATTCCGCTGCAGAACCCGCATTGGGACGCCGTCATCTACATTGTGATCGGGCTGCTGACCTACACCGCTTCCGTGTTTTCCCTGCGTTTTCTCAAATTGTCGCGACGGCAATGGGAACTGCGTATGGCGACGGTGCTCTGGGCGGGTTCGCTTGGAATCGTCGTTCTCGCAGTCCTCGACGATCATCTGTTGCTGACCGGCGGGGCGGTGCTCTGGACGCTCGTGCTGCTCGCCTTCGGTACCTATCCTGCTACGCTGATGCTCTCGCACTTCGCTCGCCAACGGGACTGGCAGACGTTCTCGCTGGCGGTTTGTTATGCGCTGACACTCCTGACCGGGGCTTGGGACTGGTCGGTGCTGTCTGGCTTCGGCTACCGGCACAACGGCATGCTCATGCAGTTCTCAGCCGCGCCGGCGCTGCTTGCGTTCGGCAGCATCCTGATGCTGCGATTCAATCGCGCGTTGCGTGAGTCCTCAGAACTGAACCGGGAGCTTGAGGACCGCGTCGCCACAAAAGTCGAGGCCATCGAATCTGCTTTCGAGCGGAATCGTCAGCTGCAGCAGGAACAGGTCGTCGCCGAAGAACGGCTGCGCATCATGCGCGACATGCATGATGGCGTCGGCGGTCATCTCATCGGGATGCTGAACCAGTTCGACAGCGCGGATCCAGCTCAGGCGCGGTGGCGCGCTGAGGCGCAGGCGGCTCTGAACGACCTGCGTCTGATGATCGATTCGCTGGATGACATCGATCAGGATCTGGTGGTGGTGCTCGGGCTGCTTCGGAACCGGATCCAGCCGCAGATCGATGCAGCCGGCGTGCAGCTGGTCTGGGATGTTGATGACCTTCCGCCGATCGCTGACCTCGGACCGGAGCGTGTGCTGCACTTCATGCGCATCCTGCAGGAGACGGTCACGAACTGTATCAAGCACGCCAACGCGACGCGACTGGTCCTGCGGACACGATCTGAGCTGTTCATCGACGGACGGCGCTGCATCGGCGTCGTGATTACGGACAATGGCACCGGTTTCGATCCTGCTGCCAGAGGCGGACGCGGACTTCAGAACATGGCACATCGCGCTCAGGTAGCCGATCTGCTGCTGCGCTGGAGCACGCCGAAAGGGGGTTGCGGAACTCAGGTTGCCGTGGGTTTTCCTCTTTCGGCGGGCTGATCAATGCGATCACTGTTGGCTGCTGGAACCCGGTGTGGAAGGTCCCTGCGGCTACTGGCCTGACGGGTGGGCAAAAGAAAAGGGCGCGGATGCGCCCTTTGGTGAGGCAGCGTGGGAAAACGCGGCGCCGTTCGCGCGGCGTCTGCCTGATCAGGTCCCGCACTAGCGGTTGAAGTTGTAGGTGAACTCCAGGCCGTAGTTGATCGGGCGTCGCAGGTTGCCGGCAGCAAACAGCGTTGCAATCGGAACGGTAGTCTCGATTTCAACGTTGGTCAGGTTCCGACCGAAAAGGGAGATCGTGTAGTTCTCAGTGAAGTACCCGATCGATGCGGTCAGATCTTCGAAGCCATCCTGGCGCCCGAAGGGCGTGTTCAGCAGATCAGTCTCGACCTCGTCCACCCAGGTATACTTGGCGTAGACTTCAAAGGAACCGGGACCGATCTGCTTTGAGAACGTTCCGCCAACCCCGATGGTATTGTCCGGCGCGTTCCTGGGCTTCAGGAAACTGGCATCTTCAACCATGGTCATGCCGTCTGCGGCATTGATGTCAGTCTCGAAGTCCTTGTACTCGGCGTCCAGGTACCCGTAGTTGATAAATGCTCGGAAGTTCTCGTTGAACACGTACTGGGACTCGACTTCAAAGCCCCAGTACACCGCATCAGCCACGTTGTCGAAGACCGTTGCAACGGTTCTCGTATCCGGATCGATCTGGATGGACTGTTCCTGCTTGTCGGTAAAGTCGTTGTAGAAGGCCGCAAGGTTTAGCAGCATCCGCTGCTCGAGCAGCGTGCTCTTGAAGCCGAGTTCCCAGGATTTGGCGAACTCCGGGTCGTACTGGTCTCGCTCGAAGTCCCGGGTGTTCTGGTTCACCCCAAAGAAACCACCGGAATGGAAGCCCTCGGAGTAGGTGCCATAGGCCATCATGTTGTCGTTGAAGGTATAGCTGAGCCCGATTCTCGGTGAAACGTCATTCCAGGTGTTCTCCAGATCGGCAAACTCCGGGAAGTTGCGTTCCCGCTGTCGGGCGACGTTCGAAAGGTAGGCCTGACCCGCCAGAAACTCTTTCGTTTCTTCGGTCCAGCGCACGCCCGCAGTCAATCGCCAGTTGTCCGCAAACTCCCACTGTGCCTCGGCAAACAGGGCAGTGGATTCGGTTTCCTGCGTTGCGTACAGAATCTGAGTTACGGTTTCGCCCAGCGGGATGCCTCCGGGGATGCCCGTATCACAGAACACCGGCGCCAGAGCACCGGCCTGGCAGGCACCCCAGACGGCCGGATCAGCGGCAACGCCGCCAAAGAGCACTGACCAGAAGCTGTCGCCGGTTACCCAGTCCTGCTCATACTCACTGTTCCAGTAGTAGGCACCCGCAGTGATCGAGAAACGATCCCACTGGCCGTCAAAGCGCAGCTCCTGGCTGAACTGGTCTGACTCGTCCCAGCGCTCGATGGTAATGAACGGCGCATTGGAACCGTCGAGATCGTAGATACGTTCTTCAGTGGTATCGCGGTAGCCGGTGATCGAGACCAACGATGCGTTTTCGTTCAGCGCGTACTCCATACGCAGGGTGATGGCGTCTACCCCGAGTTGGGAGTTGTTGTCCGTGCTGGCCTGGGCCGAGTTTGGAATGGAGAAGCTGGTCCGGCAGCTGTCTGGGAACAGCAGGCAGTTGGTGAAGCCATCGCTGAAGTCCGTTTCGTTGGGATCGGTTGGTGTTGATGCAACGCCCGGTGCCAGATTGAAGCTGGTGTGAAAGGCATTGAGCATGCTGTCATCTTTGAACTGCTCGATGGTCAGCAGCGCTTCGAAGTTATCCGTGGGGGTTGCCAGCAGGGCGACGCCGTAGTTCTGATAGTCCTTGGCGCCAAAGTCGTTGCCGGTCGTGCGGTTATTGATGAAACCGTCGTCCTGCAGGTTGGTGTAGAAGAACTTCGCCGCCAGCTTGTCTTCGATGACCGGCGTATTGAAGACGCCGCGGAACTCCTGCTGCCCGAATCGGCCGACCGTCGCGCGCACCCTCGCGCCCAGTTCCCCGGTCGGACGCGTACGGACAACGTGTACGACGCCGCCGACGGTGTTTCTGCCGAACAGCGTACCCTGTGGTCCGCGTAGCACTTCGACGCGCTCGATGTCGAAGTTCTCCATTACCTGCCCGGCCAGGGAGGCAATGTAGATGTCGTCGACCATGAAGCCGATGGGTGAGTCGAAGGAGTTATCGTCGGTTCGGGTCGGGCTGATGCCGCGGATGTTGATGTTGGCGCCGCCGCCACCACGACTGCCGTCTTCGCCGATAATGACGTTTGGAGCAAAGCCGTTAAGGTCCACCAGGTCTCTGATGGTGGGTCCGGTCAGCTGATCGGTGATTGCCGTCATGGCAATCGGTACGTCCTGTACGGATTCTTCCATCCGCCTGGCGGTGACCAGAACCTCTTCGATCATCAGGCTGGAATCGTCGGGTTCCGCCGCAAACGCCGTCGGCGTCGCTGCCAGCCCCACTGCACTTGCGATGAGCAAAGCGTGCGCGCGCCGCTGTGCCAAAAAACCAGTATTCCGCATATGGAGTCTCCCCAGTCGCCAATAACGGGTAAAGAAAGCGGTTTTCGTAGAACGTAGTACGAGGAAC
>JBCDGJ010000165.1:0-11029 GCA_038757945.1 Pseudomonadota bacterium
ATGGGAAAAGCTGGCCCTTCAATTCAGATCTCCTTTTGGCAAATAAGCCTGGTCCTAAGGAAGCCGGTCTCCGCAGTAGGTGCTGACCGCACCAGTTGGCGTGCAGGGCCGCGCATCTTCAACCTGCGCGTTTGACTTCTTGGATCGAGCGAATCATTATTGATAATCATTCTCGTTTAGAAAAGACGGCAATGTGTTTAATCCCGTCGAGGTCTGTCTCGACGGACTTGTACACGAATCCGTGCCTGGTGAGCTGAGTTGAGGCACGGCCGTTTGTGAGGACAGATGGCAGGAGCACCATTTTCAGTCTCGGATCGACAGATGCTGCTCGAAGACGTGGAGCATCTCAATGCTCGGCATGGCGACACGCTCCGGCTCCTTGCCGCCTATGCGCTCGGAGATTGGAGCGCCCGATCAGGATCGGTGGTTGCAATTGAGCCGGATGCGCTTCGGCTGACCGTGTCGGTGGGTGACGAAGTGCGAAAGTCAGCGCTCAGATTTCCCGCGCCCGCGACGTGCCGCAACAGCGCTCACGTGCAGCTCAGGGAACTCGTTGCTGCTGCCCGGCAGCAGGCGCCGGTATCCTTGCCTGTGACCTCCCTCGAGCGTGAGCTTCGAACGCTGGCGACACTGCCGACCTACCCGGCAACGGTCAGTGCGGCAGACTGGCTGTACCCAGGCATGCGCCGGATCTTATTCAGCGGCGACTTCAGTTCACTGATCGTTCCTGCACCAGATGCGTTCATGTTTGTCATGGTGCCGGAGCCAGGACGCGGGACGCTGCCGCCTGGATTCAGCATGAACCAATGGCGCGCCTGGAAGGGCGCCGGTAGACCGTCCGGCGCGTACTATACGATCCGGCGCTCAAGCGCTCAGACCATCGAGATGTGGTTCGTCGTCCATGGTGACGGGCCGTCCGTAGGCTGGTGGGCCCGGAACGCAAAGCCAGGTGACCATGTTGCCCTCTGGGGACCGCGTAGCAGTTTTGCACCGCCCCCGGGGACCCGCAGATTATTGCTCATTGGCGATGATACGGCGCTACCGGCGATTGCCGCGATCATGGACCAGAGTGCCTTGCCAAAGGCAGTCTGGCTTGAGGTGGCCGGCGAGCAGGCCTGTCAAATACTGCCAATTGATCGCACCAGCGACGTGAACTGTGTGATCCGGGAGCAACCGGCTGGTACCGATGACACGCTGCTGACGTTGCTCAGCTCCGAACACCTCCCGTCGGACAACCTTTACGTCTTTGGAGCGGGTGAGGCAGGCCAGTTCGCCCTGCTGCGGCGCTCTATGCGCGAACGCCTGCAAGTGTCTGCCGGTCAGCTGCATCTGACCGGATACTGGCGACGTAGCAGCCAGCTTAAGGGCGGTGGCCGGTAACCGAAGGGTGAATCATCCTTTGGGGAGCAGCACCGAAGTTGCGACGATGCCATATTCTTCCCTAGGGTGGCTGGCCGCCGTGCCAGGGTTGCCGAGATCGGCTGCGTAGTGGGCGACTTCCTCCGCACTCAATACCCGCTTGCTGAAAGTGCCTTCCAGCGTGACCTGCTTGCCAGCGCTGTCGGTCGGCACGAAAAAGCTGTAGTCGAGGAAGGTAATGCGAGCCCAGGCAGCACCCTCCGCTGCAATAAAGAAACACCCTTTCTTCTGGCAAACCTGTTTTACCGTGCTCGTAAGACGAATCGTCTGGCCATTCAGTTCGTCTGCGTTGTCGATCAGCGCCTGTAGCGATTGGCCCGGCGACTTGTCCTGCATTGGGGCCCCAAAGACCTCGAAGGTGCTCGTTACCTCAACCGGTTCTGACAAGCGTAAGGGGTCGGTAGCGGCGATGATGGGGTGCAGCGTGCTCAGCATCGCGGCGAGCAGCAGATACCTTTTGGGCGTGTTCATTGAAGGGTTCTCGTGGGTCTTCCTCATATGATTACGTAAGGCTCCCGCCTTACTGCCTGATTGTCAATGCGAACGATTCTCAGCATACTCGATGTGTTTTGAACTGCACCGACCAGATGAAGGAGCGTCGCAGAACGATGAGCGAAACGGCACGCCGTTCGGTCGTCGAGCACCTGCGCGATGATCATGCGGGCGCCAGCCTGCTGTCCGCGCAACGCGATTCCGCGCCACCCACGCCTGCGCGGGTGGCGACGCCGATGCTGTGACGCTGGTTTTGATTACCGTTGGCATGCTGCTTGCCGCCGCAGCCGGTTGGCACCTGCTGCAGCGTCAACCGCTCCTGCGCCGGCTGCGATTCCAGCGTTCGCTGTTCACCGGTGCTGATCAGACGCGTCATTTTACGCTTCAGCATCGGTATTACCCGACCAATCGCATGCCGGCGAGCACGAATCCAAGGGCGTTTCCGAATGGCTCCGCGTTGGTGCTGCCGCAGCAGTTTGAGCATCGCGACAGGCGTTTCGATACGCAGGCGTTTCTCGAGCAGACGGATACCACGGCACTGTACGTTGTGCATGATGGAAGGATGCGTTATGAGCGTTACTGGCGAACCGGTGGGCCGGCAGTTGCCTGGCTGACGCAGTCAGTCTCAAAGTCCGTTGTCGGCACCGGCGTTGCCCTGACAATTCAAGATGGGTTCATCCGCTCTTTGGATGACCCGATCAGCGACTACGTACCAGTGCTCGGTCGGGGCGGATATCGGGGCATACCAATTCGCGACGTGCTGCAGATGTCTTCCGGTATCCGCTGGAACGAAGATTACGGAGACCGGGACTCTGACCTCAATCAGTTTGGCCGTGTTCTTTTCACTGGTAAGTCCTATGACGCGTTTGTTGCTGATCGGGTCTCAGAGCGGGCTTCGGGAACGCGTCACAACTATACGGGTATGGATGCGCAGGCATTGACCATGCTGGTGCGAGCAGTTTCGGGCCGTTCCCTGGCCGACTATCTTTCGGACCGGCTCTGGGAGCCGCTCGGAATGGAGGACAGGGCGTACTGGACCACTGACGATACCGGCGTCGAACTGGGCCTTGGCGGGCTCTGCGCCAGCGCTCGGGACTTGGCGAAGCTGGGTGAGCTGTATCGCCTGAACGGGATTTGGCACGGCCGGCGATTGCTGAGTGCAGATTGGGTCCGCGCTGCTACGCGCGCTAATGCACCTCACCTGCGGCGAGGGAAGCGGGATGAGTCGAGTTACTCGATGGGCTACGGATACCAGTGGTGGCTGCCAGAGGGTGATCCCCAGGACTACTCAGCGATTGGCATCTATAACCAGTTTATCTATGTCAATCCCGAAGCCGGGCTGGTCGTGGTCAAGCTTTCGGCACACCGCGATTATGCAAATCCTGCAGTGGCGGAGCCCTATCTGGAATTGCAGACGTTTTCCCTGTTTCGGTCCATAGCGGAACAGGTGATTGCCGGTTGTCCCCCGATCAGCGCTGATTGATCGCGACCCCACAGTTTCTCTTACCGTGCAGGTCGTTTCAGCTTTTGTCTATCCACCAGAAAATCAGCGGCACCCAGATCAGCGACGTCGTCAGGATGCCTTTGACCGTCTGGTATGCGATCCAGGCCCAAAACAATTCCTTGCGCCGATGTTTGAGGGCGCGCAGCCAGCGTAAGGCAGCACCGACGCCACGGCGGTGCGACGCGCCGTCTTGCTGGCAGAGTTCGTCAGCCCGCACCTTAGCCGGGGCGCGCCCGGGCTGCGGGGTCGAATGGAGTCCGTTCGAAGTCTTCGACTCGTACTCCACGGTTTGCGGCGAGTGGTCGGTAGTGTCCGTCAAAGGTAGCGGCCGCGGAAACTCAACGGTTTGTGCTCTCCTTGCGTTCGAGCGGTTGCTTTCCGCGTTAGCGTATACTGCTCGGGCTCTATTTGCGAACGATTCTCAGTAACGCTGGTGATGCTCGTCTCCGGATCCCTCCCGGACGCTCAGGTCAGGATTGCGTCGGAGGCACACTCGGTGATCTCCGCGATGGCCGGGTCCAGATGAACCAGAGCACTGCGGCGCAGCTACCCGCCATCATGGCCTCCAAGGGGATCGGGATTTCGCGCACGGCAATGACCCAGCTCACCATTGGCGTCATGGTGAGCGTGGATGCCCACTTGCCAATTGGTGGAATAACCTGCTCGGCTTCCCAGTCGCGCACGTAGTGCCCAATCCGAGGATGATTGACCAGCCACTGATGGAGTCGCTCCGATCCTTTGGAAAAAAAGAATGCCGCAAGCAGAACAAATGGCGTGGTCGGGAGCAGGGGCACGAAGATACCCACAGTGCCAAGCCCCAGGGCGAGCCAGCCCAGGGCGACGAACAACCAGTTGGTGGCGCGGCGTAACATCGGTGCGCACCATAGCTCATTCCGCGGCTCCTGTGGCTATCGGAGATTGAAGCAGCAGCAACCGTAAGGGAAAGAGGAACCAATGGCAGTGCTCGGCGTTCGGGAAATCAAAGCGTTTGTACCTGCTCGCAACTACGAGCGGTCGAAAGCGTTCTACCAGGCCTTGGGATTTGAGCTGGGATCGGATACCGAAGGGATCGCCTATTTCTACCGAGGTAGCTCCGCTTTCTTACTCCAGGACTTCTACCGCCAGGAGCATGCCGAGAATTTCATGATGCACCTGCTGGTTGACGACGTCGCCGCCTGGCATCAACAGATTCAAGCAAAAGAGATCCCGGAACGTTTCAGCGTCCGTCTCTCCCCCGTTGAAATCCAACCCTGGGGAATGCGGGACTTTACGCTGACTGATCCGACTGGCGTGCTCTGGCGGATTGCCGAGCTGGTTGACACCTGAGCGTGGGTTCGACGGCTCGGATAGCGGGCAGGAGCGCGGCTTGACCAGCAGGAGTACGCCCTGCTGATGCGAGATCTGACTGTTCTGCGCAGCAACCTCAAGCCTGGTGCGCGGGCACGCTGGTGGCTTGTCGCAGGCTCCAGCCTGCGACCAGGACGGCACCGGCGAGGGCGGCACCAAGCGCCAGAAATCCCGAGTAGGAACGATTCAATTCGTAGACGAAGGTGCCGGCGAGTGGTCCGATAACAAAGCCGGCTGACATCGTGGCCTGCATGAGGCCTGCGACCTTACCTTGGTCGTCTGTGCCTGCGAGCAGTGAAGCTGCTGACTGAATACCCGGGGTCGACAATCCGAAACCGATGCCTAGCACTAACGACGCAGTCAGCACGCCCCAGAAGCCGCTCGCCAGCAGATAGAGCACAAGGCCGGCGACGAGAATAGGTGGACCCGTCCTGACCAGCAGCCTGGCGCTTGGATTGAAGACCTGAATGACGCCGCCTTGAACAATCAGGAGCGCCACCGCGATGGCCATGAAGCAATAGCCGGTGAGGGCTGCGGTCCTGGCGCTGTCCAGTTGCGTCAGGTCCTGCAGGTTGAAGGCCAAGGTCTGCTGAATGGTGGCCTGGGTGGTGGCGAACAGGAGCATGCTCAGCATCAGCGGTAGCAGCGCGCGTATCGCCACAGGACCGGGTGCGGTGCTCGCCGTCTCTCTTGGGCCCGTGCTCGCCGGCAGGCCAAGGGCCGCCAGACCGGCGCCGAGGATGCCTAGCGCCGCGATTACGTACAACGGCGTCAGGACTCCGAAACCGACCAGTAGCGCTGCCGCCGCAGGCCCCAACACCATACCGATGCCAAAGGCGGCGCCGACCACGGCGACAGCGGAGGACCGCTCGTCTTCCGAAGACAGATCCGCCATCAGCGCAACCGACGCAGGCTGAATGCCGGCACCGAGTGCCGCGTAGAGCAGACGCAATGACAGCAGCACGGCGAAGACCGCGCCGACCTCCAGCCGGTCGTCCAGCCCAAGCTGCAAAACCAGCGCAAAGACGATGCTGATGAGCCCATAGCTGACGAGGCCAAATACGATGGTGCGTTTTCTGCCCCAGCGGTCGGCGATCCGTCCCCAGGCGGTGGAGGACAGGATGAAGACGACGGCGGCCGAAGAGACGATCACACCCAACTGGGTCTCGCTCATCCCGATATCACGAAACACCGGCCCCGCGAGCGCAAACAACACCGTTTGCCCCATGGAGAACGCAATCAGCCCGGGCATGAGGGTTTTCAACAGCTGTTTGTTCATGACCCTGCTGACCTTTGGCAGTCGCGTTACGCAGCAAGGTTATCCCAAATGAGAATAATTCTCAAATAGAAAGATGCCGGCGCCAACGTACTGCACGCTTCTTGGCCTTGAAAAGGCTGTGGTCTCGGGGGAGGGGTGAAAGGCGCGATCGTTGCAGCAGGGTTTCCAGGCGGGGTAACGGGAAAAAGCCGCTAACCGCGGGGAAGCTCCCCTCGGGGTTATCCACCTGCTCTTCCGACGGCTGGAGGTAAGGTGAGCGCTACTGCGCCTGGTGACGCGAGGCCAATGTCAATCGCGCTGAGAGAGCAGGGTGACGGTACCCGCAACGCCCACCATACAAACTGTGAACCAACCGGTAAATGCGGCCAGGCCAACCAAGGCGCCGTCGAGCAGGACAAAGACCCAAGCGGAAACCGCCAATACACCATAGCCGGCGCCGCGTAGCGTTCGCTCCAACCTAATGGAAAGTTGGTCAGTGAACACCAGGCGCTGATGGCGCTTCATGGAAAAGCACAGTGCCGCATTAGCGAAGAGGATCGCGGCTACCAACGCCAGCAGCGCCACTCAGCCGCCAGCGCCGGGTTGCGGCAGCAGATCAGCGGGTGTTTCGATAGCTTGGGCTTCCACACCATCGTCGGCTCGAACGGGCCGTAATGCGCGTGCCGCAAGAAGGGCCGCAATGCCGGTCGAAATGGCTGTCAGATCCACCCCGGCAAGCCGCCAGTCGCCGGCCGGAACCGTGCGTAGCAGGTGAACGTCTGTGGTCAGCAGATTGACCAGGGGCAGGCCCAGGAACACGACGGCAACTACGATTGACTGTTCGAACCAGGCAGCTCGCACCGGCCGCACAGCTGCGTGCAGGAACAGCGCAAGCCAGGCGAGGAACATGCAGTGCACCTCCCAGCCTGCGCGGCCCTCCATGCCCACGGGGAGTAGCCGGTTTGCCCAGAGGTAGACCCCGACGGCCGCAATCAACCCGGCGATCGTTGCAACGTTGGCGCGCTCCACGGCGCGAAAGCTGAATTTGCCAGGGTCATCAGGGTCTTTCGGGCGGCGCTTCTCGATCCAGTAGATCGCACCGGTCGCAATCATCAGGGTGCCCAGCAATCCGGAGAAGAAGTAGATCCAGCGCAGCACGTAGTTTGCGAAGGTCCCCTCGTGCAGAGTGAGCATCACGCTGGCAAAGCCGAACGCCGAGTTATTGTTCAGGAAGAAGTCTTCGTCTGCCGTTACCTGCTCGCCAGTGACGCCATCGAACATCAGGGAGCTCCGGCCGGCGCGGCCAACACCCGCGCGCCCGACCGTGACCCGGCTGTTGGCGTCGCCCGGAAAGTCGACGCGGATGAAGCTGATCTGGTTGGGGCCCCATTCCGCTTCTGCGCGCTGCGCAAGTTCCAGTAGCGGTGTTTGCGGTGTGGTAGTTCCAGAGCGCTGGACCTGCTCTCCCTGGAAATCCGCGGCCAGCGCCTGGATACGCTCGATGTCGAATCCGTAGCCGCCAAGCACAACGAAGGGCATCCAGAATAAGCCGAGCGTAAACAGCAAGCCGCTGTAGGTAATCATGAACTGAAAGGGGAGAGAAGCAACTGACGCCAGGTTATGCAGGTCCAGCCATGACCGTTGGCCCCTGGCCCAGCGAAAGGTGAAGAAGTCCTTGAAAATCTTCTTGTGCGCAACAACGCCAGTCATGAGCCCGACGAACATAAACATGGTGACTATGGCCATGATGTAATAGCCGCTCTGCCCGGGCAGGTAGTGCAGCAGGTAGTGCATTCGGTAAAGCACCTGTCCGCCGCCCGTGTCCCGAGCTTCGGCAAATGGCGCTCCGGTACGGACGTCCAGGTCTTCTCGGCCGCGCTCAAGCTCTGCGCCCTCTACCTCGGGCATCTGATAGAAAATGCCGGTGTGAGGATTGGAGCGCCCGACGGTCGGATAGAGAAACCAGCGGTCAGCCTCTGCGTACTCCGTTTCCAGGCGGCGCTGCAAGGCTGGAACGGCAAGATCGAGGGATGGTTGCTCCGAAGCCGGGACCTCCGGCTGCATCCAGAGATCGATCTCGTCATCGAAGTAGCCGACGGTGCCGGTCACGAACATGAAGTAGAGCAGCCAGACGACGACGATTCCCGACCACGTGTGCAGCCAGGTCATGGACTGTCGAAACGCACCGTTCATCGTGTGATCCTCATAGCTGGACTTGTGTGCTGTAGAGTGCCCAGGCGAGCGCGCCGGTCAACCCGATGGCGCAGCCCAGGCCGAGCAGCACGGTTCGCGTCTGCTCGACGGCGAAGGCCCACATGATAGCAGCGCCCCATAGCAGAAATGTTGCAATGGTCCCCGTCAATACGCCGGTGATTCGATCAGCAGGCATGACCAGGGCGATGACCAATCCGGATGTGCTCGCGAATAGGTAGCCGAGCAGGACCGCGGCTATCGTGCGTCCAGTGACATACCAGCGGCTGTAGCGTCCCTTTCGTGCCATGGCGTCAGCGGCTTGCAGGCGCTGTGTGAAGACCGCGCGCAAGTAGAACAGCCCCAGCAGCGGCAGGTATCAGCATTGTCATCGTGATCAGCGGGAAGAGGTCGAGGTCACCGACCAGCGCGCGCTCGAGGATGTGCAGCGCATGAAACAGGGCTGTGAGAAGTGCGATGCCAAACGCGCACCACCCTGCGCCGCGGGCATGTGAAACCGCGAGAAGCACTACAGCCGCGACTGACGCCGAAAACAGACCAGCGAGCATGGCCGTTGGTGGCAACGCCGATTCGCGCATCAACTCGATCAGGATGAGCATCAGAAGGCCGAGACACGGCAGGGTCAGCAATGCGCGGGCTGCGCCCGAGACGCGTTCGGTCATGGATCAGTGCCAGATTGAGTGTGGGTTGTGTCAGCCAGAACCTACTGCTCCGCGATGCTACAGTTGTTGATAGGCATTCTCAAAAAGACTGGGGCTGGTGCGAATATTGACAAGATAATGCCGTGTCTGGTTGTGCCTGTTCTGGGTCCCGCTGTCCGAGTGCTGGATGCGGAACGCCGTAGTGTCAAGGTCGCGGCGCAAATTCAAGTCGAAAGGGTCCTACAGTCCAGAATCACGTTCCACCCCGGCTGCACGGTTATGGTAGTGCCGGTGGTATCAGTTAGGCCGTTCAGGTTGAGGCTCACCAACCGGTGCGGGCTCTGTCGATGCGGCGACCTTTTATGTGGGTGGCCCGCCCCGCGGGTGGCGGTCAGGTATGCGCCTCAAGCTTCAGGATCTGCCCGCTTGGCGACCTTCATTTCTTCGTCAGAAGCACCGTGCTTCCAATAGCAACTGACGTAGTACTGTGGAGGCTCAAGGCTGCGCCCATCCCTGAAATAGCGCCGCACTCGACGCATGGCTTCGAACTCACCGGCAAACCAGACGTACGCTGACCCGGTCTGCCAGGGACAGCCCAGAACCGCATCGACCAGCATAGCGTTCGGTGCGTCAGCATCCGGGTTTACCAGCCAGCGAATCTCTATGCCGGGGGGCGCTCGGAGCGGCTGCCGATCCGCGGCGTCTAGCACTTCGAGGAATGCATACCCCTGTGCGTCGGGGGGGAGCTGTTCAAGATTCACAGCGATGGCGGGCAGTGCACTCATGTCGCCAGCGAATAGAAACCAGTCCGCCCGGGGGTCTGCGAGTTTGCGTGCCCCCGGCCCCCGGATTGTCACCACGTCCCCGGGTGCGGCTCTGTGCAACCAGGTCGACGCTGGACCCAGGTCCCCGTGGTCCACGGCCTGCAGGGTCAGGGTAGTATGCTCCGGGTCGTAGGCTCGTATCGTGAAAGATCGTGCGACCGGCGCACGCTGCTGCGCCTCATCTCCGTCGGATGGCACCATCAATTTGATGTAGCCACTCTCCTGATCGGGCGGAAAATGCTGCAACCCAGGTCCACCTAGAACGACCCGTCGCATATTCGGAGTCAGCAGTTCATTGAGTTGAACCAGGGTTTCGTAGGCACCTGTCATTTCTGTTGCGAGTTTTCACGAATGAGAATCATTACTATTAAGAACTCTGGGCCGTTTGTCAACCGGATGCCAGTGGGGGCCTCACCGACCGCGATCAGGTTCAGGGATTTCGCTACCGCTCTTGCGCCTGTACAACCGCTTGCAACGGCCCGCTACCGCGCGCTGGTAACGGTTTGACAGCAAACCCTTCTAGGTTGAGCGCGACCACCAGTGCCAGGCTGCCAAGCAGCGCAAGACCGAGGTCGAATGCCAGCGCAAGCGACTGAGCACTATCGAACAGGCTGCCTTCTCCGAGCGTCAGTGCATCCAGCGGCAGGATGCCCATTGCCAGTGCGCCGGATAGTCCAAGCGTCACCCGAAACCACCACCGAGGATTGCGAACGATCGTACCCATCAGAGCGACGACGCACCAGGTGCCGAGGTAAACGCTGCCGATCATGGTGATCCGGGCATCGGCGGCCACTTGAATGAGTCGATCAGCGTAAAAGACCAGAGCTGTTGCGACGGGTAGCCCCATCATGCACCCGGTGTTGAAGCGCCCCATGAGCAGGTAGGTTGAGCGGGCCAAGCGGCCCGTCGGACCGTTGGCGCGTCGCTCTACCCATACCATCAGCCCGGTGCCCACCATCACGCAGAGGGCAAGCCCTAAACCGATATACAGCACCTTAAGCCAGATTCCACCGTAGGTGGCGTAATGCAGGGCCACGAGTGCGTTCAGGACGACCTCCGCGACGGTTTGCTTCTCCAGACCAGGGGCTGTGGCCGGTACTGGCGCACCGGTCGTACCGCTGAAAGCAACTACATCACTGATCTGCAGCTGATCATCGACCTTGAGAAACGCCTCGTAGCGCGCGTTCTCATCACCGTAGTGAAGGAGACGAACACCGGTCGCGGCATAGCCGCTGGTCAGCTCAGCCTTTGCGATGGCGCTGGATATCGGGTACGGCTCGGCGGCAATACCGGCGGCTTCCGGGGCTTTCCCGATCACGGCCTCGATGGCGGC
>JBCDGJ010000166.1:0-10978 GCA_038757945.1 Pseudomonadota bacterium
CGCTGCTGGAACCACTGACGAAGGCGGAGCAGGAGTCGCTCACCGCTGTGCTGCACAAGCTGCTGTCTTCCATGGAGACCACGGATTTGGAACGTCGAACGCTTTGTCGGCTGTGTGACAATCGCGTTTGCAAGAACTGCCCGATACCGGCTGATTTTTGAAGCGCCTGGCCGCCGGTTGCCAGGAACGGATCGAGACGTTCTGCAGGCCATCGGATGCGTGTCGGGCGTTAGCGCGCTAGCTCGGCTTCGAGGCTTTCGATCGCTGGTCCAAGATAACTGTCCACAACAACATATCCCCCGTTGAGGATGTCCAGGATCGACAGACGCGTTGGGTCGGCAGAGTCTGAAACTCCAGATTGTTCAAGACACCCGTATGATCCTGTTTGGTCGCTACCCTGATCAGGGGGATGGGGAAACTGTCCGTGGGGAGTGGGATTCCGCCGGCAGCGTTTGAGATCTGTGCCAGATTTTCCTTTTCCCTGAAGAAGGGCCTCAGCTCGTGATCGAAGAAGTCCCGATCTGCCCGTGCGGTCGTGCGCATCGCTTCGACTGCCCATTTCACCGACGCCAGTCGCTGCAGCAGAGCCTGGCAGGCTTATCCGCATGAATTGGTGCCTTCTCTACTCGGTTCTGTCATGCAGCCCGAGTCCAGCCCGGCGAACAGGTAGCTTTGAAACGTTCGCTGTCATTCGCTTCGCACAATCTATCCGTTTGATGCCAGGGGTTAACATAGCGGAACCTGATCTTCGGATGTCTCCAGATGGATGTTGAACTCCTCGAAGGTTTTCTGGCGGTGGTAGAACACGGGAGTATTCTCTCTGCCGCGGAGGCGAGCGGCGTCAGTCAGCCTACCTTGAGCCGGAAGATCCGCGAACTCGAAGACTCGCTCGGTGTACTCCTGTTCAACCGAACAACGCGGGGTGTCAGCCTCACCGTTTACGGAGAAACCTTTCAAGCGCATGCCGAAGGCCTGCTGCGCGATCATCGCCGCGTCCTCCAGCAGCTGAGTGCCCTGAAGAATGGTACGCACGGGCATGCCCGGATCGGGTTGGCGCCCGCACTCTCGGCCTATCTGCCAACGGCGATCAGCCGCCTGCTCAAAGTCACGCCGGAAGTAACCTTCGAAGTGCTGGATGGTACCTACGACGCTCTGGTTCACAGAATTCTCAAGGGTGAGATCGACGGTGCGCTGACAATGCTGCCGCCGGGCGAGTCGGTGGAGTCACTGGCGGTCAGAAGGATCAGTAGCGAGCCCGTAGTGATTTTGGCGGGCAAAGGTCACAGGCATAGCGAACGTGCTGGGATCGGCATTGAAGCATTGAAGGACGACGCCTGGATCCTGATCAATCGCCCTCGCTCCATCATCGACTACTTCTACCAGTTTGTCGGTGCAAGAGGCTTGGCCGCACCGAAAGTCGCGATCGAGACGAGCTCTCTTGAGTTTCTGAAGTCGATGGTCGAGCGCGAAAGGCTGCTGACCGTTCTCCCCCGAGGGGCTGTGCTTGCGGAGCTGCGGGCCGGCACCTTCACAGTGTTGGATGTCGGGGAGGCACCGGCTGTCGAAACGGCCTTTGTCAGCCGGCACGGGGTGCTTCCACCGCTGGTTACCCAACTCGTTCAGGAGGTGGAGGCGGCCGTCCGTGCCGATCAGGCAGCTCCGGGCGGGTATCCACTGAATGAATAGCTCTGCTCGCCCGGTGCCATAGCTCAGGTCGACCCACATTCGTAAGCTCTGCCTCTGATTTGCCCAGGGGACGTCAAAGATGACAGAGCAAGCGTTGGTCACGGTCGAGCAGCGGCGGAATTTTGTTTACGGTAACCATACCTGTGTCGTTGGCTATGCCCGCAAGCTGGCGCCGCCTTCGATGTCGATCGTTCACTACGTCGTGGACGATGACAAAATCGTCTTCCTGACGATGGCAGACCGGCAGAAAGCAAAGGCGGTCAGAAGGAGCAGCCAGCTCTCGATCTGTGTGCTTGCCGGATCAAACGGTGGCTTGAGCTGGCCGCCTGAGTATCTGGTCGTTGACGGTACGGCTGAAATCATTGACGACATCGATTACGTCGTGGCGCGTGCCATGGAAGTCGGCCCGATCATGCTTGGGGAGCCCGTTCCTGCGGAGGCTCTGCCCATCGTCCGCGACATGATGATCAAAGAGAATCGGGTCGCTATCTGTGTCACGCCTCAATCAACCTTTCACTCGCCCTCTGTTCACCCCGATAGCGGTGATCCGGACGCTGCGGAAAATATGGTCCATGGCTTAGGTGCCAGGCTGGCTTGGGCTTAAGGTAAAGGAGACTTGAAAGGGAAGGGGGCCTGAAAGAGAAGGTAGCCTGGAAAGACAGGATTGATCGAACCAGCGCAGCGCCCATTGCTTTCGGGCGCTGCCGGGGTGCGATCTGTCGGTTCTGGTTCCGACCAACCTTGTTGATGCTGTCAGGGTGCCAGAGCGGAAGCACGGTGCAACCCATCACCAGGTATCAACGCACGGCCGCCGCCCACCGCCGGCGCTGAACTTATCCTCGGTTGCGTCGAGCGCCATGGTGATCCAACGCCTCGAGTCCGCCGGATCGATCACGTCGTCGATCTCGAAGTAGGAGGCCGTGCTAACCGCCTTGCCGCGCTCGTACATGCGCTCGACCATCTCGTCGAACTTGGCCGCGCGCTCGTCAGGATCATCGATGGCCGCCAGCTCGTTGCGGAAGCCGAGTTTGACCGCACCTTCGAGTCCCATGCCGCCGAATTCGCCGGTCGGCCAGGCCACGGTGAAGAAGGGTGCCTTGAACGAGCCGCCGGCCATGGCCTGGGCGCCGAGGCCGTAGCCTTTCCGCAGGATGATCGTAAAGAACGGCACGCTGATACTGCCGCCGACCACGAACAGTCGGGCCGCATGGCGGACCAGGGCCGTTTTCTCAACCTCGGGCCCCACCATGATTCCCGGCGTATCACAGAGAAACAGCACCGGGATGCCGAAGGCGTCGCAGAGCTTCAGGAAACGCGCAGCCTTGTCGGCCCCGTCGGAGTCGATGGCGCCTGAGAGGTGTGCCGGGTTGTTGGCGATGATGCCGATAGGCCGGCCATCGATGCGAGCAAAAGCGGTGATCATGCCGAGCCCGAAATCACGCCGGAGCTCCAGCACGCTGTCTTCGTCCGCAAGCAGTTCGATGACTCGCCGGATGTCGTACACACGCAGCCGGTTTTCCGGAATCACGTGCCGCAGCAGCCGCTGATCCGGGACCGAGGCGCCAGCGGTTCGGCCCTGGAAGTAGCTCAGATACTGCTTCGCCACCGCAATGGCTTCGGGGTAGTCCTGGACCGCCAGGTCGACGACCCCGTTCTGACGCTGCACGTCGAGCGGGCCGATCTCTTCGGGGCGGAAGATGCCGAGACCGCCGCCCTCGATCATGGCCGGACCACCCATGCCGATGTTGCTGCCTTCGGTGGCGATCACCACGTCGCAGCAACCCAGCAGCGCCGCGTTGCCGGCGAAGCACCGCCCGGACACGATGCCCACCAGCGGCACCCTGCCGCTGAGCTGTCCGAAGTACATAAAGGCGAGGCAGTCGAGGCCCGCGCCGCCAATCCCATCCGTATCGCCCGGGCGCCCGCCGCCGCCCTCGGTGAAGAACACCACGGGCAGCTGATGCTCAAGCGCAATCTCGAATAGCCGGTCTTTCTTACGGTGGTTCTGCCCGCCCTGCGTGCCGGCAAGGACCGTGTAGTCGTAGCTCAGCACGGCGCACTGCGTGTTGGCGTTCGGGAACATCTCGCCGTTGATGGATCCGACGCCAGCGATCATGCCGTCGGCCGGGGTTTTCTCGATCAGATCCTCGAGCGTGCGACGGCGTCGCTGGGCCGCGATGACGAGCGGGCCGTACTCCACGTAGCTGTCAGCATCAACCAGCGCGGCCAGGTTTTCCCGGGCTGTGGTGTGCCCGGTCTTGCGGCGCCGGGCAACCGCGTCCGGTCGTGCGGGATCCAGGCCGATCGCATGGCGGTCCAGAGCTTCCTGAAGGTCCGGGCGGATGTGGTCCGGGTCGACCTGCTCGACGGTGATTTCTGCCGCACCGGCTGCGGCATCGAGTTCCAACAGCACCAGCGGATGATCGGCAACGATGGCCTGGCCGCTGGCGACGTCGATCTGACGGACGGTCCCGGCCGCCGGTGCGCCGATCACGTGCTCCATCTTCATGGCGTCCATAATCGCGAGCTGGCTACCCGCGGCGACCGTGTCGCCGACGGCCACCGACAGCTCGAGCACGGTGCCTTGCATGGGCGCCGGCACCCAGCTGTGGCCCTCCGGCGCGTCACGCACGGGTGCGGGTGCGGCAGTTGCCGTGCCGCCTTCCTTGCCGTAGTCAAGCACCGCCAGGGGATCGCGGCTGTCGATCCCGGCACCGGCGCGACCGGATGCGGTAGCGTTGCTTGACTTGTCAGCACTAGCGTAGGTCGCCGGTGCGGCGGCGAGCACGGCGACCTGCGCTCTGAGCGCGTCCGCAGCAGCTTCGATGGTCTGCGTGTCGGCGGTTCCAGCCTGGACCTGGGGCAGGTCGAGAATTGCGCGCAGCAGCGGCAGATTGCTGTCGACCCCTTCGAGAACAAACTCTGTGAGCGCGGCATCAGCGGCGGCGAGCAGCTCCGGATAGTCTTCGGCGGTGACGATGACCTTCGCCAGCAGCGAATCGAAGCCCGCCTGCGCGGTCAGCCCGGTGAAGCCGGCGCTGTCGACCCGGATGCCGTGGCCAGTCGGGGGCTCGTAGCGCGTCAGCATACCGGTCGCCGGTACCCAGCTGCCGCTGTCGGTCAGGGATTCCAGACAGACGCGGAGCTGGACCGCAACGCCCTGCGGGGCCGGCGGCGCCTCCAGGTAGGCGGCGATGGGCGTAATGGCAGCCAGCTGCGCGCCACCCGCCACCTTCAGCTGTGCTGCGATCAGGTCGAGCCCGGTGGTGGCTTCCGTTACGGTGTGCTCGACCTGGATGCGTGGGTTGGCCTCGATGAAGTAGTACCGCCCGGCGCTCACCAGAAACTCGAAGGTACCGAGCCCGCGATAACCAATGGCGCTGGCGATCCGCTCCGCGGCTGCCCGCATCTGCTGGCGCAGTGCCGCGTCGACCATCAGCGCCGGTGCGAACTCAACCAGCTTCTGATGCCGGCGCTGCAGGCTGCACTCGCGGTCACCGAGGGCCACTGCGCGGGTACCGTCACCGATGACCTGCACCTCTACATGCTGCGGCGCCGACAGGTACTTTTCGGCATAGACCCGATCATCGCCGAAGGCCCGGCGCGCTTCCGATGCGGCGCGTTCGAGCGCCGGTTGCAGCTCGTCGGCTGTGGCGACGACGCGCATGCCGCGGCCGCCGCCCCCGGCCACCGCCTTCAGCAGAATTGGACCTTCGCGGTCGAAGAAGGCGCGCACCTGGTCGAGATCCGAGCCGTCGGTCCAGTCCGGAATGACCGGTACGGAATGCGTTCGCGCCAGCGCTTTGGCGGCGACTTTGTCGCCCAGCTGCTCGAGGGTTGCCGGTGACGGTCCGACAAAGGTGATGCCGGCTGCCTCGAGAGCACTGGCAAACTGTGCGTTTTCGGCCAGGAAGCCATAGCCCGGGTGCACGAGGTCAATCTGCATGGCCCCGCACAGCGCAACAATGTTGTCCACGTTCAGGTAGGCGGCGACCCCGGTTTGCCCGAGATCGATACTTTCGTCCGCCAGCCGCGTTACCAGCCCATCTGCATCGTCGCTGGCGTGCAGGGCGACCGTCGTATACCCCAGACGGCGCGCCGAGCGCAGGATCCGCACCGCAATTTCACCGCGGTTGGCAATGAGCAGACGTGGCATGGCAAGTAATCCCCGGTTTCCCCAAACCGCGATTATCCGGGAGCGGGCAGGGTGGCGCCACGGGCCGAGGCGGGTACACTGTACGCCCGTCCAGTTCCCAGGATGCCGGTGAAGCCAAAATCCAGCGCGCCCGCGCGGCTCGTCATCAACGACATTCCCGTCGAGGTTCGGCCGAACCGCAGGCGGCGCACGCGGATTGGCGTCGTGCTCGATCCGGCGGGTTTCGTCGTGCTCGATGCGCCCCCCAACGTCAGCGATGCGGAGGTCCGCGCGGTTATCAACGAGCACCAGCGCTGGCTGCGCTACCGGTTGCACGCCCTGCGGCAGGATGCCGGGTCCGGGCCCAGCTCGCTGCTGCGCTACCAGGATGGCGAGCTGATTCACTACCTGGGGCAGACGCTGAACCTGCGGATCGATCCGGCGCTGATCGATTCGGTCGCCGTGTGGCACCGCACCCTGCACGTGCTGGCGACGGACACGGATCCCGGTCCCGTGGGCGATCAGATCCGCGATTGGTACCGGGAGCAGGCCCGGGTGACTTTTGGTGCCGTGCTCGAGGATTTCCGGGAGCTACCCTGGCTCAATGGCGAGCTGCCAAAGTGGGGGCATCGCTTCATGCGCAGCCAGTGGGGGAGCTGCAGCGCGAAAGGGCGCCTGTCGCTCAATACGCATCTGATCAAGACCCCGCGGGCGCAGATCGAGTACGTGATCCTGCATGAGCTTTGCCATCTCAAGTACCACCATCACGGCGCTGCCTTTCACCGGCTGGTGGAACAGCACATGCCGGACTGGCAGGTGCGCAGCGAACAGCTCAACCGGTACCTGCCGGTGCTGCTGCAGGACTGAGCGTCTTGATCCCGAGGGCGCTGTCGGATCTGTCGTTCGCTCGCTGCCCGTAATGGATCGAGGCTCATGACAGCGCTGCCCGAAGACTACTTCGATGCGCTGCCGCAGCTCGGCTGGAAACCCCACTTCGCACAACAGATCGATTTCGAGCTGCTCGACAGCGAGCGCATCCGCCGTGTGATGGCCGTGCAGCGGGCCGGACTGACGCTGGCACCGGCACTGGCCGTCGATGCGCCCGTGCCCCTTTCCGGGCGCTGGTTTCAGCGTGATGCGGAGGAGCGGCCTACCGTTGGCGACTGGGTGGTGCTCGACGCGCAGCTGGCCCAGATCGATCTGGTGCTGGAGCGCCGGAGCCTGCTGAAGCGCGGCGTTGCGGGGCGCACCAGCGAAGTCCAGCTGATCGGCGCCAACGTCGACGTGCTGCTGATCGTTACCTCCTGTAACCAGGACTTCAACCTGTCGCGGATCGAACGGTATCTCGCGCTCGCCTACGACAGCGGCGCCGAGCCGGTGGTCGTGCTGACCAAGGCCGATCTGGCCGAGGATCCCGAGGCGTTCCGGTCCGAGGTTCAGGCGCTGCGCCCGGAGCTCCAGGTGGAAGTGGTCAATGCGCGCGATGGCGCGTCGCTCGAGGGGGTGCGGGCGCTCCTGACCGCCGGTTGCACCATTGCCCTGCTCGGCTCGTCCGGGGTCGGCAAATCGACGCTCCTGAATTCGCTGGCCGGCGACCAGCTGCAGCTCACCGCGGCCATCCGGGAGGACGATGGTAAGGGCCGCCATACGACCACTCACCGATCTCTGCACGTACTGTCCGGGGGCGGGCTGGTCCTCGACAGCCCGGGCATCCGGGAGCTGCAGCTCACCAGCCTCGACAGCGGCCTTGAAGCGGCGTTCGACGACATCGAGGCGCTGGCGGCAACCTGTCGCTTCCGGGACTGCGAGCATGGTGCGGAGCCGGGCTGCGCCGTGCAGGCGGCCATCGCCGAGGGCACGCTCGACGAGCGCCGGCTGCGTTCCTTCGAGAAGCTGAAGCGCGAGGAGCAGTACGCTCGGGAAACGGTGGCCGAGCGCCATGCCCGAGTCCGCGGCTTCGGGCGAATGGTCAAGAAGGCGATGGACGCAAAGAACAGCCGCGGCGACGCTCCGGAGTGACTCCCCTGTTCGGGTGATACCCGCCCCCGGGCAACCCACGTAGCTTTTCTCTCAGCAACGGAGAAAAGCCATGTTTTATCGAATTCGGCTGCTGCTGCCCCTCGGACTGCTGCTGCTCAGCCTGCCAGCGCTCAGTTTTCAGACGTCGTCCTTCAACGTGCTGGGATGCACGTTCAGCGGCAACATCGGGGCGTTCACCAGCTGTGTGGCCAACAGTTCCGCGAATGCGGTGAAGGCCGCCGAGCAGCAGGTACGCACGGAACTCGAGAGCTCGCCCTTCATGGCGCAGATCGAGGCGGAGCGGGAACTGTTGCGCCTTGCGCGCGAGAGTGGCGTCGATGACGTCGCGGCCTGCATGAACGCGGCTGGCCTGAACTTTGCCACCGTCGCTGGAAGCATTGCGGCGAATCCCATGGGGGTTGCCGGGAACCGGCTCGAAGCCTTGATCGATGTGCTCGAAGCACAGGGTCCGCAGCGGCTCGCGTCCACCTTCAACCCGGCCGGCGGTACGAACGCGCGCTCGGTCCAGCAGCGCATCGACGAGGCTTATCAGACGTTGCGGGATCTCGCGGCGGCCGATCCCCTGGCCAACTGCCTGCTGCCCATGCTCGACAGCCAGGAGGCGATGCTCAAAGCTACCAGCGCATCGATCTACCAACAGGTTTCGGGCCAGCTCAACGCCGTCCGGGTCAGCGTTGTCGATCCACAGATGCGGCAGCGCCAGGCCGTGCTGATGAACATGATGTTCGACGAGATGCGTGCGCTGGCCCCGAATTCGGGGCGCGCCGAACGCAACCGGCGGGACCCGCGGAAAAAGCCGCAACGGGATTCCAGAAAAGAACCTCGAACAGACCGGGCGCAATCCGAGCGCAAGCCGCGCCAGGCAGCGGCAGAGACAAAGCCGCAACAGCAGCAATCAAGCACCGCGCAGCAGAAGGTGGCCAGGGAGCGTCAACCGGTCCGGCAGAGCCAGGCAACCGCTGAGCAGCGTCAGGCTGCCGAGCAGCGCCAGGCCACCGAGCAGCGCCAGGCCACCGCCCAGCGTCGAACCGCACAGGCGGCCACGGCGCGTTCGAACCAGCGCCAACCGGCGAACGGCAAGAGCCAGCCGCGCACCCGCTCGATCGGCACCTTCCTCAGCGAACAGGTGCAGGCCGGTGTCGAGGTGGTCGACTCTGCCATCGATGCGGCAACGCCGTCGGTACGCAACATGATCGAGAGCAGCCTGCCGGACGACGTGAAGCGGATCGCCCTGGCGGAGTTCACCGGTCACGTGCTGGCGCCGGTACCGCTCGCCGGCGCCGCCCGGGAACTCGACCAGCTTGCCGATGCGGTTGCAGCTAACGAATCCGGCGCTAACCCCGAGCAGCTCAATGCGCTGCTCGAGCAGCTCGAGCTCGAGAACGAGGAGATGTACGTGCGAATCGCGCTGGCCACGATCCGTTTCTACGGGCACATGGTCGTCGATGAGGTGGGTTATCCGATCGTCGACTGGCTCTGGGGAACGGTTGCTGGTGTGGAAGCCATTGCCGACAACGCCGTCGGCGAAGTCTGCGACCTGGCCTACTACGCAACGAGCCTGCCCTGCGCGGGGGTCAAGGCCGTGATCAGCTACCTTGTGCATTCGCTGATGATCACCAGCGTGACCAAGGCTTCCGTGATGGCCATGCATGTGGCCTGGGATGACGCGGTAGCCTGCGGTGCTGCGGCGATCAACGGCGGCCCGCAGGACAACCGCTGTACCTGGCTCAGCCCCATGCTTGAGAGCTTCCCGACCACGAACCAGCAGGCCCTGTCGTTCATCATGCCGCATCTGGACGCCACCCAGCGAGCGCTCTTCGACTACCAGCGTGCGGTGCAGCGGCTCGCCACCGCGGCTCGGAACGGAAGCTGAAGTCGATGCGTGCGCTTGCACGGCCCTGCGAACACGCCCTGCTGCTGGCCCTTCTGCTGCCTCCCCTGCTGCTGGGGTCCGCGCCAGCAGGGGCCTTCAAGATCAGCACCCATGTCTGGGTGGCCGATCACATCATCGCCGAGCTCGGCTCGGGTACCGAGCTCACCCTGACCGACTTCGAAGGGAAGATTTTCGAACGGGTCGAGCTGCCGCCGCGGGTCGCTGCATCCATCCGTCAGTACCCCGAGACCTTTCGCATTGCGGTAACCGGGGCTGACATCTATCCGGATCTGGTTGCCGGCCAGATGACCACGCATCCGGGCCTGCCCTTCAAGAAAAACATGAGTGCCGTTTCGGAAGACGTCATCGCGCTGCGCACTGTGCTGGGCCTGCCGGCAATGGACTCAGCCCCCGGCTGGCAGACGGACGACTGGTTGCTGCACGTGCGCAAGATGGCGTACCGCCTGTCGCCGGCGGGGCAGCAACCAACGCCGCAGATAGCCTTCGCCTACGGCTACCTGCTGCACGCGGCAATGGACACCTGGGCGCACAGCTACGTGAACCTCATGACCGGCGATCTGTTTTCGATCGTCGATAACCCCACCATCGCTGCGCGCCACACGGCGCTCGAGAGCTTCTTCAAGCTGGTGCACAAAAAGCCAAAGCTGGGTACCAAACCGATCGCAGCGCCGGCCTGGTTCGTGCGTCGAACGCTGATTCTCAATGCGCAGGCGGCAGAGCAGTACTCGCGATCGGAGGCGGCGTCGCACTTGTATGCCATGTATGCCTGGTGGGCCAAGGCGACGCAGCTGCGTGGGCAGCTGGGCCGGATCCGCAGCGAGATCGATCGGGTGGCGGCGCCGGCTCTGACGGCTTTGGAGGAGGCCGACGCGCTCTGGCGTACGCTGAGCGAACAGCGGGATACGGCGGTCGAAGCGGCCGGTCTTGCGCTCGGCGGGCTCAACACCGCGGAGTCGAAGCTGCAGAGTGCGATCAACGCGGTGCAGACGGCAGCGAACAACGCTACCGAGTTCCTGATGGCCATTCCGGGCCTCGCACAGCTGCTGGCGGCCGCGGACGGTGCCATCGACGGATTCCTGTCGCAGCTCTCGCCGCCCTTGCGCAACGCCTACAACACGGCAAAAACAGCGCAGGCGGCCGCCCAGACCGCGGTCGACAACGCGCAGCGCGAGCTTGATCGGGCCCGCCGCGACCGCGATGCGCTGATTGAAGACGTGGCGGTC
>JBCDGJ010000167.1:0-10919 GCA_038757945.1 Pseudomonadota bacterium
CGATCGGGACTGGGCACTTCGTCCGTTTAGCGAAAACCCGGCACCGGGCGGCTGGTCGTCGATCGGGAATCCCGGCACGTTGTTGCCGGCGGTTTCGGACGGTGCTGGGGGTACTTCTACGGCGCCGTTTGCGCTGGGCCTTGCGGCCGATCCCAACTGCGATGCCTTGGGTGGCTTCAACAACGGATTCTGCCGGTTCCAGTACACCTTCTTCGATAACCTGGTCGAAGATGAGGAGAACATTCGTGTGTTTGGTGAAATCAACGCCGACATAAGTGAGAACGTCAGTTTCCACGCCGAGGCTCTCTATCACGAGATGTCGATCGACCAGTGGGATACCTCTCCCTCATATCCGCCGCAGGCGCTGACCGGCCCCGACCGGTTTGTTGATGCTTCTCATCCTGGTCTCATTGATCTCAAGGCGCAGAACCCTGGTTTGTTCAGCGACGTCGACCTTGACAGTGATGGCACGCCGGACGTTCTTGCAGCAGACGTTGGCGCCTACAGTTGGTCTCGTATGCTCGGTGTCGCTGGGCGCAACGGGCAGCCGGAGACGGCGGCGCGCGAAACTGAGACCATGCGCCTGTCCTTTGGATTTGAAGGCGAGTTCGGCAACGGCATCGGCTTTGACACCAGCTTGAGCTGGTCCGAGCGGGAGCGGCGCCTGGGCGGTTCCGACATGTTCATCGAGCGTATGGCCTTTGCCATTGATGGTTTGGGTGGTGCGGGCTGTGACCCGGCGACCGGTACGCCGGGGGTTGGCTCCTGTGAGTATTACAATCCCTTTTCCAACGCGATCGAGGTGTCTGCGGTGAACGGCGCCACCAATCCGCAGTTTAATTCCGCTGTCGCCAACTCCGATGCCCTCATAAACTGGCTGACTGCTGATACCGGGTCCACGACCACCAACGAGCAGCTCGTTTTCGATGCCATTTTCAACGGCGTCTCCAACCTCGAACTGGGTGGCGGCAATATGGGGTGGGCCGCTGGCGTGCAATGGCGTCGTGATGAGTTCGACTTCCAGGTGAAGGATGTTGCGAATCGGGCAATCAATCCGTGCCCGTTCAGTAATCCGGCATCTATCACTCTCGGTCACACGACCACGTTGGACTGCGGTGATGGCGGCGCGGGTCAATTGGCCTTCCTCGCGGCAACTGACGAAGAGTCCACCGAACGCGACATCTATGCGGTGTTCGGTGAGGTCAACCTTCCGTTTTCGGAAAACTTCGAGATGCAGGTAGCGGCCCGCTTCGAGGACTACGGTTCGGATGACGGTGGTAGCTCCTTTGACCCGAAAGTGGCGGCTCGTTGGAACGTAACGCCTCAACTGACGCTCCGGGGTTCGGCTTCAACAACCTTCCGGGGACCAGCGGCAAGTACCCTGGCGGGAACCAATACCAATCTCGGCTTCATCGGTGCAGCGCTGGCGTTTAAGGCCATCGACACGGAAGGCAACCCGGATCTCGACCCGGAATCAGCCGTTGCCCTGAACTTTGGTGCTATTTTTCAGACAGAAAAGTTCTATGCGTCCCTGGACTATTGGTCCTTTGACTTTGAAGATCCCTTCCAGTTGGAGAGTGCGAACCAGATCGTTGGTGCTTATGGTGCCAATGCATGCCAGGACGGTGGAGCCGGCGTCGGTACACCGGAGTGTGACATTCTCCGCACGCGCCTGACGCCGACAGGCACCTCGCAGGCCGGCGTTGAGCGGATCCGCCGGTTCGTGATTAATGGATCAGATATCACAACGACTGGGCTCGACTTCGTATTCCGCTATACCTTTGACGACGTGCTGACTGGTTCGCTGGATCTCGGCATCGAAGGCACCTACGCGCTCGAGTATGAATCTGACGACTTCGTGAGTCAGGAAGGTCTGGTTCTCGCGTCAGGCGGAGACTTCATTGGTCGTTCCAACGAAAACACGCCCTTTACCCCCTTGCCGGAGTTCAAGAACAATATCTTCGCTCGCTGGGGGAATGACCAGCATCGTGTCAGCTACACGGCGCGTTGGGTATCCGGCTACGATGACTTCGCGCCGGATTCTCCGGATAACCTGCGAGACATCGATGACTTCATCACGCATGACCTTACCTACGTCAACGAGATGGTTGAAAACCTGCAGATCTCTCTGTCTATATTCAATTTGGCAGATGAAGATCCGCCGCAGGTTGCAAATGACCTCAACTACGACGCGTACAACCATACGCCCTTCGGACGGATGATAAAGCTGGGTCTGGTGTATACGCTGGGTCAGAACTAGAAAGGGTCGCTAATTGGCCGGGGTCGCTTCCTGACCTAGACTGCTCCGGCGATTGGCGTGCCTTTGACAGTGTTGTCTCTTTAGGGATGGTTTCCGGTGAACGCCCGCAATCGCGGGCGTTTTTTGTGGAAACGGAACAAACTGTAGGTCCCGACACCCGGAGGTCCGCGTGCGTGACCAACAGACCCTCACCGGCGGCTGCCACTGTGGCGCCGTGCGCTTTGAAGTTGATGCGCCCAAGACGTTCACCGTCGATGAGTGCAACTGTTCGATCTGCGAAGCCGTCGGTTATCTGCATCTGCTGGTCGCGAAGGAAGACTTTCGCGTCACCCAGGGGGAGGATGCCCTCACCGACTACCGGTTCGGCTCCGGAGAAGCCCGGCACCGCTTCTGCTCGATCTGTGGGGTCAAATCCTTCTACATTCCCCGCTCGCACCCGAACGGCGTTGCCGTCAACGGCCGCTGCCTGGACGATATTCGGGTCGAAGACCTGACCATCGTGCCCTTTGACGGTCGCAACTGGGAGGCCAACGTGGCTGCCCTGCGCGAACGCAAGCCGGACGGCGTCTGAGTACCGGGTTCAGCGGAACCGGTAGCGCAGGCCGACGTTCAGCGACCAGTGGTCGTAGTCCGCATCGACGCTCCCGTCAGCGCTGCGTTCGCCGTCCAGGCTGATGCTGCCGAGAGGCAGGTAGCGCAGGTCGGTGAGTAGCTCCCAGCGGTCGGACAACCGGTAGGCGGCGCCACCGATGAGCTGTACGCCGAACTCTGAATCGCTGTAGGACACCTCGTCCGGTGACAGCTCGAAGTCGATGTCGATCTCCTGAACGTAGACCAGGCCAAGACCCAGGTACGTCCGGGCTCGCCCTCCGGGAATCAGATCGAACTCGTAGAGCGCGTTGGCAGCCAGGCTCAGTGATGAAAAATCGCCGTTGCTGCTGCCCGTTGGCAGGGAATTGGCAGCGCCGCTGATCTCATTGGTTCGGTAGGTTAAGTCACCTTCGAAGCGCCAGCGGTTCCAGGCATAGCCGAGCGCGCCACCGCCGGTGAAGGAGGGATCAAAATCGACGTCGCCGCTGCTCCCGGTGCTGAAGCGGGTGTTGGTTTCCGCCAGGCCGCCGATCCCGCCGTAGATGCTTGCGTAGAAGCTGTTATTGCTTTCCGCTCGTGCGTGCGGAGCGGTTGCCAGGGTCAGCGCCAGCGTGTGGGTGAACAGCAACGTCCAGACCGTGGCGGATCGATTGCGTGGATTCAGGGTGTTCTTGGTGAGGGTCATGACGAACTCCGTCTTCAGTGAGTGGCGCCAGCCTAGGAGCCCGCGCAGAGCCTTCCGTCAAAATCCCGGTGGCGATTCATGAACGGTGCTGGCGCTGGACCAACGGTCAGGGGCGACGCGGCGCCGTCCTCGCTGCGGTTGCCGCAGTGGCAGCTCCTGCTCGGCTGGACCCTGGGGCTTTCGGTCCTCTTTGCAGTCATTGGTCGGACCGATGATGCGCAGGACCCGCTCCTCGGCGTTGTGCTGTTCTGGCTGCTCCACGTCGGGCTCGGGCTCGTGTTCTGCTGTGCAGCAACCCGCGTGCTGAATGAGGTCCCGTGGCTTGCGGGACGGTTTTGGCTGCAGATCTGCAGCGCAGGACTGCTGGCTGCGCTCTGTTTTGCGCCGATCGCGCTGGTGCTGGAAGCTGGCTTTGCCCGCTTTGGTATCGGCCTCGACGACCTCGAGCCGATGGATCCTGCGGCACTGCCCCGGGCGCTGCTCTCCGAGTTCGGGTCGCTGGCACCCGCATTCGGCGCCAGCTGGCTGCTGCTGATGTCCGTCTATCGGCAGGTCAACAGCGAGCAGATCCCGGAAGCGGTCGGCGACGCCGCCCCGCAGCGGGCAGCAGAACAGCCCGATTCGCGTTTGGCGGCGAACTCGGATGCCGCTCCGGATCCTGCGGCCGTCGAGCCACCACCGCCCGAGACGGCCGCGTCAGCAGGCGTGACCGCGCTGCTCCCGGAGGCGCTGGGACTGGACCTGTGGCATATCGTTTCCGACCTCAACTGCCTCCACGTGCGCACCAGCCGCGGTCAGGCGATGGTGCTCTACGCGCTCGCCCGGGCGGCCGAAGAGCTGGGTGACCGGGGGTTGCTGGTGCACCGCTCGCACTGGGTTGCCATCGATGCCGTGCGGCAAGTGCGCCGTCAGCGGCAGGGGCTGGTGATCGAGCTGCTGGATGGTACTGCGGTGCCCGTCGCGCGCCGTCGGCAGGCAGAGGTGCGGGCGCTGTTCGGCGACCGCTTCGTCCGCACCGATTCGACCGCGGGATGAGCCGGTGCGCGACAGCTCTGCGCCGCGGCGGGCTCCACGCTCCGGCAACTCAGTTGTGGTGCAGCCTGGCGATGCCGATGCCGCTTTCGCCGGCCACGGCGTAGGCCAGGTAGAGGCCGGCATCGGCGCCGACGTTGATCTCAATCAATGCCGGGTCGCGCAGCTGATTGACCGGTCGCGGTGCGAAGCTGCGCACGGAAGGTTGCAGCGGAAGGTCCGCGCCTTCCCAGGACCGTTCCGGGCGCAGCACTTCGACACGCTCGCTGGTGCGCCAAGCGGCCCAGTCTGGCCGCAGATCGATCTCGCAGCGGTAAATGCGCTCCGGGGTGTCGCCGACCTGGGTCCAGAAGACTTCCAGCTGGTCCTCGGCGACCCGCACGGCCGCGTGGCGCATGTTGCCATCGAAGAGCCGGGGTCCCCGCTCGAAGGGGCCGAGCCAGCTGTCGCTTCGATAGAACTGGCCCGGCATGGTCAGGGCGTAGCACGCGCCGTTCCAGGCAAAGCCGCGCCAGTAGGTAAGTCCGAGGAGCGGCGCTTCGGCGGTGAAGTTCAGGCCATCGCTCGAGGTCGCCACGCGGGTGCGCTGTACGCCAAACCGTTCCAGGCCATGGTAGTAGAGGATGAAACGCCGCTGCTCGGCATCGATCAGCACGTCCGGCGAGGCAATGTGCGGCGTGCTGAACTCTTCGGCAAGGCTGTGTTCGAGCCCATCCATCACGATGCCTGCTGCCAGCAGCCGTTCTCGCATGGTGGCGACTTCGGCGTCCGTGCCGTGTTGCGGTGCCGTTGGAAAGTGGCTGTCGGCGAGCCGCAGCGCCCCGGGTTCGTAGATGTGCCAGGGTCCGGTCAGCGCTTCTGCCCAGGCGAGCCGGATGTGGTCACGCTTGTGATCGGCGAAGTACAGGTAATAACGTCCCAGGCGATTCGGCACCCAGTCCGGCACCTCAACCAGCGCCGGTCCCTGGATGTTGCGGCCAACGCTGGGATGCTCCTCCGGCGAGATGATGGGGCGCTCGACCGTATAGACGGTCACCGTCGATCTCCCCCTGCAATCTGGTTTGATCCGTGCCCGGCGGTTGGTGGAACCACCGCTGGGCAGCAAGCGATCAGGCCACCATTTCGCCGCCCCGGGTTCCGGTCAGCGTTCCATCCGCAAGCGTCAGTTGGCCGTTGCAGACGGTTGCCTTGTAGCCATAGCTCGGCTGGATGAAGCGTGGCGCGCCGCCCGGGAAGTCGTTCACGATCCGCGGCATCTGCTCGCCCAGCTGGGCCAGGTCGATCACGTTCAGATCGGCGCGTTGGCCGACCGCCAGGGTGCCCCGGTCCTTAAGTCCCATGACCCGCGCCGGCGCGGCGCTGAGCCGGCGTACGGCTTCCTCCAGCGAGTACAGGCCGGCATCGCGATGCCAGTGGCTGAGTACGAAGGTGGCCCAGCCGGAATCCATGATCTGGCTGACGTGGGCACCGGCGTCGCCGAGGCTCGGCAGACACCAGTCGGTGCTGATGAGGCGCGCCACGGCGTCCATGTTCTTGTTGAACAGGCGCAGCACGAACAGACCCTGACCCTCTGTCTCGCGGGCGTAGCGCAACCAGGTTGCCGCTGGCGACTCGCCGGCTGCCGCGGCCAGGGCCGTCAGCGATTGTGACTCATCGGCAACGTAGTCTGGCCGGTCACCGGCGCCAAGGTAATACACGTCGTCGAGCTTGAAGCGAGCCGGTTTGGCCTCCGCGTCAGCGATGAGCTGGTCACGCACACGGTCGTCGCGCACCATCGCGAGACGCTCATCGAAGTCCGCCTTGAGCAGCGTCTTCCAGCTCGCGCCGCTCCACAGCGGCAGGCACTGCAGGCCGGAGACGAAGCCGGAACCGCGCGGAATGCAGACGGCGTTGATGTCGAGGCCGTCGCGGCGCATGGCTTCGACCGCTTCGGTGACCTTGTCGCCGAAGCCGAAGCTCGCGCCGGCGGTCACGCTGAACAGCACCCGGGCACCGGCTTCCGCCTGCTTGCGCAGCAACGTCATCTCGCCCTCGAAGTCGCCGCCCAGATTCAGCACGTTCTGCATCAGGCCGCCGGCTTCGGCGACGGCCCGCGCGATCGTGACCAGCTCGTCATGCTCGGCGTGGGTGCCGGGCACGTGGCGTCCATCCGGCAGGTAGTGGCCGAGAAAGCGCGAGGTCGAGAAACCGATGGCGCCCTCCCGAACCGCATCCGCCGCAAGCTGGGCCATAGCGTCTTTCTCTGCGGCGGTCGCCTGTTCCTCGACTCCGCGCTCGCCCATGACGTAGTAGCGCAGTGCGCAGTGGCCGATGAGTCCACCAACGTTAATGGCCGGCTTCAACGCCGCGATGGAGCGCAGGTAGTCGCCGTAGCTCTCCCAGTTCCAGGGCAGGCCGCTCATGATGGCGTCGCGCGGAATGTCTTCCACGGTTTCCATCATGCCGGCGAGCAGCTCCCGATCGCCGGGCTTGCAGGGGGCGAAGGTAACGCCGCAGTTGCCAAGCAGGGCGGTGGTGACGCCGTGCCAGCTGATCGGGGTCAGCAGGGGATCCCAGCCGATCTGGGCGTCGAGGTGGGTGTGCAGATCGACGAAGCCCGGGGTGACGATCTGCCCTTGGGCATCGACTTCCTCCGTGGCACGGCCATCGATGCTGCCGATGGCGCTGATGGTGCCTTGATTGATGGCGATATCGGCGGTCTGCGCGGGCTCGCCGGTGCCGTCAACGATGCGTCCGCCGCGGATGATCAGATCATGCTGTTGAGTCGATTCGGTCATGGTCCCCTCCCAAAGTTGAGGGGAAGAGTCTACCTCAGTACCGGGAGCCCTCAGCGCAAAGAGAGCCTTCAGCGCACAGAGAGCCCTCACGCCCTCAGCGCAGAAAAGGGCCCTCCGCACCTCGGAGGGCCCAGCACTTCAGGGCGCCTTCAGCGATGGACGTAGTCCGTGCCGTCGTCGAGGTTGCTGGCGACGGATTCGTTGGATTCAGCGATCTGATTATTCGGATCAACAATGGCCACCAGGGTGATCATCAGGTTGTCCGGGCTCGCCGGCAGCATCGACGTGATGTTGATGGCCGCCGTATCCGTAGCGCGGGCCTGCAGATAGGGAATCGTCACCGTTCCGGCATCGAAGTGGCTCAGGTAGTTACCCGCCTGCTCGAAGCAGAGGATGTCATCCGAGCGGGTGCTTCCCGGTCGCAGCGAGGGCGGAATGTTGCCGTCGCAGACGAAGACCGTCATCTGCACTTCGATGTTCGTGAGATCGGTATCGCTTGCGTTGGTGACGTCCGCATTGGCAATGACCTGTCCGTTGGACGCGTAGTAGTCCGTATCTGCGCCTTCGATGTTCAGGTTCGGCAACGGCAGGGGCCAGACGAAGGTTCGCTGGTTGGAGACCTTCTGCTCCGGCGGACGGCCAAAGAGCGTGAGGGCCGGCGTCGAGCGGATGTAGAAGTCGGCCGACGGTTTGCGCAGGCTACCGGGCAGGGTGACGGTCTCTTCGAAGTGCACGTAGAGCTTGGTGATGCTCGTGATGTTGCTGCCGGTCAGTGCAACACAGCCATCGCTCGTGTCCGGCTGTGCGCCGGGCCCGGCGGTGATGCACAGCTGGAACAGGGTCTTCAGCCCGTGTCTGGTGCTCCAGGTGACCGTTACCTCTTGATCGGCCCCCGGCTCCACTGCGGGCAGGGGATCAGGATTGACGGACGTCAGATAGATGCGCGGATTGGCTTCCAGATAGCCGCAGAAGATCTGCGCACATTCCACTTCGAGGTAGCGGCCCTTCAGCCACTGTTCGGGAGACGCGCTGGCAGTGTTGGAAACCCCATAGCTGGCCACCGCCAGCAGTAGGGCAGCGATCGAAAAGAGTCGAGTCATGAGTTGAACCTCCGGTTGGTGTCCCGGTGGGTCACGGTGCCGGTGCGGAAGGTTCAATCGAGCGGCGGGTCAGTGCTCGAGCAGTACATCGATCACCGGGGTCAGATCGCTCTTCAGCGGATCGAAGGCGGGGACGCCGAGCGCCTGGGCGGCCCGCTCCAGCTCCCGTTCCGCCGCCTCGGGATCGAGGTCCGAGGTGTTCAGCGATACGGCAGCCAGCTGCGCCTGCGGGTTGGTCAGACGCGCATGGGCGAGGATCAGTGCCGCACAATCGGCCAGCGGCGGGATCGGAAAGCCCGGCAGGTCGTCGAGTTCCCGGCGTCCGGCAGCGTGGCAGAGCACGAGGGCATCGGGTTGTGCGCCGTGCAGCAGCCCCAGGCTCACGCCGGCATAGGATGGGTGGAACAAGGATCCCTGGCCTTCGATGACGTCCCAGTGCAGCGGATCTGCGGCCGGGCTCAACGCCTCGATTGCGCCGGACAGAAAGTCCGCCGGTACAGCGTCGAGGGGTATCCCACGCTCTGCGATCATGATGCCCGTCTGCCCGGTTGCGCAGAAGTCGGTATCGACACCCCGGTCCCGCAGCGCCTGGGTGAGCGCCAGGGCCGTATATTTTTTGCCGACGGCACAATCCGTGCCGACGGTCAGAACGCGGTTACCGCTGCGCGGTGTTCCCGTGCCGATGGGCAGCGCTTGCGGTGGCACGCGCAGGTCGATCAGCGTCACCGCCCCATCCCGGGCTGCGCCAACCAGTTCCGGATAGTCGCTGAGGCGGTCGTGCAGACCGTTCACCAGGTGTAGGCCGGCGCGCGCCGCGCTCGCCAGCGGCTCGAGCCAGCTCGACGGCAGGCGCCCGCCGAGCGGGGCCACACCGATCAGCAGGGCCCGGGCGCCAGCGGCGTGCGCGGCGGCCGGCTGCAGCTGAGCGAGCCCGAGGCTTGTGGCCTGCGCGTTCAGGCGCCACTCCCCGACGCAGTCGGCGGTGCGCCACTGCAGCACGCCGGCTGCAGTCTTGATGTCGCTGAGGCGTTCGGCGTCGCCAAGAAATAATAGGAACGGCGCGGGCAGAGCGTGTGCGGGCATGGTTCAGGATCCGGGTTGCGCGTTCGGAACGGCTAGAATGGCGCTGACACTGCGGGTTGGGTGTGAGCCATCCGGCTCCCGCAGCGAAACCGTAACCGTTGCTTTTCTCGAGTCTGCTGCAGTATGCCGAGCCCACCGCTCACCTGGCGAGTAACCCTGGAGCACTGGCCCTACCGGGAGCCGTTCGTGATCGCCCGGGGTGTACTCCCGGAAGCGTTCAACCTGCTCATCGAGGTCAGCGATGGCCGGCATCGCGGTCGCGGCGAGTGTGAACCCCATGAATCGAGCGTCGAGCGTGCCAGGCAGGCGCAAGATGAGCTGCGCGACTGGCTGAACAACCACGGCGCCACGCTGTCGCAATCTGCACTGCAGGAGCTGCTGCCGGCCGGCCCGTTGCGCAATGCGGTTGATCTGGCGCTCTGGGATCTTGCCGCCGACCGGCTTAAGACTTCTGTTGCACGTCTGATCGACCTCGAGCTGCCGAAGACGCTGCCGATCACCGCGACGCTGTCGCTGGCTGCACCCGACGCCATGGCCGCCGCGGCGCGAGACAAGGCGCCGCACGCGCACTGGCTGAAGCTGAAGCTGGGTTCTGACGATGGCCTCGACGCAGCCCGGCTGAACGCGGTGCGGGCGGCCTGCCCGAGCTCGCGACTGCTCGTGGATGCTAATGGCGGCTGGACGCCGGAGCAGCTGGCCGCGCTGCAGCCGGTACTGTGCGCGGCGCACGTGCTGCTGCTCGAGCAGCCGCTGCCGCCGGGTGCGGATGCGGCGATCACGACGCTGGCAGGGCAGGTTCCGATCTGCGCCGACGAATCTGTGACCGATCGGCAGTCGCTGCGTCGGCTGCCTGCCGGCTACAGCGCGATCAACATCAAGCTCGATAAGTGCGGGGGGCTGACGGAAGGGCTCGAACTGTTGCGGGAAGCACGAGCGCGGAACCTCGCGGTGCTCATTGGCTCCAACGGTGGAACGTCGCTGGCGGCCGCACCTGCCTACCTACTGGCTTCGCTGGCTGACTACGTGGACATCGATTCGCCCACGCTGCTGCGGGAGGACCGGCCGGCAGCGCTCGAGTTCCGCGATGGACAAGTGACGGCGCCGACGGCCGCGCTGTGGGGCGGAGCTGCCCGCTGACAGTCGTGCCCGGGCCGGCAGCCGGTGCGGGCGCGCGCGTGGGTGCCGGCGTCGGACAGCCAAAGGCAGGTCGGGCTTATTCAGGCGGCAGCCTCAGGGAAGAGCCTCGGGGATAAAGCGCCTCAGAGATAAAGCAAAGAAGAGTGGTGCCGAGAAGAGGACTTGAACCTCCACGGGGTTGCCCCCACTGGCACCTGAAGCCAGCGCGTCTACCAATTCCGCCACCTCGGCAAGGGTCCTTTTCGCAGCGCGAA
>JBCDGJ010000168.1:0-10916 GCA_038757945.1 Pseudomonadota bacterium
CGGAAGGACGCATCTACCGGAGCTTCACCTTTGGCGACCTGGTGGACCTGCACATGCTCGACACACGGCTGATCGGGCGTGACCAGCAGCTCTAGTACGGTGCCTACGTCGACGCGGATTCCGGCGCCTTGGATGCGGCCGGGCTGGGTCGTGTTCTGGCGGCTCCGGATCGCAGCCTGCTCGGCCCGGCACAGCGCAGCTGGCTCAACGACCGGCTGGCGGACTCGCAGGCGCGGTGGCAAGTGCTCGGACAGCAGATCCTGATCGCGAGGATGCACATGCCGGCGGAAATGCTCGGCAGCCTGTTCCGCAACCGCAGCTACGCCGGCACCCAGGCGGTCATTGCTGAGCTCACTGAGCTGAAGCGCGCGGCGCTCGCCGGCGAGGCGCTGGCGCCCGAACAGCTGCGTCGCGTCGAGCAGGTGTTGCCGTACAACCTGGACGCCTGGGATGGCTACACCGCGGAACGTGAGCGGCTCTACGAGCAGGTCCGCAAGCTCGGCAAGTCGCTGGTCGTCCTGTCCGGCGACACCCACAACGCGTGGTACAGCGCGCTGCGCGACCGCAGCGGCACAGCGGTCGGCATCGAGCTGGGCACTGCCGGCGTCACCACGCCGGGCCTGGTGTCTTTCCTCAAGCTCGATGCCGATGCGGGAGCAGCGCTCGCGGAGTCGTTAACGGTGCTGATCGATGAGCTACAGTACTGCGAGCTGCAGCACAGGGGGTTTCTTGAAGTGCAGTTCAGCCACGCAGCGCTCACCGCCGAATGGCACTTCATCGATGACGTCACGAGCCGGAACTATACGGTTTCGAGCCATCAGATCGAGTACCGGAGTACCACCGGATAGACCTCACGGCGGCTACGGCACCTCACGCCGTCGGTGCCAGCGGTGGGATGCCCGAGCACGCACCGACGCTAGGCACACCGCGAAGCAACGTCTGTTTCAGGGGTCGTAGAGCTCAACGCCGAAACGCTGCGCCCCGGGTGAGGTGTAGCACCAGCGCCAGGAACCTTTGCCGATCCAGATGATGTAGCCGACCACACTGGCACCGCGGCGCAGATCACCGGTCCGCGATGGAAAGTTGTGGGTCTCGATGTACGAAGCACCATGTGAGCACCCACGGTCGATACAGGTCTGGTCGGACTGCAGCGAGATGGGCGACTGCAGATGACGACCGCGGTGCTCGGGTAGCGTGAGCGCCTTGAAGCCGTAGCGCAGGTGGGGTGCCATCTGCAGGCGGAACCCGTTGTCCGCTGGGGCATCACCGAAGGCACGCCAGACGTAGGCCTCCAGCTCAGCACCCTTGAAGGTGCCCTTGCAGAAGCCCCCATTGACCCTGGCCGCGGCGATGAACTCAGCCGTGATGTCGAGCCGTTCGTCGTGCGGGATTAGAGCGTAGTCTGCCTCGGACAGCTCACTTCGGCGTCCGGCAACGGCAAGGTGACGACGAGCTCTGGTGCAGTTGCGGCCTCAGGAAGTGCAGCAAGTCCCGGTGTTACTACAACCGGGCTGATGGTTCCCGTTGCATCGGGCGCGGGACCACCAAGATCCAGCGCCGGTACCGTCCGCGCAACCGCAGTTCCGGAAGACGGAAGAATGATTGGGGTTGGTCCGGATGAAAGCGCCGGCTGACCGAGGCCCGACGTGAGGTGCAGGTCCATCTCGCTCGCACCGCTCGAACGAAACGCCGCCTCGTCAGTGACGGCGAACATGGAAAACTCCATGCCGGACTTTGATTTCCAGATCATATCGGCGCTGGCCTGCCCGGAAGCGAGCAGCGCAAGCCCGATGCTGCAGACACTGTTACGCACGACTTTACCCACGACAACCCCCTTGCCTCTTTAAAGCTGATGGCAGCTCGGAAAAGCTTAGGGAACCACGGCAGTGCAAATGCAAGGCTAGTGTGAGCACTTCGTGGTTGGCCCGGTTTCATAACGGGCCCTTTCAGCTGTCTACTGGACAGTTCGGGACCGATCAGGGGAGCGGAACGTTCAGCGGTTGCGTAGTTCCTTGCGCAGTATCTTGCCGGATGCGCTCTTCGGGATCGCATCGATGACCTCGAGCTCCCGAATCTGCTTGTAGCTCACCAGGTGCGCTCCGACCAGTTCCTGGATTTCCTCGAGGGTGACGGTCTCGTCTGGCGGCGTCGTCACGAATGCCTTCGGGAGTTCACCGGCCTCATCGTCCGGTACGCCGATCACGGCCACATCAGCGACCTTCGGATGCGTGATCAGCAGCGCTTCGAGTTCCGCGGGTGCCACCTGAAACCCCTTGAACTTGATGAGTTCCTTCATGCGATCCACGATCGACATGTGTCCGTGCTCATCGATGATCGCGATATCACCGGTATGCAGCCAGCCGTCGACATCGACCGTATCGGCAGTTGCAGTCGGGTTGTTGAGGTAGCCCAGCATGACCTGCGGGCCGCGCACCCAGAGTTCTCCGCGTTCGCCGATTGGCTGGTCCGCACCCGTTTCCGGATCAACGATCCGGCTCTCGGTGTTGGAGATCGTGACGCCGCTGGTGCCCGGGCGATAGTCGCCCTCAACGGTGCAGTGGCTTACCGGACTGAGCTCGGTCATGCCGAAACCCTGCACGACTTCGCAATCGAGGCGCCGGGCTGCCTGGGCCGCAAGCTCGGCACCGAGCGGGGCTGCACCAGAGAACACCTGCCGGACCGAGGACAGATCGTACTCATCCACGACCGGTGCGTTGGCAAGCCCGATGATCATCGGCGGTACCGCATAGAATCGAGTGATCTTCAGTTCCTGCACGGCCGTGAGCGCCTCGATCATATCGAAGCGCGGCATGGTGACGGCGGTCACGCCATTTGCGAGCAGCCCATTCATCAGCACCTGCATGCCGTAGATGTGAAAGAACGGCAGTGCCGCCAGCGCCACCTCGCCATTCTGGTAATGAATCGCGTGCGTGCACTGCTGAATGTTCGCGACCAGGTTGCGGTGCGACAGCATGACGCCCTTCGGTAGACCCGTGGTGCCGGAAGAATAAGGCAGAACCACGGTATGGGTGGCGAGATCGACAGGCACCTGAGTGATCGGTTCACCAAAAACGTCGGCCATCGCGGTCGTTCCTGCCCCCGCGTCTCCGATGATGATGACCTCGGCCACGTCCGTGCCTTCAGCCGCCGCCAGCGCGGTGTCAGCAAACGCAGCGACCGTAAACAGCAACGAGGCACCTGCATCTCGCAGCTGATGGCGCACCTCTTCCGGACCATAGGTCGGATTAATCGTCGTGACCGCAGCACCGGCAGCCGCAACGCCATGAAACACCACCGCGTACTCCGGCAGGTTGGGTGCCATGATCCCCACCACCTTGCCCGGTGCAATCCCGCGCGCGGCCAACCCGCCGGCGAGCCGGTGAATGGCCGAGTCCAGCTCACCATAGGTGTAGGCGCTGGTCCCGGCGGCATCCCGGATTGCGGTCTGATCAGTCAGGTCCGCGGCGCGCCGCAACGCATGCGCGGTAATGGTGACCTCTGGAATCTCGACGGCCGGTAACGGGCTCTCGTGAATGATGGTGGCCATGGCAGGTCCTCAACTCGGTTGAAACTCACCCCCGGTGTGTCGGTGCTGTGGCCGGGAGCGGTGAATTGGCGGCGCGCAGCTTACCCGAATCCACCAGGTTGCAACCGGCCCGACGCCGATCCGCAAGTGTCAGGTTTTCCGGCACCTGAGGCTCAGAGACGCTCGAAGGTGTCGGGTTCGTTTACAAGCAACCTTCGCACACTGTCGTAGCCGCTTGTTTTTATTATAGTTTTTTTTGGGCATCGAAATTGCTTTGTTATTGCGGGGTTCACACAAGGACGGGTAACCACCCGAGATAGAAAGCAATAAGTGAAGACAAGGGAGATCATAATGACGCACAGGAAGTACATCGGCGCGCTCGGCGCTCTGATGTTTACCCCCTTTGCGATGGCCGGCTCCATCAGCCCGGAGACTTTTGAAGCGACCATCGACGTGGGAGAAACCATCGTCGTCGAGAAGACCGTCACCACCGACCCATCAGCTGTGGGCGTGGTCGACTTTTACTTCTTGGCAGACAACACGGGCAGCATGGGCGGGGTGATCAACGCCGTTCGCTCAGCAGCCACAGACCTCACCAATGCACTGAACGCGACGTTTTCCGACGCAGCCTTTGGTGTCGGTCGCTTCTTCGGTGACCCGATCGAGGGTGGTGTAACGTTCGACAGCGCGTACGACGTGCTGCAGCCCATCACGACATCGGCGGCTGACGCTATTGCGGCTACCGACGACTGGGTTGCCAGCGGCGGCGGCGACGGTCCGGAAGCGAACCTCTACGCCCTGCAGCAAGCGGCAACCGAAGGTGCCGATACGAGTGGCGCGGATACCGGCTCCGGTGAAGCCACCGGCTGGCGAGCGGGCGCACAGAAGGTCATTCTCTGGTTCGCCGATAACGTTGGTCACCAGGACACCGTAACGCTCGCGGACACCATCACGACGCTGCTGGATGAAGACGTGATCGTGGTCGGGTTCAACAGCTCCATCGCCAACTTCGGCATGGACGGCGCCTTTGCTGACGGCACCGGTGACAATCGCAACCAGGCCAGCGCGGTCACGGACGCTACTGGCGGCACGCTCGTCAACAGCTTTGCAGGTGTATCCGGGGACGATCTCGTTGACGCGGTAACCAGCGCCATTGGCACCGTTACCTCCACCATCGACCTGGCCCTCGAAGTTGTCGGTGGCGTTCCGGACGGCCTCGACGTTACCTTCGCGTGCACCGATGCCCTGGGCTGCGACGATGTCGGCGGCAGCGAGTCCCGTACCTTCGACATGACCATCACCGGTCTGGAAGAAGGCACCTACGACTTCCTCGTTCGCGCTCCGGGCGTTGATGCCAGCGAAAGCGACCGCATCATCGTTATGGCTGACGACGGTGGCCCGATGGATCCGCCGGACGATCCGATTGATCCGCCGGACGATCCGATGGATCCGCCGGACGATCCCGTCGATCCGCCGGTCAGCGTTCCGGAACCCTCCAGCCTGTCCATCCTTGGACTTGGACTGCTGGGCCTCGGTGCTCACGTACGGCGTCGCAAGCAGAAGTAAGAACAATCTTCCAATTGTGTGACGTGTCATGGCGGGTCTTACAGACCCGCCATTTTTTTATCTGCCACAGCGATCTACACTGATCCGACATGGTCAAAGTCAGGCAGATCTATGTCCCCCTCAGCTCGACGACGCCCTGCTAGCACCCGCACCAGCTTCCGAATAGCAACTGCTGTGCTCATCAGCATGCTCTTTCCCGGCCTGCTCCAGAGTGCGCCCCTTGAGTTTGATGTGCTCGAATACCACTACGGCATGGGGTCTGGGCTGCAATCCAATCCGAACGCCAAGCTGACCAGCGCGCTGCAGACCGCGCAGGCGGGTGATCTTGCTGGCGCCATCAAGCAGCTCAACGCCTTTCTCGAATCCAACCCGCAATCCGCAAGCGGTCATGAGCTGTTGGGCATGATCACCGCGTTCTCCGGTGACCTCGAGCAGGGTCTGACCTATCTGCAGAAAGCGATTACGATTAATCCAGAGCAGGCCACCGCCTACACCAAAATCGGTGATATTCATCAGGCAGCCGGGCGCGAGAAGGCGGCCATCAGCGCCTTCCGCCAGGCGCTGCAAACCAGAACCGGCGATCGCCGCGCCCATCAACGCCTGGGCCTGATCGCAGAAGCAGCCGGTGACACCGAAGCCGCGATCAAGCACCTCGAGCAGGGCCTGATCGGCACAGCTCCCAGCTATCTTGGCATCAAAGTGAACCTGGCACGCCTGTACAACGCGCAGGCGCGCTTTGCCGATACGCGCAAGCTCCTGGGGAACGCAATCCTGGGCGACAACGTGAGCGCCTTCGTGCTGCTGGCTGCGGCGGAACTCAATGACGGGAATTCGCAATCGGCGCTCGACACGCTGGCGCAGGCGCGAAAGCTCGATCCTGCGCATGCCGGTGCCTGGCTGGCAACGGGCATCACCCTGCGAACCGCCGGCCGTCCGGCCGAAGCCGTCGACGCGCTTAAGCGTAGCCTCGAGATCAACCCGGACTGGGGCATCGCTCACTATCAGCTTGGTGAGAGCTACTCAGCGCTCAAGCAGCTGCAACCGGCACTGGTGGCCTATGAAGCAGCTCGCGCCGACTCCGCGACCCGCACCGCTGCAGCGTTACGGGTGGCTGAAACGCTGGTTAAGCTCGATCGCCAGGACGCAGCCATTGATGCCTATGCCGCGCTCTGGGAAGCCGGTGCACTGAACACGCTGCAGGCCGAGACCTACGGCGCACTGCTCGAGCGCAGCGGCAATCTCGAAGCCGCACAGCAGCTCTACGCAGACTGGGGACAGCGGTCTCCCAACGCGCGCGCAATCGCGCACAGCGCACGGCTCAATGCCGCCCGCGGTCGCTACACCGAGGCGAGCAAGCAGCTCGAGCGGGCCGTGCAGGATTTTCCCGAAGCGACGGCGCTGAAGGTGCTGCTCGGTACCGTGCAGCAGCGCAGCCGCGAGTATGGTGCTGCAGCAACGACGCTGCGCCAGGCGCTCGCGCAGGAGGATGATCCGGAAACCCGGTTTCTGCTTGCTACGGTGCTCGATGAATCGGAGCAGCCGGCTGCAGCAGAGCGGGAATATGAACGGATCCTCAAGGCCGATCCTGAACACGTCGGTGCCTTGAACAACCTCGCCGTGCTGCTGATGGACCTGGAGCAGATCGGGCGTGCCGTCGAGCTGGCTCGCCAGGCGGCCCGGCTGGCACCGGAGAACGTGTTCGTAGCAGACACCTTCGGCTGGGCGCTGTACCAGTCGGGTGACATCGCATCGGCCCGGGGCATCCTCGAGCGTGCGGCCAGATCGCCGGTGAACTACGCACCCCTGCACTATCACCTGGCTGAGCTGTACTCCGGCTCCGAGCCCAAGCGGGCGCTCGAGCACGTCAACAAGGCGCTGGCAATTTCCAGCCGGTTCGACGAAGCCGACTCCGCCCGGCAGCTCAAGGCGCGGCTCCTGAGCAAGGGCTGACAACCAGCTGCTGATGGCCGGGGCTGCTGAGCGCCTATCCGCCAGCCCCGGCATTGCCCTCACAGATCGATGATGACCGAAAGTCGAGCGTTCAGCGGCCGCCCTGTTGATATGTTGTCGTTGCTGTGGGCATCGGGGAAGTACTCTTCATCAAACAGGTTCTCGATGTTGAGCTGCAGCCGCGCGCTGCTCGTCAGCTGGTAGTAGGCCGCCGCGTCGAAGCGGGTGAAGCTCGGCACTTCAACGCTGTTGTCCTCACGGACGAAGAAGCTGTCCTGGTAGGTGGCGCCGACTCCGAACCGGAACCGGTCGGTCACCTCAACTGAGTTCCAGATCGAGAACATGTGCTCCGGTGTCTGCCGCGTTCGGTTGCCGTCGTTGCCGCTGCCGTCCGCGCGCTGCACTTCGCCATCGAGGTAGGAATAGCCGGTGGTGATCGTCCAGCTCTCCGTGAGCCTGCCGTTCAGCTGCAGCTCGAAGCCTGCGGTATCTGACCCTTCGACGAGGATCAGCTGCTCCTGATCCTCCGGATCCACGGACGTAAAGCTCTCACGCTCGAGCTCGAACACCGCAGCCGTTAGGCTCAGGTCCGGCCGCAGATCCCACTTGACGCCCAGCTCCCGGTTCTCGAAAAACTGCGGCCGCGTGCTCTGCGTGTCGAGATTCAACGTCAGGAACTGGTCCCCGGACCGGGGCAGAAAGGTTTCGCTGTAGCTCGCATAGATCGACACGTCGTCTGCCGGCTTGTAGATCAGGCCCAGCCGCGGGGTAACCTCCTCGTCCGTGCGATCGAAGTTGCCATCGATGGCATCGCCGTCGTCGCGCTCGATGAGGTCGAGCACCTCGATGTCGAAGGCATCGAAGCGCAGGCCGAGTACCACCTTGAGCTGCTGCGTCAGGTCGATCTGATCCTGCAGGTAGAAGGAGGTGAAGGCGACCCCCGATGCTCGATCCCGCACCGGAAGATCGAAGCCGAAGGCAGGAATCGACAGTGGGTCACTGAAGGGGATGACGAGCTGATCATCGCCGTTCACCGCAAAGATGTTGTCCTGGCGGGCATTGGCGGTCTCCTGATCGCCGAACTCCGCCCCGAGCAGAAGCGTATGGCGCAATGCGCCAGTGGCAAACTCTCCGACCAGGTTGGCCTGCACGATGAAGTTCTCCCGCTCGGTCGTATCCCGGTAGCCGTCAAGCTCGACCTCCGGAATACGGCCGTCGATAAGGACAACCTCTTCACTGGGATAGAGGTTCTGGTACGCCTTGTCGTAGTCCGCCCACTGCGCGGTCACGTTGCCACGCAGCTGATCGGAAACTCGTGCTCGAGGCGCGCGCGCAGCAGGTGGGCCTCGAGCGTGGTGTTGTTCTGGTTGCGTGAGCCAAAGAACGTTTCATCAAAGTTCTCGAGGGGCCGATCCGGCCCGCCATCCACGTTCCGGGATGGAACGCCCCGGTCGACCACCCGACCATCATCAACGTATTCGTAGGACAGGAACGCACTGGTGCGATCGCTGAAGCGGATCTTCGCGGTCGGATTGATGGCAAAGGCATCGCCGTCGAACACGTCGCGATGATTTTCCATTGCATTGTAGTAAGCGTTGAGGCGCAGCCCGATGTTATCGGTCGCATCAACGTTCAGGTCGATGTTCCCGGAGTACGCCCCGAAGGTGTCGGCGCCGATGTTCAAGCTCCCGAATCGTTCGCCAAGCGCCGGCTGCTTCTGCACGCGGTTGATCACCCCGCCACCGCCGCCACGACCGAAGAGCAGGGCATTTGCCCCCCGCAGCACTTCAACCTGCTGGACGTTGTACAGCGGGCGGTAGTACTGGACATCGTCGCGGACACCGTCGACGAAGAAATCGGCCGTGGTCTGGATGCCGCGGATGATGATGGCGTCGCGGTGACCCTCCCCCTGGCTGATAGCAAGGCCCGGCGTATAACGCAGCACGTCACCGAAGTTCACGAACGCCTGATCCTGAATCTGGGTCTCGGTGAGAATCGACAGGCTCTGCGGGACGTCGATGATGGGGGTCGGCGTCTTTACCGAATTGAGCTGATCGAGAGACAGGTAGCGGCCCTCGACGATGAGTTCCTCGACCGGGCCGGGCTGCGCTTGTTCAGCTGCCCGCGCCGGGATGGTTACCGCAACCAGGTGAGCGGCGACAACGGCAGCAGTCACGAAACGGATTGCGGTAGGGATAGAGGATTGGTGCATAAGTTCGATTAAACCTTCAAACAACTTCGGGAGAAATTTATCGTAATAGGAGTGATTCGCAATGCTTTTCGCATTTGCAAATCGTTGAAGTTTCGGTTTCGCGACCCCAAAGCGAGGGCATCCTCCTCCGGCTTCGAGACAGGCCGCAGCTCGCCCGAGTATGCTCGGCGGCATCCGAAAGCCGGCGGCGGACCGCAGAGCGATGAACCGAGCAACAACCGTACTGACCGTGCTGCTGGTGGGCGGCTATCTCGCCTTCGAAGCAACGCACATCTATCGATTCAGCCACCGCATGGAGCCGGCCTACATTCTCGATGAGTTCGTGGTCGCAGACCGGGCCGTGGAACTCTGCGGTGACGTTGCCGCGGACAAGCGCAGCCGCTTTTTGAAGAATCTCGATATCGTCCGCCGGAGAGCGCTCGCGGAGCTCGAAACCGCTCCCGATCCGGGCACGGAAGGCCCCCACGCGCAAGAGGCACTGGTTGAGCGGGTCCGGCAGAAGGAGGCTGAGGTAGAGCAGCACGTGGCCGAACATGGCTGTTCGGATTCACAGGTCTGGCGCTGGCTGAAGCTGCACGAGATCCGCGGCCGACTGCGGGTCGTGGATACCACTAAGTCCTGAGGCTGCGCCCCGCTGGCGCCCCTGCGCTTGACCCGCACGTGCAACCGGGCGCGACTGATCCCGGGACTCGGACCACCCGGCACCGCCGAGACGGAGCCTTGACCACCAGCCGCTCTCACCAGACCGAGCGACCGCAAACACGACGCGTGTTTTTTGCGGCGCAACCTGATTCCGCAGCACGCTCGGCAATTGCAGAGGCGCTGCAAACCTACCCGGTTGATCCGGACGCGTCGCGCCGCCTGCGCTGGCTCGACGCCGCAGGCTGGCACGTCACCTTGCGGTTCGTCGGCAACGTCTCCCCGGAGCTGCTGCCAGCACTGCAGGCGTGCATCTCCGCCATCGAGCGCTTTACGATCAGCTTTGCAACCATCGAACCCTTCCCGTCGGCCAGGCGCCCGCTGGTCCTCGCAGTAACCGGATCCGCCGCAGCGCCCGGGCAGGCCCTGGCGGAAACGCTGGAGCACCGCTGTCGCGCGCTCGCCCTGCCGCCGGTGACACGACCCTGGCGCCCGCACCTGAGCGTCGCCCGGGTGCGCGGACGTCGCTCCCTGCGGCTCTCACCGCAGCCGCTTGAGCTCAGCATGCGGGTCAGCCGCTTCGTGCTCATGGAGAGCGTTCAGGAACCTTCGGGGAATCGCTACGTGCCGCTCGATCCGATCCCGCCGGCTGATTCTCTGATGTGAGGGTGACCGCAATCGCCCGGAAGCCATCCGGTATCACATCAACCCGGCACCGAGCATCGCTCCCCGGCAGATCAGCGCAGATTGATGCCATGCTTGAGGTACCCCAGCATGTGCATCCAGCCCCCGCTGTTGTCGTGGGAGACCTTCAATTAGGCGAAGTTGTTGCGGCAGCCTGACTCGCTGATCGAGACCGTTGTGGCAGACCCGCTCTAGCTCTCGTTGCCTTCAAACTGGAGCGGCGCGTGTGCGACCCGCCACCCACCACCCGAGCGGAGACGAAGCACGAGCCCCGCCCCACCCCTTGGTTGCAATCAGCCAATGAACGGTTTGCCGTTCACTGCCTGGTAGAAGGTGAAG
>JBCDGJ010000169.1:0-10814 GCA_038757945.1 Pseudomonadota bacterium
CAGCGCCGAGGGTGTCCTTCCGGCAGCCACCGGCGCTCTCGATGGTTCCGGTGTCTGCGCAGCGTCGGGCCGAACTTCAGCTGCCGGTGACTCGGTCTGCGCGGACATGGCGTTCAGCGCTGACGCTGCCAACGAGCGAGGGGTGCCGGATCCCACGATCGCGCCGGCTTCCGGAGCAGATCCAGGCGCCCCGGGCAGACCCGTACCGCCCGTCCCCGCCGATCCCTCGAGCGCTGAGGTTTCTCGTCCTGGCACACCCTCATTGGCGCGCTCGGCGCTCGCGGCCACTGGCGCGCCAGCGCGTACCGATTCCGCTGTTGGTCGTGCTTGAAGGCGGTCCGGGGCGGTTGCACGAGTCACCTGTTCCGGGATGGACCTGTCAGGCCCAGCGGGACTCAGGCGATGGATCCGCGGGTCCGCCCGCTTCTCGCTTGCAACGGCAGGTTCTGTGGCAACTCCGGTCATGGAGCGCCGCGCCGATTCAGGATCGAGCGGCGACGTCAGAAAGCCGTCCGCTGTGCTCGCAGCAGATCCGCTCAGGGCAGGGTCAACGGCCACCGGCGACCCGGAGGTTCCAGCCGGCGGCGCTGAGCCGCCCTCGTCCACCGGCGATACATCCGCTGCCGGTGCAGGCTCAGTCGTGATGGCGGCGCGAACACCTGTATCTACCGATTGCTGGGCGGTCGCCCCGTCCAACAGGGCCGAGCCCGATGCCGGACGCGACACCGTCCAGACATCCGCAGCGGCGGTGTCGGTCTCACCGACATCCGGGTTAATCAGTCCGTTGCTCCCAAGGACCGGCGTGGCAGGGTTGAGCGCCATCAGAGCCGCCGGGGTTTCAGTCTGAGGCTGAGCCGAATCGATTGCTTCAGCCTGGGGCGTCGCGTCACGATGGGAAGCCCGTGGTAGTTCCTCCTCCAGGCGGGTGCCAGAAACTGCCGCGGAGCCCGAGTCCGCGGTATCGGTGTCCGGTGCCTGAAGTTGCGCCTCTGGCGAAGCACGGTCCACCGCCCTGTCTTGGGCCCGTGCCAATGCGGAGGACCAGGCAGCATCGTTGCCGCCGCGAGCGAGTTCATCGGCGGCGGCCGCAGGGTCGCCAACGCCTTCAGCGGTGGACGGTGGCACCCATCCGAGCAGGCTCGGAGCCGCGGGCATCAGGACGCCCAGTTCCGCAGCGCAGCAAGTGTCGCGGTCATGCAGTCCTCGGCTCTGGCGTGCAGGCCGGAGCAGACATCCTGATTCCCGGCGCGCGCTTCGTGCTCCAGGGTCTCAAGCAGTTCGCTCAGGGGCCCGGCCCCAAGGCTGAGGGCGCTCCCCTTGAGGCTGTGGGCACTGCGACTGAGGCCTTCCAGATCGGCTGCATCGAGCGCGATCTTGGCCGCCGGCCAATCGTTTTCCGCCTGCACAATGAAAGCCTGCAGGACTTCCGGGAACTCGTCTTCCATGACTTCCTGCAGGACTTCCAGGGTTGTTTCATCAATGTATTGGGTCATTTTTCGGACACACCAGTTGAACGAAGGTCGAGCGGCCGTTATCGCGGTGCTCAAGGCGGGTACAGGTTTCCGCGAGCAAGCGGATTCCCCGCCCGTGGTAGTTCTGTAGCGTGTCGCGCCCGGAGCTCTCCGCAGGCGCTTCGATCCGGGCCATCCCTGCCGTATCGAAGCCGGGGCCGCTGTCTGTCGCCATGATCTCCAGGACGACATCGTCGCCGCGCTCATGACAGACCAGTTCAAAGCGGACAAATCCTTCCACCTGCTGCAGCGCATCCTGCCGAGCCTGGTAGTACCGGGCGAAGCCGGAAGCATCACGCTTCAGCCCCGAATCCAGCTGCAGCACGCCGTGCTCCAGAGCGTTGGAGTACATCTCGGTAATGACCATGCCGATGTCCGACATACGCGGCCGCAACGCCGGTGTCCCGAGTAGAATCCGCTGCAGCAATGGGAATGGCGTAAAGTCTTTCAGTGACTCGTCGGCCACCTCATAACTCATGCGCCAGCTACTGGGGCTGTTCTCGTACTCCAGGTCGAGACTGGCTGGTGCCAGATCGTACTGTGCGCCATCGATCACCGTCAGCTCGATCGCAGTGATGTCGTCGTCGCCGTCCCCACTGCCGAAGTGGCGCGCAAGCGCGCTCTGCAGGGCGGGAATTGTGTCCTCATCACCACAGCAGCCAGCGCTGAGCATCTCCAACAGCTTTTCTTCGCCGAACTGCTCCCCCACCGGGCTTTCGGCTTCCAGTACGCCATCGGTGCAAAGCACCAGCCGCTCGCCGGGGCCAACAGACCAGTGCTCCGTCGAGGCGTCAAACTTGGCAGGTGGGAGGATGCCTAGCGGCAGATGTCGGGAAGGCAGCTCCCGGATCAGCGACCGCATGATCTCAGGGTCGCAGCGGTTGCGCTCCGCCGTATGCTTTGGGGGCAGCAGCCAGCCCGAGGGCAACCCACCGCTCCAGCACTCCAGGGTCCCGTTGTTGAAGTTGATCTCCATCAGCGTCGCGCAGCAGAAGTAACCGGCCGGCAACACCCGAGCGAGGCGCCGATTGCACTCCTGAGCGATGTTCGAAATCGACAGCCCGCGATTCGTCAAGGCGTAAAACGCCTCAGCCAGCGGCATGGCGCCAACGGACGCGGTCAGCCCGTGACCGGTAAAGTCACCGAGCAGCAGATTGTAGGACCCGCGCGGTGTGGGTGCGCCGACCAGCACATCCCCATTGAACAGCGCTATCGGTGACATCAGATAGCGCACGAAGGGCGTATCCAGATACTCCCGATGCACGATGCGGTCAAAAATCGCCTTAGCCGCTTCCTGCTCCTGGATGAGTCGCTGGTTGTTCCGGGTGATGGAGTCCCGTTGCTGAAGCGTTGTTTGCTGCAGATCCTTCAGCCGCTGCAGGGCCGCCAGCTTGGCTTTCAGCAAGACCCGGTTGTAGGGCTTGCTGAGAAAGTCATCGCCACCGGCATCAATGCACCGGGCCAGTTCCTCGGCTTCGGTCAGCGCGGTCAGAAAAATGATCGGAGTGAACGACTCATTCGCGTCTGATTTGACGATCCGAGCGACTTCGAAGCCATCCATCTTCGGCATGAGCGCATCTAAGAGAATGGCCTGCGGCTGATGCGCCCGGTACGCGGCGACCGCCTCTTCGCCATCCTTCGCCTCGACAACGTCATAGCCCTGGTCACGAATAATCTTCGCCAGAATCAGGCGATCAACCTGGTTGTCGTCGGCAACCAGAATGGGGGCGGCAGCGCTCACCGATCAGTGGATCTGGAACAGCTGATCGAAATTCGAGATAGAAAAAGTCTTGCGGACCGTCGGGTTACAACCGGAGATCTCGATCTGTGCTTCGTCACCACCGCCAAAATCGCGCAGCAGGAGCAGCATCCCGAGCGCCGAGCTGTCGAGGTACTCCGTCTGTGCCAGGTCGACCACATAGCGATCGCACAGCTCGTCGCGATCCTCATAGGCACTTCGGAAAGCTTCATGACAGGTAAAGTCAAAGCGGCCTTCGACTGAAATCCGCAGGCAACGATCGTCTGCTTGATAATCGGCTTCGATGCTCATGGCAGCGTTGGGGTTCCGTTCCGGGGCGATACCTTGAGCGTAGCTGAGGATTGCCGATTTTCCCGCCGCCGGGTTTCCGCCCGAGCCTGCGCCGCGAGACTCGCGTCACGGCGTTCGATGCCAAGCAGTTTTCGTTCCCAGTGCGCGACGCGGTCCCGAGCCTGATCGAGCATTGGCGCGTTCTGCTCGAGCTGTTGATCAATGGTCGCGACCGCCTCGCTGATCTGGTCGATCAGCTCGCCCAGGCTGCGGAGCTGCAAGGCACTGGACGGTTCTGGGTCGCTGCGCTGCTCCCGGTATTCCGATTGCAGCGTGAGCAACCGATCGCGCTGCTCCTGCAGCTCACAGCGCTGCGCTTCCACTCGCGCCAGAGCACGGCTGGCCTGGTGGGCGGCCTGCCGCCACCGCAGCGCAATCACCTGCAGCTTGTTGCGTTTGCCGGTCACGGTGTCGCGCTGATGCTCGTCGCGACGGGGGCTGCCACGGGCGCCGCTGGAACCGATCTCTGTGCTGTGACGGTTTTGAGTGATGCCTGAGATTCTGCGGCGTATACCGGAGCCTCGGTGCCCTGCTGCAGGTAGTCGGCCAACGCCGCATGGCGGGCGATGGCTTCGTCCAGGACAGGGTCCGAACCGGCTTCGTACGCACCCACAGCGATCAGATCAGCTTGCGCTTCATAGCGCGTCCACCAACGTCGAAATCGGAGGCTGGCCTCCCGATGCGCGTCATCCTGCAACCGGTTCGCGACCCGCGATATCGACGCACCCAAATCGATGGCCGGGTAGTGACCGCGCTCGGCGATGCGTCGGCTCAGGACGATGTGACCGTCCAGAACCGCTCGGGCAGCATCGACGATCGGATCCGACAGGTCATCTTCTTCCATGAGCACCGTGTAGATCGCCGTGATAGCGCCGCTACCGCGCAGCCCTCCGGCACGTTCGATCAGGCCCGGCAGGACGCCGAACGCCGACGGCGGATAGCCTTTACTGGTCGGTGGTTCACCAGCGGCCAGACCGATCTCGCGCTGAGCCTGAGCAACGCGGGTCAGCGAATCCAGGAGCAGCAGCACCTGACGGCCCTCATCGCGGTAACGCTGCGCGATCTCATGCGCCAGCACCGCCGCGCGCAGGCGAAGCCCGGGGCTATCGTCAGCGGGGGCAGCCAGCACGATGCAGTGATCGCGGGCCTCGCCGAGATTGTCGACAATGAATTCCTTGACCTCCCGGCCCCGTTCTCCAATTAGACCAATCACGACCACGTCAGCGGCACTGAAACGGGCGAGCATGCCCAGCAGCACGCTTTTGCCGACGCCGCTGCCGGCGAACAATCCGACGCGTTGGCCAACGCCAAGGGTCAACAGGCCGTTGATGGCTCGAATGCCGACATCGAACACCTGATCAACCACCGCCCGGCGCAATGGATTGATCGGGCCGGCCGCAGCGCCGCCAGGCACGGAGGGAATCAACGGCCCATCATCCAGCGGTCGGCCCACGGCGTCGATCACGCGCCCGAGCAGCGGGCGATGATCCGGGAACCGCGGTGCTTCGCCCATGCTGACCGCCATCCCGGGTGCACTGCCCTCAAGCGGTTGCAGCGGCATCAGCAGCGTGCGCTCCCCCGCAAAGCCGACGACCTCGAGCGGCAGCGCCTGGGCACCCAACTCCAGCCAGCACCAGTCGCCAACGCGGGCCTTGACGCCGGTCGCCTCGAGCAGCGAGCCCGTGACGCTCACGAGTCGACCGAAACACTGCAAGCGCTCAAACATCGGAATCCTCCGCCGCTGAGGCAGGATCCGCAGTGTTGTGTTCGCGTATCACTTCCGCAACAACCGTCGTAACGTCCAGTCGCGCAAAGGCTCCCGGGCCATGCACCTCCACCCGCCGTGGAGGCAGATCTGGGTCGCTGCGCACCCCTTCCGGTAGCTCGGCACCATCCCAGTCAGCACTGACCACCATCGTCAGGTCCTCAGCGCGGAGCGCCAGTCGGGTCGCAGCCTCCTGCAGCAGCTGGTGCAGATAGTCCGGATCCTGCTCAATCGCCTCAACAGCCAAGGCAGCCAGCAGCGCTTGCAGCAGCCCCGGTAGCTCGGTCCCGGCCTGATTCAGGCGGTCACGCAACTGCGTGCGAGCGTTCTGCAGCTCATCGCCCAGAGCCGCAAGCTGCGCGCGCGCTTGCTCCTGAGATTGTGCCTCCCCTTTCGCAAGGCCCTCACGGAAGCCCTGCTGATAGCCATCAGCTCGCGCCTGCTGCGCAAGTTCGGCAAGATCCGGCGCGGACTCGGCCTCCGACCCCAAGGCCTCAGCGCGCCCGGCCAGCGCCGGCCAGCGATGCGTCGCGCGCTCTGTCACAGCATATCGCCGCCGCTGCCGAGCTCGATCTCACCATCCTCAGCCAGCTTGCGCGCGGTGCTCAAGATATCTTTCTGAGCGGCCTCCACATCGCTTACGCGGACGGGACCCTTGGCCTCCATATCATCCTTCAGCAACTCCGCAGCACGCTTGGACATGTTGCCGAAAATTTTCTCCTGCAATGGGCCCTCAGCGCCTTTCAGCGCCAGGACCAACGCATCGGAGCTGACTTCCCGCAAGATGGTCTGGATCCCACGATCATCCACCGCCATGAGGTTGTCAAAGACGAACATCAGCTCCTGGATCTGTTCCGACAACGCTTCATCTACTTCCTTGATCGAGCCGAGCATGACCTCGTTCTCTGCGGGGGTGAAATTATTCAGGATATCGGCGGCGCTTTTCCGCCCGCCCAACTCCGCAAAACGGCGGTTGGACGCGCTTCGCACCTGCTCTTCGAGGACTTCCGAAAGCTCAGCCAACGCGTATGGAGAGATGGTTTCGAGCTGCGCGACCCGCACCAGGACTTCCCGCCGCGCATCGGGATCGGTGAAGTAGTTGAGCACTTCTGCGGCCTGATCCGGGTCCAGGTAGGAAAGCACGATGGCCTGGATCTGCGGGTGTTCGCGCAGTACAAAATCGGCAATGGCTCGAGAGTCCATCCAGCGGAGTCGATCCAGGCCGTCCGTATGACCGCCGAGGATCCGTTCCAGCAGGATCTGCGCCCGGTCCTGCCCCATCGCGGTGTTCAGCAGATTCTCGAGGTACTTGCGGGTACCGATCGCCAACCCGGTTTCGTCCGTCACGGTATCGAGAAACTGATCGAGAACCGTCTGAATCTGCGCTGGAGAAAGCTCCGACAGGGCAGACATGGCCGCGCCCACACGCTGCACCTCCCGCGGTTCGAGATGCCGCAGCACCGCAGCGGCATCCTGTTCCCCGAGGGTCAGCATGAGGACCGCAGCCTGATCGACGCGTTCGAGCGCTTCCGCCTCGCTCATGAGTCGTCGTTGCTCACCCAGTGCTTCACGACCTGAGCCGCGCGTTCCGGGTCTTCGCTGACGATGCTGCGGATGGCCTCGAGCTTGCTGGTCATCTCGGTACCGGCACCGGGGCCACTACCGGTGCTGCCCGGCAGTAAGCCGGCGACCTGCGGGGAGCCCAGGGGAACCGCGCCACTGGCCGCGGTTGTGGCCGCCAGAGCCCGCTGCTCCTCAGACTGCTCGGCGAGCCGCGCGATGGCCATCGTGTGCTGCTCCTTTACCACCGCGCCAGCCTGGCTGAGATTCCTGAACAGCGGGCGAATCAGCCCGAAGATCACCAGCAGGATGGCGATGCCGCCCAGCAGTTGCTTGGCAAGGCTGCGTAACCAGGGCTGCTCCCAGATCGGTACTGCCGCGCTTTCCGCAACCGCGGGTCCCAGGAACGGGCGATTGATGATCGTCACCGAATCGCCGCGGGCCGCAGAGTAGCCGACGGCGTTGCGCACCAGCGCCGCCAGACGCTCCAGCTCGGCCTCGGTCCAGGGCTCGGCGGTCGCTGCCGGCGCCTGCGTTTCGCCCTCATCCTCCGTTGCGCCTTCGGCGGGTGTTGCCGGGGTTACCACCGGCTTGTCATCGACAATGACCGACACGCTCAGTCGGGTCATCAGAGCGCTCGCGTGACGGGTATGGCTGATGGTCCGATCGACCTCATAGTTTTTCGTAACCTGGCTCCGCGTCCGGCGGGGAGGCGCCGCTTCTTCCGGTGCCGCGTTGGCCTCCGTTTCCGCCGGGTCGTTGGCGAGCGCACCGGGGATACCCTGGGCGAGCGGCGCGTCTCCACTCGTCTCCTCGTTAACGGCCGCTTCGCTACGCACGGCGGTCAGGTCCGGGTTGTAGAGCTCTTCCGTCTGTTCCGTACGCGTGAAATCGACTTCGACGGCCACCTCGGCACTGAAACCGGTCAATCCGAGGCTAGGCGCGAGAATATTGGTGACCTTGCGCCGTAGCTTGTCTTCCAGTGCAGCGGTGTACTCGAGCTGGAACTGATTCTGTCGATGGGTCGGGTCCATGTCCTGCTCGGACAGAAGCACGCCACTTTGATCGATGACCGTGACGTCTTCCGCCGCAAGTTCCGGCACTGCCCCGGCCACCAGATTGGCGATCCCCATCACCTGCTCACTCTCGAGACGGCGCCCCGGTGCGACGGTGACCGTCACTGCGGCCGTCGCCTTGCGGCGATCGCGAACGAAGGCTGAGCGACGCGGCTGTGCCAGCAGCACCCGAGCGCTGCGAACGGCGGAAATGGTCGCGATGCTACGAGCCAGTTCCCCTTCCAGGCTTCGCCGATGCTGCATGGACTCCGTGGCCTGGCTGACGCCAAAGCCCTGGTCCCGATCGAGCAGCTCGTAGCCAGAAGGCGAATCGCCCAGCACGTCCGCACCAGCGAGCTGCATCCGTGCGCGGTGGTACTCGCTCTCGCGAACCAGGATCAGGCCTGCTCGCTCGTCCAAACGGTACGGGATAGCGGCACCGTCGAGTGCTGCGGTCATCGCCTGCGCATCGTAGGCGTTCTGCAACGTGGCCAGGGGGCGATAGTCCGGCGCGCGCATCCACAGCACCGCCGACACCGCTGCAGCCACGCTCCCCGCAAGGGCAAGCATCAGCAACAGCTGCCGGGTCATGGGCATGCTTAGAGCGCCACGGAGGAAATCCGAGCCCGGCACGCTCACCGGCGGCAAGCTTGGTACCGGCGCCTCGCCCGCACCGCTGCCCGCAGTCGCGGTTGCAGGAACCAGATCAGCCATGGCGGCAGGTACTCTCAATATAACGTTTCATGAACAGCACCCCTTAGATCGGCATATTCATGATGTCCTGATAAGCGGACACCATCCGATTACGAGCGGTGACGACCGCCTGGAACGCCAGCGATGACTTTTGCGAGGCGATACTTGCGCTCACGAGGTCCCGGTGCTCACCCTTTACGAATCCCGCACTGAGCGAGGCGGCTTCCTGCTGCAGCTCGTTAACACCGTCAACGGCATCGCGCAGCAGCTCGCCGAAGGCGACTGGCGTCTGCGTCTCGCCGACCTTCGCAGGTCCGCGATCGAGGCGTGCCAGTGCGGCCGGCGTCAGCTCGCCCGCGGCCTGGGTCTGCAGCGCACGCATCTGCTGCAGCACTGCTGACACACTGCTGTTGAGCTCCGGTGACAGGCTGGGTAATCCACTTTCCGTCACAGCGTCGTCCCCGCTTCCCGAAGCCGGGCTAACCGGTAGCGCAGCGTGCGCTCACTGATGCCCAGCGCCCGAGCTGTCGCTCCTCGGTGCCCGTCGTTGCTGCGCAGCGCACGCACGATGAGCTGGTCTTCCCGCTCCAAGAGTTGTTGCTTGAAGCCTTCCCGCGTATCGAGCCGAACCAGCCCAAGGTCCGCCGGTCCGATCTGGTCAGCCTGGCAAACGATCGCAGCCCGGGCGATACAGTTTTCAAGCTCCCGCACGTTGCCTGGCCAATCGTGCGCCAGGAGGAGACTGATCGCGTCGTCGCGCAGACACACGCCTTCGCGGGCCGCAAAGCGCTGGGCCAGTGGCACAACATCCTCCCGGCGATCCGCCAGGGGAGGCAGATGCACGGGAAACACATTCAGTCGATAGTAGAGATCCTCCCGGAGGCGCCCATCGGCAACCGCACTCTTGAGCTCGCGGTTGCTGGTTGCGATCACCCGGATGTTCGTTGGCACCGGAGCCCCGGCACCCACCGGTTCTACTTCCTGCTCCTGCAGGGCGCGCAGCAGCTTAGGCTGGAGCTCGATGGGCATCTCAGTGATTTCATCCAGCAACAGCGTGCCGCCCGCGGCTTCCAGGAACTTACCGCGTCGAGCACGATCAGCGCCGGTAAACGCGCCCCGCTCATGTCCGAACAGGGTCGCTTCGAGCATGTTCTCCGGGATCGCAGCGCAGTTGACGGCGACGAAGGGTCCCGACCGGCGCGGCGAATGGGCATGAAGGAAGCGGGCCAGCACTTCCTTGCCACTACCGCTCGGACCTTGCACGAAGACCGCAACATCGCGCGGCGCGACCCGCCGTGCAAGCCGATACGCTTCCCGGGACGTTGGCGCTTCGATACAGGCCGCGCCGCTATCCGGAAGCTGCCCGGCAGCCTCCAACAGGGCAGCAAGTCTGGCTTCAAGGGCTTCGCGCTCATCTTCCAGGACACTCCAGGGACAGTAGCCGCTCGCCCCGTGGCGCAGTGCCCAGATCGCATCGGCGGCGCAATCGGCACCAACCAGCACCCAGTTGAGGCCAGGCGCCCGCTGCAACCAATCGGAAAAATCGTTGCGGGCACTCGCCACAGCGGCGACCGCAAGCCGCGTCGTTGATGCTTCGGTCATCCTGGTCAATTCGAGCAGCCCGGCGCTGACCAGTGGCTCCAGCAGCGCACGCAGGCGCCCCGCGGGCGCGCCCGTTCCAGCGAACGTCAGTGTGGTCATCTCAGTGCGCCCGACGCTCAATCCCGTATTTGCGCATCTTCTCGACCAGCGTCGTGCGCCGGATATGCAGACGATCCGCCGCCCGGGCAACGACCGAATCGCTATCGCGCAGCGCCTGCTCGATCAGAGACTGTTCGAGTTCCGCCAGATAACCCTTAAGGTCAATCCCGTTGACCGGCAGCAGGCCCTGCGACGCACTTCCAGCAACTGACAGGTCCACCTGACTGCTCACAGTCTCTGGCCCAACGGGCTCACTCGCCGGGCTCTGACCGCGATACCGCAGCGGCAACGCAGCGACATCGATTAACTCGCCGGGGTGCGCGACGGACAGACGCTCCAGCAGGTTGCGCAGCTCGCGCAGGTTGCCCGGCCAGGGATACTCGCCCAGCTGCGTAAGCGCAGCGCTCGTCAGCCGCACCACCGTGCCATAGCCTGCTTGC
>JBCDGJ010000170.1:0-10724 GCA_038757945.1 Pseudomonadota bacterium
CCCCTCGTTGGTCAGGAACATCTCGCCGCGGTTGTCCGGCAGCGTCGGATCCAGCGGCCCCTGGGTGCGGCGCGCAAAGAACCCGTGCGGCCAGTCCCCGGGCATCTCGCGGGGGTCGATCTCGTGCCCCAGGTCCCCGTCGATCAGGTAAGCCGACCAGGCGGCGGAGCCGATGCTCGCGTCCTCCGGATCGATCCCGGCGATGCCGGCCACGAGCCAGTAGGCTCGGCTCAGATCAAACCGCTGATCGAGGCCAAGGGCCATGGTGGTTGCCGCCGAGTTCATGGTGCCGACGCCGGTGACGAAGCCAAGCACACCGGTCTCGCGGTTCAGAAACAGATCGTGGTGGCCATGCGGCATGGGGATCCGCTCGGTCAGGCCGCGCCGGGCCTTCCAGAGCTGGAACTCACCGGCCGTATCGCCCTCATCCTCGCCAATCTCAAACATGGCAACGATCACAACGCGAATCGGTATCGGCGTGCTGCAGGGGCCACCGGGGCGACAGTCGTCGGCGTCGCTCGCCAGCGCTGCAGCGGCCGAGGTAGCGCTGTCCGATGTCGCCGCGGTCGTACAACCACCGACGAAGATCGCGAAGGCGAGGAGCAGCGGCAGCGCCCGGTATCCGGGACCGTTCCGCTCGCGGTTCACCGTGCGCCTCCGGCTGCTGCGCCAGCTGCCGGTTCTGTCTGCGGCGGTGCACTCGGATCCGGCGCACAGATTTTGTAGCGGCCGCAGATGAAGCCGCGGTACTGCGGGGTTTCCGTTGCGACGGCCGCAGTACCTTCGTTCATGGCTACCGCCTCAAACCGTTCGATGCGCTGCTGCCACTCCTTGATCAGCGCCGCCTTGGCCGGTTCTTCGAGGAAGCTGTATTTCAGCGAGTTGTGGGACAGCTGCTTGACCTCGTCCCAGCTCAGGTTGAACTCGGTGACTGCCACGTAGAACTCATCGGTCATGGTCGAGTCCCACATGCCGCGATCGTCGGTGGACAGGGCGACCGGTACGCCGATGCGCAGGTACTCGGGAAAAGGATGCTGGGTGTACTCGCTCACATATTCGAGCAGCAGGTTGGAGATCAGGTTGATCTCCACCAGGTACGGGCCATGACGGAACAGCAGCAGCGTATCCGGATCAGTGATCAGGTTGACCCCATGGTCGATGCGGTCGGCGCCGAGCAGCAGCGTGTCGCGCACGTGCTCGTTCGGCTCGTCCACCTCGCCGGCGTGAATGGACAGCTTTACCGAGTGATGCTTCTGCCGGAGCTTCCGCAGGGTGGAAAGGAAGCGCAGCGGGTAACCCTTGTCATTGTCCTCGCGCCCGACCATGTTGACGGCCACCAGCTGCTCGTTGGCGGCCGCGAGCTTGTACATGACCTCGAGGGCCTGCTCGGCGTTCGGCAGAAAGCGCAGCAGCGACACCTGAAAGCGCACGGTCACGCCGCTCGCCACCGCGTCGGGCTGCTGCACGCGCCGCTGGTAGATCTCGAGCACGGCCTGCGGCTCGATCGGCTCACCGGTCGGGCTCTTGAAGCCGAACAGCGGCACCTGGGCTTCGAGGTACATCAGCCCCTCGGCGCCAAACGCCTTCATGTTCCGGACAATGATCTCGGCAACGAGAAAGGGGTTGCTGCCAAGGGAGCCGATCCGCGACCAGTGCGATTCGAAGAACTCGTTGCGCCCTTCGAACACCTTGTCCAGACGGATGCTGTTGAGCCAGCGCTTGCGTTCGTCGTCGCTCAGCTCCGCGAGCGGCTTGTACTCGCCCTGCTCACACTCCGAGAGCGCAGCGTGCTCGACGGCCGTCATGGTGCGGTACAGCAGGTAGTAGGACACCGGCCCCGGCCCCGGCGTGTACTGGCAGTTGTCGATACGCACCTTGGTGAAATACCGGTAGCCGTTCTGCGCCGCCGCCAGCCCCTCCTCGTAGTACCACTCGGACAAGACGGAGCCGGTGATGTGGTTGTGCAGGTCACCGCCCTTCGGCATGGCATAGAGGAAGCGATACATCTCATCCGGCTCTGCCGAGGCTTTGAACCGCTCGAACCAGTTCGGGTCAGCGGCGGCAGCACCGGAGAGGAGCAGCGCGAGCACGGCGAGCGGGCGGAGAATTCGGGTCATCCTGAGGTCCTTGAAACGTCTGAACATCGACTGATCTTGAGCCACTGACTCTATGCAACTGGGGCGCCATGATCCGTCAAGCGCCGCAGGCTTGCCAGTGGCTCGCCGGGCGCTGGCATAATCGCGGGCAGCGTCAGACAACACAGGACAGACCCATGCAGGCATTCGTGGAAGGACTCCCCAAGGTCGAGCTGCACGTGCACCTCGAAGGCACCCTGGAGGCCGAGCAGCTGTTCGAGTTTGCCCAGCGCAACGGCGTCGACCTGCCCTACGCCACGCCGGCTGAGGTCGTGGCAGCCTATGATTTCAACGACCTGCCGTCCTTTCTCGCGATCTACTACAAGGGTATGGAGGTGCTGCATACGGAGCAGGACTTCTACGATCTGACCATGGCGTACCTGACCAAGGCTGCGGCGCAGAACGTGCGCTACGTTGAGCCCTTCTTCGATCCGCAGCCGCACACCAACCGCGGGGTTCCCTTCGACACGGTGATCAACGGCATCTACCGGGCGCTCCAGGATGGTGCACGGGACCTCGGTATCGAGTCCCAGCTGATCATGTGCTTCCTGCGTGATCTGTCAGCGGAGTCCGCCGAACAGCATCTCGATCACGCGCTGCGCCACAAGGACAAGCTGATCGGCGTCGGGCTCGACTCGGATGAGTTCAACAATCCGCCGCGCAAGTTCGCTGCCGTGTTCGAGCGCGCGCGCACCGAAGGCTTCAAGCTGACCATGCACTGCGACGTGAACCAGCAGAACACCCAGGAGCACATCCGCGAGGTGCTGGACCTGATCCAGGTCGACCGCATCGACCACGGCATCAATTCGCTCGAGGACGACCGCCTGATTCACGACATCCGGGAGCGCGGGCTGGGCCTGACGATCTGTCCGATCTCCAACCGCTTCTGCGTGCAGAACCTGACCGGCAACGAAATCCGGCGGATGCTCGAGCTCGGCATGAAGCCGACCATCAACAGCGACGATCCGGCCTACTTCCGGGGCTATATGACGGAAAACTTCCAAGCCCTGGCGGACGAGCACAACTACTCGCGCGATGAGCTCCAGCAGCTCGCACAGAACGCCATCGACGTCTCCTGGGCCGATACCGCAACCAAAGATCGGCTGGGGCAGGAACTCACCGCTTACTGCGCCGCCTGAGCGGCCAGCGCCGCGCTGCCGGCACAAAACCGGCCGGGTCTGGTCGGTCTGGCCGGCCTGAAGAGGGCCGACTGCGGTGCAGCAGCCGGCGGTGCGGGCTCAGTACAGCGTGGCGAGTGCCTTGGCGTCGTAGTCTTCCAGCTCTTCCGTTCGACCTTCGCGGATCTTCTGCGCCCACAGCGGATCCTGCAGCAGCGCCCGTCCGACGGCGAGCATGTCGAACTCGCCTTTAGCGAGGCGCTCAACGGCCAGCGCGATCGGCTGCGTCTTCGAGGCCTCGCCCTGAAAGGCACCGATGAAGTCGGAGGACAGCCCGACAGAGCCGACGGTGATAGACGGCAGTCCGGTGAGCTTCTTGCACCAGCCGGCAAGGTTCAGCCCGGCGTCACCATCAATCTCGGGGAACTCAGGCTCCCACCAGCGGCGCTGGCTCGCGTGCAGCACGTCGACACCGGCGTCGACGAACACTTTGAGAAAGGCTTCCAGCGCCTGCGGGGTCTCCGCCAGCCGAGCCCCAAAGTCCTGCTGCTTCCACTGTGACCAGCGCAGGATGATCGGCACGTCCGGTCCCACCTGCTTGCGGGTTTCGGCAATGGCTTCGCCGGCAAAGCGCGCGCGGCCCGGCAGGTCGCCGCCGTATTTGCCGGAGCGCGTGTTCATGACGCCCCAGAAAAACTCATCGATCAGGTAGCCGTGGGCGCCATGGAGCTCGATGGCATCGAAGCCGAGCCGCGCGGCGGCACCGGCCGCATCGGCGTAGGCCATCACCATGTCGGCCACTTCACTGTCAGTGGGCTCAGGCAGCACCTGCGAACCGGTATGCGTGCGGCCGGACGGGCTGTCGGAGGCCGCGTCGGGCTCAGGCCCCGTACCGGGCTTGCGCATCATGCCCACGTGCCAGAGCTGCGGCGCGATCTTTCCCGGGGTCTCGTGCACAGCGTCAGCGACCTGCTTCCAGCCGGCGAGGGCCTCCGGGCTATGAAAATTCGGTACCCGCGGATCGTTCGATGCGCCACCGCGGCCAACGGTGGTGCCTTCGGTAATGATCAGGCCCACATCGGCCGCTGCGCGACGCTGGTAGTAGGCGGTAACGTCATCACGCGGCACCCCGTCCGGCGAGAAGGACCGGGTCATGGGCGCCATGACGATCCGGTTCGGTAGGGTCATGCCGCGGATCGTCAGCGGCTCAAACAGGGCAGAAATATCGGTCATGGGAACAATCGCTCAAAAAATGGCGTGCGCAGGATGCGGGGATCGCCGATAGCGATCAAGCCGAGGCGCCGCGCCTTGCCCAGCCGCGCACCGGAGCCGCTGAGCGCCCAAGATCAGGGTACCGGGCACGTGCGCTGGCGCCGTCCCAGCGGCGCGGCAGCCGACCACTAGAGGCGGTCGAAACCGGCGCTAGCGCCCGCTACTCCGCAGCCGGTATGTCAGTGGCATAGGTCTCCCAGCCTGCGAGCAGCTCCCGCAGCACCTTGGAACCGACGAGGTAGGCCGCATCCAGCGCCGGGCGCCCCTGGTCGGGATAGGGCGCTGTCGTGGACCAGGCGGCGGTGCGATCGGCCGGCGGCATGGAGAAGTTGCTGACGGTGCGCAGCACCATGACGCGGTCGGGATCGACCTTGCCGATCCGGCCAAGACGATGCAGCGCGGTGAAGGTACCGGAGTCTTCCATGTTGGTGGTCATGAACTCCGCCCCTTCGCCGGCGTACAGCGGCACCCAGTCGTTCGCCCACTGGTTCAGCAGCGCCCCGTGCCAGTAGGTGCCGGAAGACAGCGTATCGCCCTGGGTGACAAATGGCGGGCGCTGCGCGTTTTCCATCGTCGTGTACTGCGCACGGAAGTCCTGCATGGCTTCGGTGTCCGCAAGTTCCACATCCGCCGTCTGCGCATAAGCCCAATCCGCGAGGGCGGCGTTTAAGGCAAAGTGCACGGTGTTCAGCGTCCAGCCGGTGGAAATGTCGGCCGGAGTTTCCGCGGGCTTCTTGGCACCGAGCGGGATGAGGCCGTAGGGCCAGTCCTCCGGAATCTCCCGAGCGTCGATCTCGTAGAGCAGATCGCCATCGACCACGTGCCGCGCCCAGACCGCGCTGCCGAGCGACACGTCAGTCGGATCGCCACCGGCAATGCCGGCAACCAGCCAGTAGGCACTGCTCAGGTCGAAGCGCGGATCCTGCCCCAGCGCCATGATCGACGCGGTCGCATTGGCGATGCCGCCGCCAACGCACAGTCCGAGCACACCGTCTTTCAGGCTGGCGCGCAGCGGAAACTCGCCGAGCGGGAACTCGAACTCATCGGCCAGCGGCCAGCGCTCGACCCAGTACTGAAACTCGCCCGGACGATCCCCGGTCAGCTCACCGTTCTCGAACATGGTGACGATGACGGCTTTGATCGGCGTCGGCTCATCCGAACTCAGATCGAGCTCAGCGCGTACTTCGACCTGCCGGTCGCAGCCGGCGCCAGCCGCCATCGAAAGCACCATCAGTAGCGCAGCGAAACGCTTGAAAAGCATGGAAATTCCTTCTGATCAATGATGTTGATAAGCACGGGCCGCCGTTCGGCCCAGAAGCAGTAGCAGGCACTCGAAGGTCACCGCCAGCATGGCTCCGGTCGCCACGGGAAAGCCGAGCAGCATTGCCGCGTAGTCGCCAAGCGGCCGGTCCCAGGCAGCGGCGAGCTGCGGCAACCCGCTGAGCGCAAACGCCCCCAGCGTTGCTGCCAGCGCCAGCGTCAGCGCCGGTACGCGCGGTGCCTCGAGCCACAGGATGCGCAGCCCGGCCACGGCGATCAACGCGAACATCAGCCCGGTAGCACCGTAGAGTACGCCATCAGGCAAACGCTGAAAGTTGGCCGCCAGCGCCGGTATCAGCCCGGCAACAATCAGTCCCGCCGCCACCAGCAGGCCGACGAACCGGCTGGCGACGCCGGTCAGCTGGATCACGCCGTTGTTCTGGCTGAAAGTCGTGTTGGGAAAGCTCCCGAAGAGCGCGGCCAGGATCGAGTTGGCGCCGTCCGCCATGATGCCGCCGCGCACCCGACGCCAGTACTTGGGTCCGGCCAGCGGTTGCCGAGACAGCATCGCGGTGGCGGTCAGATCCCCCACCGATTCGGTCATCGACACCAGGAAGATCGGCAGCAGCAGCGGCACGATCGCAAAGCTCACGGTCAGCGGGTAGGGCCAGAAGGCCAGGGGCGTAAAGCCCGCCGCCTCCGGCGCCGGCTTCAGGCCGGTTGTTGCCGCAGCCACGGCGCAGCCGGCCAGCAAACCGATGCAGATGCTGCCGAGCCGCACCCAAAGCGACGGCAGCCGCGAACAGGCGGTAATCACGACGATCACCACCAGCGCCTGAATCCAGATCCAGCTGGCCTCCGCGCCAGCGGCCCCAGCGGCGCGCTGCAGATTGCTCCAGGCCGAGTCCACCAGCGACAGCCCCAGCAGAAAGATCACGGTACCGGCGACGCGGCGCGTGAAGATGCGCTGCAGCGACTCGATGAAGTATCCAGCAATAAAGGTAATGAACGCGCCGGCGGCGGCGCTGCCGAGCAGGGTGCCCATGCGCTCCTCTGCGGAGAGCTCCGGTCCGAGCAGCGCCGTCGCAAACACGAAGGGCCCGATGAAGGTAAAGCTCGTGCCCTGGATCGACAGCAGCCCGGAGCCGAGGCCGAAGGGACGCAGGATCTGCACCGCCGTCGCGAGACCCGAGACAACCAGGGCACTGGCGATGGCGTAGGTCGTCAGCGCGGCATCCAGCCCGATGCCGCGGGCGATCAGCAGCGGCGCGGTCATGATGCTGGCAACGATGGCGAGCAGGTGCGCGAGCGCAGCCAGCAGTGCCGGGCCGACCGGTGGGCGATCGTCGAGCTGATAGAGCAGGCGCGGCAGGTTCTGAGAGGGGGTTTCGGGCAATGCCGGATCCAGCGTTGAGACCCTGCATCATAGGCACAACCCGCGGCCGGGGTTCAATGGGGGTGGCGCGCGGTTCCATGACGGCGGCCGATGCGCCTGCTGGGTCCCCTTGCGGTAGCCCGTTGCGAATGCTCCTAGCGAAACGTTTTCAACAGGCTGCCCGGTAGCGATGTTGGTAAGCTCCAGCACTGTGCACTGTCTGGATCCACCGCTACATGGCAAACGCCGAAGACCCCGCCTCCTCCGCCACTGCCTCCAAACCGGCACCACAACCGGCCTGGCTCGACGCCCGCTTCGATCTCACCGGGCAGGGGGCGGACTGGCGCCGGGAGCTGAACGCCGGAACCACCACCTTCCTCGCGATGGCCTACATCACGGTGGTTAATCCGGGGATCCTGTCGGAGACCGGCATGGACTTTGGCGCCGTGTTCGTCGCCACCTGCCTGGCGGCGGCCTTCGGTACGCTGATCATGGGGCTGCTGGCCAACTATCCCATTGGTCTCGCTCCGGGCATGGGGCAGAACGCGTTCTTTACCTACACGGTGGTGCTGGGCATGGGCTTCCCCTGGCAAACCGCGCTGGGGGCCGTGTTTCTCTCGGGCCTGATCTTTCTGGCACTGTCCGTGCTGCCGGTGCGCGAATGGCTCATCAACTCGATCCCGCGCAACCTCAAGCTCGGCATGTCGGCGGGGATCGGCCTGTTTCTCGCCTACATCGCCCTTAAGAACGCGGGCGTCGTCGCCGGCAATCCGGCGACGCTCACGTCCTTCGGTGATCTCACCAGCCCGGGGCCGATTGCACTGCTGCTCGGCTTTACGCTGATCACCGCCCTCGCCGCCCGCGGCATCACCGGCGCGGTGATCATCGGCATGCTTGCCGTTTCGATCGTCGCCTGGGTAACCGGGCTGGCGCCGTTCCAGGGGATCGTCTCGACGCCGCCTTCGGTGGCACCGGTGTTCGGGCAGCTGGACATCGCCGCTGCCCTCGACCCGGCACTGATCAGCGTCATCCTCGCACTGCTGCTGGTGGACGTCTTCGATACGGCCGGCACGCTGGTTGGCGTTGCGACGCGCGGCAAGCTGCTCGATTCCGAGGGTAAGCTGCCCCGGCTGCGCGGTGCGCTGCTGGCCGACAGCCTGGCGACTACCGCCGGCGCCGTTGCCGGCACCTCATCGACGACCAGCTTCATCGAAAGCGCGGCCGGGGTGGAATGCGGCGGCAAGACCGGGCTCACCGCCGTCACCATTGCCGCGCTGTTCCTGGCCTGCCTGGTGTTTGCGCCGCTGGCGCAGAGCGTGCCGGCGTATGCGTCCGCCGCGGCCCTGCTGTTCGTCGCAGCGCTGATGGCCCGCAGCCTCGCGGACATGGACTGGGAGGACCTGACGGAGGCCGCACCCGCCGTGGTCACCGCCATCGCCATGCCGCTCAGCTTCTCGATTGCCGATGGCATCGGGCTTGGATTCATCAGCTATGCGCTGATCAAGATCCTCTCGGGCAGGATGGGCGAGTGCCCGCTGGCGGTTTACCTGGTCGCGGTGATATTCGGGTTCAAGTTCGCGCTGCTCTGAGGCGCCTGTCCACGGGCAGCCAGCACCGCCGCAACCTCCGCCACCTCACGCAACCGCGGCGGCTTCAGCAGATACTCGTTTGCGCCGGCCGCCAGCGCCTCTTCCCGCCCCATCAGGCTGCCGCTGATCATGCACACCGGCAAGCGATGCCAGGTCTCGCTGCGCTCACGCAGCGCGCGCAGCACGTCGACGCCGGACTCGCCGTCGAGCTGCACGTCGAGGAACAGCATGTCGAAGGGTTCCTCGGCCAGCGCACGCCAGACCTCAACACTACCGGCAACGGCGGTTGCGGCGTAACCAAGCGACTCGAGCACGCTGGTCAGCACTTCGCGGATCATCTCGTTGTCATCGCAGATCAGGCAGCGACCACGCACGCCGCCGGTTTCTTCGATCTTGAGCTCGCCGATCGGGCTGCCGGTCAGCGCACCCAGGTGCAGCGCCAGATCCGCTACGCTGCCGATCGCGCCAGGCAGCGTGGCCTCGAGATCGCAGGGTGTGCCGAGCGCCGTCAGCTCAGCCCCCCAGAAGCGCAGCCAGCTTTCGGCCCAGGCGGCGGCCTCCGGCCGGGTGGACTCAACGCGATAGCTGAGCCCGGCCAGGCGATCGCTGGCGTAGGCCGCACCGATGGTTCCAACGTCCGCTTCGGGCGCCTTTGGTGCCGGTAACCGCAGCCGGAAGCGCGAGCCTTTGCCCGGCGTACTGGACTGCAGGGTCAGCTGGCCGTCGATCAGCTCCGCATACTGGCGGCACAGCGTCAGGCCCAGGCCGGTGCCCTGCTCCGTGGCCTGCGCAAGCTGCACGAAGGGATCAAAGATCCGCTCAGCGTCCGCCACGTCGATACCCGCGCCAGTGTCGGTCACTTCGAACAGCAGCCGCCCGTTGCTGGTCCGCGCCTGCAGCACGACAGCGCCTCGCGGCGTGTGCTTGATCGCGTTGCTGACCAGGTTGATCAGGATCTGGCGCACGCAGGCCGGGTCCGAGACCCAGCGTTCCGGCAGGTCCGGCCCGAACAGCACGTAAAGCCGCGTCCCACCGGCCTCGGCCGCGGGATTCAGCAGCAAGCGGACGTCTTCCAGCAGCGACTCGAGGGGGAACGGGCGCGGCTGGCTCTCGGTCTTGCCCGCATCGATCTTTGCCAGGTCCAGCACGTCGTTGACCAGGTTCAACACCACCTGGGCACTGTCCTGAATGCGCTGCGCCGCCTGCTGCGACTGCTCGTCCGAGGTGCTGCCCTCGCGCTTCAGGAGCTCCGAGGACAGCAGCATGCTGGTCATGGGCGAACGCAGCTCGTGGCTCATGGAGGCGAGGAAGCGCGTGGTCTGCTGCTCAGCAGCGCGCGCTTCGTCCTCGGCCTGCCGCCGGCGCTCGACCTCCGCTTCCGCCCGTGCCACGGCCTGCTTGAGCGCGGTCTCGCGACTGTCCCGGTCCACCAGAAAGCGGGTACAGACGACGGCCAGAAACGTTAGCGATCCAAGCAGGTTCGGAATCGACAGCGGGTGCGCAAACGCAGGATCCGTTTCCACAAAGCGATAAGCGTAGAGCACCCCGGCAGCGCTGATCGGAATCCAGACCAGGACGTCGATCTGCCGCCCGAAGGACGCGAGGATCGCGGGCAGCACGACGAACCAGACGATCCCGACACTCGGCGTGTCCTGGTAAACGTAGAGATTGGCGCACTGATAGATGAACAGCGCCCCGGCAAAGCAGTGCAGGGCCAGATAGATCTGTCCGCGCCGCAGCAACAGATAGGTCACGCCCAGAGCCAGGCCGACGCAGAACAGCCCGAACGCCGTCTTCCAGTTGCCGACGAACGCGGCCAGAAGCCCGAACACGCCGATGAAAATCAGCGCGAGCAGCACGTAGAATCGTGGCCCTTCGTCCAAGGGGCGCGGCTGCGACGCAGCCGGTTGCTGCTCCGGGGGCTGCGGCTCGGCCATCTCAGCCCACGCCCTCGGCTCGTTGCACCAACGCACGC
>JBCDGJ010000171.1:0-10687 GCA_038757945.1 Pseudomonadota bacterium
AGCTGCAGGCGCAGTTCTCGCTCGGCCTCGCCCGCATGGCGCGGACGATCAAGGAGCGGATGAATCTCCGCGACGCCGACAAGTTCACCCCGCAGGATCGCGTCAACGCGCGCACCGTGTCGAGCGTGATCAACACGTTCTTCGGCACGAACCAGCTGTCGCAGTTCATGGACCAGAACAACCCGCTGTCCGAAGTGACCCACAAGCGCCGCGTTTCCGCGCTTGGGCCGGGCGGCCTGACCCGCGAGCGGGCTGGCTTCGAAGTGCGTGACGTGCACCCGACCCACTATGGCCGGGTCTGCCCGATCGAGACGCCGGAAGGCCCGAACATCGGCCTGATCAACAGCCTCGCAACCTATGCGCGGACTAACGAGTACGGGTTCCTCGAGTCTCCGTACCGCCGCGTCGTGGACGGCAAGGTCACCGAGCAGATCGATTACCTCTCGGCCATCGACGAGGCCGAATACGTGATCGCCCAGGCCAGCTCCGTGATCAGCGAAGACGGCACCTTTGCCGAAGAAACCGTAGACGTCCGGTACCAGAACGAGTTCCAGAAGACGGCCCGGGAAAACGTGAACTACATGGACGTGTCACCGAAGCAGGTGGTGTCCGTCGCCGCGTCCCTGATTCCGTTCCTCGAGCACGACGACGCCAACCGCGCGCTGATGGGCTCGAACATGCAGCGCCAGGCGGTGCCGACGATCCGCGCTGAAAAGCCTGTGGTCGGCACCGGCGTCGAGCGTCATGTTGCCCGTGATTCCGGTGTCTGCGTTAAAGCAAGCCGGGGTGGGGTGATTGACGACGTCGATGCTGGCCGCATCGTCGTTCGCGTAGCCGACGAGGAAACGCGGACGGGCGAGGCCGGGGTTGATATCTACAACCTGATCAAGTTCACCCGGTCCAACCAGAACACCTGCATCAACCAGCGGCCACTGGTCTCGGTCGGCGACACCATCGCCAAGGGTGACATCCTGGCGGATGGCCCTTCCTGTGACATGGGTGAGCTGGCGCTGGGGCAGAACATGCGCATCGCGTTCATGCCCTGGAACGGCTACAACTTCGAAGACTCGATTCTCGTGTCCGAGCGGGTCGTTAAGGAAGACCGTTTCACCAGCGTGCACATCCAGGAGCTGACGTGCATTGCCCGCGACACCAAGCTCGGGCCGGAAGAAATCACCTGCGACATTCCGAACGTTGGTGAAGGCGCTCTGGCCAAGCTCGATGAATCCGGCATCGTCTACATCGGTGCTGAAGTGGGAGCGGGCGATATCCTGGTCGGCAAGGTCACGCCGAAAGGCGAAACCCAGCTGACGCCGGAAGAGAAGCTGCTGCGTGCGATCTTCGGCGAGAAGGCGTCGGATGTGAAAGACACCTCGCTGCGGGTACCGACGAGCGTCAAGGGGACCGTCATCGACGTCCAGGTCTTTACGCGCGACGGTATTGAAAAGGACCAGCGCGCCAAGGACATCGACTACGAGCAGCTGTCGCAGATCCGCAAGGACCTGGATGATGAGTACCGGATTGTCGAAGGTGCAACCTTCGAGCGGCTGGGGCGGGCCCTGGCTGGCAACAAGGCAGCCAGCGCGCCCGGTGCGACCCGCGGCAAGGAAATCGATGCCGAGTACCTGAACGGCCTGCCGCACGACGACTGGTTCAAGATCCGTATGGACGACGATGCGCTGAACGCTCAGCTCGAGGCGGCCGAAGCCCAGCTGAAGGAGCGCAAGGCGCAGCTCGATGCGATCTATGCCGACAAGCGGGCCAAGCTCGAGTCCGGCGACGATCTCGCGCCAGGCGTGCTTAAAATCGTTAAGGTCTATCTGGCGATCAAGCGCCGCATTCAGCCGGGCGACAAGATGGCTGGACGCCACGGCAACAAGGGCGTGATCTCGGTCATCATGCCGGTTGAGGACATGCCCTTCGACGAGCACGGTGAGCCGGTGGATATTGTGCTCAACCCGCTCGGCGTGCCGTCGCGAATGAACGTCGGTCAGGTACTCGAGACACACCTGGGCTGGGCCGCCAAGGGCATCGGCGAGCGGATCAACGGCATGCTCGAGGAGCAGAAGCAGCTCACCGAACTGCGTGGTTACCTGGAGCAGGTCTACAACGACGTCGGTGGGCGCAACGAAGACCTCGACAGCCTGTCCGATCAGGAGGTCATGACGCTGGCGAAGAATCTGCGGCACGGCCTGCCGATCGCAACGCAGGTGTTCGACGGCGCCACCGAGGCAGAGATCAAGCGGCTGCTCGAGCTGGCCGGCCTGCCGAAATCGGGTCAGTGCACGCTCTGGGACGGCCGCACCGGCGATCAGTTCGACCGGCCGGTGACCGTGGGCTACATGTATATGCTCAAGCTCAACCACCTGGTGGATGACAAGATGCATGCGCGTTCTACCGGCTCTTACAGTCTGGTGACGCAGCAGCCGCTCGGCGGTAAGGCTCAGTTTGGCGGCCAGCGCTTCGGGGAGATGGAGGTCTGGGCGCTGGAAGCCTATGGCGCGGCTTATACCCTGCAGGAGATGCTGACCGTCAAGTCCGATGACGTGAACGGCCGTACTAAGATGTACAAGAACATCGTCGATGGTGATTTCCAGATGGAGCCGGGCATGCCCGAATCCTTCAACGTGCTGGTGAAAGAGATCCGATCTCTCGGCATCAACATGGAACTGGAAAGCGAGTAAGGTGCGAAAGCACCAGGAGGAAAGCTAGTGAAAGATCTTCTGAATCTTCTCAAGGCGCAGACCAATGTCGACGAGTTCGACTCGCTGCGCATCGGCCTCGCTTCCCCGGAGCTGATCCGCTCCTGGTCCTTCGGCGAGGTCAAAAAGCCGGAGACGATCAACTACCGGACGTTCAAGCCGGAGCGGGACGGCCTGTTCTGCGCTCGCATCTTCGGGCCAATGAAGGACTACGAGTGCCTGTGCGGCAAGTACAAGCGGCTTAAGCACCGCGGTGTGATCTGCGAGAAGTGCGGCGTTGAGGTGACCCTCTCTAAGGTCCGCCGGGAGCGAATGGGCCACATCGAGCTGGCCAGCCCGGTTGCGCACATCTGGTTCCTGAAGTCGCTGCCGTCGCGCATCGGTCTGCTGCTTGACATGACGCTGCGCGACATCGAGCGGGTGCTCTACTTCGAGAGCCACGTCGTAGTTGATCCGGGCCTCACGGATCTCGAGATCGGGCAGCTCCTCAACGATGAGGAGTACTACCAGAAGCTCGAGGAGTTCGGCGACGAGTTCGACGCCCGCATGGGTGCCGAAGCCGTCCAGAAGCTGCTGATCGCCCTGGACATGGAGGGCGAGATCGCGCGCCTGCGCGAAGAGATCCCGGCGACCAACTCGGAAACCAAGATCAAGAAGCTGTCCAAGCGCCTGAAGCTGATGGAGGCTTTCCAGGCGTCCGGCAACAAGCCTGAATGGATGGTCATGGAAGTACTGCCGGTGCTGCCGCCGGATCTGCGTCCGCTCGTGCCGCTGGATGGTGGCCGCTTCGCGACCTCGGATCTGAATGATCTGTACCGCCGCGTCATCAACCGTAACAACCGGCTCAAGCGGCTGCTCGACCTGTCGGCACCGGACATCATCGTGCGTAACGAGAAGCGCATGCTGCAGGAAGCCGTCGATGCGCTGCTCGACAACGGTCGTCGCGGCCGCGCCATCACCGGTTCCAATAAGCGGCCGCTGAAGTCGCTGGCCGACATGATCAAGGGTAAGCAGGGCCGGTTCCGGCAAAACCTGCTCGGCAAGCGTGTCGATTACTCCGGCCGGTCGGTCATCGTGGTCGGCCCGACGCTGAAGCTGCACCAGTGTGGCCTGCCGAAGAAGATGGCGCTTGAGCTGTTCAAGCCGTTCATCTTCGGCAAGCTTGAAGCCCGTGGTCTGGCGACGACGATCAAGGCCGCCAAGAAGATGGTGGAGCGCGAAACCGCCGAGGTCTGGGACATCCTGGCCGAGGTCATTCGCGAGCATCCGGTGCTGCTGAACCGGGCCCCGACCCTGCACCGTCTCGGCATTCAGGCGTTCGAGCCGGTGCTGATCGAAGGCAAAGCCATCAACCTGCACCCGCTGGTCTGCTCCGCCTACAACGCGGATTTCGACGGCGACCAGATGGCCGTGCACGTCCCGCTGACCCTTGAGGCACAGCTCGAAAGCCGCGCGCTGATGATGTCGACCAACAACATCCTCTCGCCGGCCAGCGGTGAACCCATCATCGTGCCCTCGCAGGATGTCGTGCTGGGCCTTTACTACATGACCCGGGAGCGTGTGAACGTGCCCGGCGAAGGCCGTGTGTTTGCCGACATCGACGAGGTCCATCGTGCCCACGCCAGCGGCGAAGCGGACCTGCACGCACGGATCAAGGCCCGTATTACGCAGCTCGTTCCTGACGAAAGTGGCCAGCTGCGGGAGCAGAAGGCGCTGGTCGAAACGACCGTTGGTCGTGCGCTGCTGTACGAGATCGTGCCGAAAGAGCTGCCGTTCGAGCTGGTCAACCAGCCGATGGGCAAGAAGGCCATCTCGCGCCTGATCAACAGCTGCTACCGCAACGTCGGCCTCAAAGAGACCGTGATCTTTGCGGACCAGCTCATGTATACCGGCTTTGCCCGATCTACGGCGTCCGGTGCTTCCATCGGCGTCGAGGACTTCGTCATTCCCGACGAGAAGGCCAAGATCATTGACGACGCCCGGGACGAGGTTGCAGAGATCGAGGCGCAATACGCGTCTGGCCTGGTAACTCAGGGTGAGAAGTACAACAAGGTCGTTGATATCTGGTCTCGTGCTAACGAGCTCGTTGCCCGCTCCATGATGGACGGCATCTCGAAGGAGACGGTCACCAACCGCGAGGGCGACGATGAAGAGCAGTCGTCTTTCAACTCGGTGTACATCTACGCGGATTCCGGAGCCCGGGGTTCCCCCGCGCAGATCCGCCAGCTCGCCGGCATGCGCGGGCTGATGACCCGTCCTGACGGCAGCATCATCGAGAACGCCATCACGGCGAACTTCCGTGAAGGGCTGTCGGTGAACGAGTACTTCATCTCTACCCACGGCGCGCGGAAGGGTCTGGCCGATACGGCACTCAAGACCGCTAACTCCGGTTACCTGACCCGCCGTCTGGTGGACGTGGCACAGGACGTCGTCGTCACCGAGGTCGATTGCGGCACGGACCAGGGCATCAACGTCTCGGCCATCATCGAAGGCGGCGACGTGGTCGAAGCGCTGGGTGATCGTGTTCTCGGTCGCATCGTGGCCCGTCACGTCTACGACGCGGACGGCAAGACGGTGCTCATCGAAGCGGGCACCATGCTCGACGAAGCCTGGGTAGACCGGCTTGATCAGCTGGGTGTCGACGACATTCTGGTGCGATCCCCGATTACCTGTAATACCCGCTTTGGCGTCTGCGCGACCTGTTACGGCCGCGACCTGGCGCGCGGCCATCAGGTCAACGTCGGTGAGTCTGTTGGCGTGATTGCAGCCCAGTCCATTGGTGAGCCGGGCACCCAGCTCACCATGCGCACTTTCCACATCGGTGGTGCGGCATCGCGGGCTACGGCGATCGACAGCGTTCAGGTTAAGCACGGCGGTTCGGTCCGTCTGCACAACCTGAAGACCGTAACCCGCGAAAGCGGTGAGCTGGTTGCGGTATCCCGCTCCGGCGAGATTGCGGTGGCCGACGAGCTCGGACGCGAGCGTGAGCGCTACAAGCTGCCTTACGGCGCTGTGATCTCGGTTAACGAGAGTGATGCGGTCGAGGCCGGTCAGGTGATTGCGCAGTGGGATCCCCACACGCACCCGATCGTCATCGAAGCGTCTGGTACCGTGAAGCTGCAGGATATGGAGGAAGGCCTGTCCGTCCGCCAGCAGACCGACGAGCTGACCGGCCTGACGAACATCAACGTCATGGATCCGAAGGACCGGCCGAGCGCGGGCAAAGATCTGCGCCCGGCAGTGACGCTGCTCGATGCCGACGGCAACGAAGTCCGGCTGCCAGGCTCCGATCTGCCGGCACACTACCTGTTGCCGAACGGCGCCATACTGGCGCTCGGTGACGGTGAGCACGTCGGCATCGGTGACATCATTGCGCGGATTCCGCAGGAAGGCTCGAAGACCCGTGACATCACCGGCGGTCTGCCACGGGTGGCGGATCTGTTCGAGGCCCGCAAGCCGAAAGAGCCTGCGATCCTGGCGGAAGCCTCCGGGGTCGTCAGCTTCGGCAAGGAAACCAAGGGTAAGCGGCGCCTCGTGATCACGCCGCCGGAGAGCGATCCGGTGGAGACGCTGATTCCGAAGTGGCGGAACATCGGCGTATTCGAAGGCGAAACCGTGGCTCGTGGTGAGATGGTCTGCGAAGGTCCGCCGAGCCCCCACGACATCCTGCGTCTGCAGGGCGTCGAAGCGCTGGCGAAGTTCATCATCAACGAGATCCAGGAGGTCTATCGCCTCCAGGGCGTGAAGATCAACGACAAGCACATCGAGGTCATCGTGCGGCAGATGCTGCGCAAGTGCATGATCGTCGACCCGGGCGAGTCGAGCTTCATTCGCGGTGAACAGGCGGAGCTGAACCGGGTGCTCGAGGAAAATGAGCGCCTGGAAGCCGAAAGCAAGCCTCGGGTGGTTTACGAGCGCGATCTGCTCGGGATCACCAAGGCCTCGCTCGCGACCGAGTCGTTCCTGTCGGCGGCGTCCTTCCAGGAGACCACCCGGGTACTCACGGAAGCCGCGGTCACCGGCAAGCAGGACTTCTTGCGCGGCCTGAAGGAAAACGTCGTCATCGGACGGCTCATTCCCGCAGGTACTGGCCTGACCTACCACAGCGAGCGGAAGAAGAAGCGCGAGGAAGACCTTGCGCTGCGCGAAGCGAAGCAGCAGGGCGCAACGGCCGACGAGGTCGAAGCGGCACTGTCCGAGGCGCTCAGCCAGAGCGAGTAGAGCGCAGCCAGGCGGCACTTGCCGCCTCCCGGAGGGTCGTCGCAGGGCGGCCCTCGCAGGGCGGCCCTCGCAGGGTGGCCCTCACAGGGCGGCCCTTGTGCCGCGGCTCCCTGACGGAGCGCTCGGCAGCGGATCCGGACCGCTGTGCCGTAGCGGCGATCCCTCAGCGGTTGGGGATAAGCCAGGGCCGGTAGTGGCCTGAACAGATCACTTTTGTGATTGGAGAAGTCTTGAGGGCTGGTCAGGATGCCCTTGTTTGCGGCCCTGCCTGCCGGTAGTATTCGCCGCCCAATCGGCTGACGCGGTCAGCCGATCAGTTTATGGAGAGTTGATGGCTACGATCAGTCAGCTGGTGCGCAAGCCTCGCAAGCGCAAAGCCGAGAAAAATGATGTCCCCGCGCTGCAGGCCTGCCCGCAGCGCCGCGGGGTATGTACGCGGGTCTACACCACGACGCCGAAGAAGCCGAACTCGGCGCTGCGGAAGGTCTGTCGGGTGCGGTTGACCAACGGCTACGAAGTCACCTCTTACATCGGCGGCGAAGGCCACAACCTGCAGGAGCACTCGGTGGTGCTGATTCGCGGGGGTCGGGTCAAAGACCTGCCCGGCGTTCGCTACCACACGGTGCGCGGCACGCTGGACACTTCCGGGGTGTCCGATCGCCGTCAGGGGCGTTCTAAGTACGGTGCCAAGCGGCCTAAGTAAGGGCCAGCAGGGCGCGCCGGGCGTGTCCCCGGTGGCCAGACAGTCCAGTTTCAGCTAGTAAGGCCCCGGATGATCCGGGAGCACCTGAATAACCCTGAAGCCCGCACCGAATGCGGGCTTCATCAGATCAGAGAGGGAGCCCATGCCACGACGTAGAGTAGTTGCCAAGCGCGAGATCCTGCCGGATCCGAAGTACAGCAACCAGACGCTCGCCAAGTTCATCAACCATGTCATGGTGTCCGGCAAGAAGTCGGTCGCCGAGGGCATCGTGTACGGTGCTTTGACCAGCATCGAAGAAAAGCAGCGCGTTGATCCGGTCGAAACCTTCGAGAAGGCACTGGAAGCCGTTGCACCGATGGTCGAGGTCAAGGCACGCCGCGTTGGTGGTGCCACCTATCAGGTTCCCGTTGAGGTCCGTCCCTCACGACGGCAGGCGCTCGCCATGCGCTGGCTGGTGGATAGCGCACGGAAGCGCGGCGAGAAGTCCATGGCAGCCCGGCTTGCGGGCGAGATCGCGGATGCCGCTGAAGGGCGCGGCTCAGCGGTCAAGAAGCGGGAAGATACCCACCGCATGGCAGACGCCAACCGGGCCTTCTCCCACTACCGCTACTGATCTGGTGGGCAGGCGCTCGAGTTTCCTCTTTTCCCAAGCAGCCCACTAGCTTCGTTCCTTTTGAGGTGGCCCTTCTGGGCCGCCTAGAGGTCGGTTTATGGCACGAAAAACACCCATCAGCCGGTACCGCAATATCGGCATCGTTGCGCATGTGGATGCGGGCAAGACCACGACCACCGAGCGCGTGCTGTTCTACACCGGCCTGTCCCACAAGATCGGTGAAGTGCACGATGGTGCTGCGACCATGGACTGGATGGAGCAGGAGCAGGAGCGCGGCATTACCATCACCTCCGCTGCGACGACCTGCTTCTGGAGGGGCTCGACCCAGCAGTTTGACGAGCACCGGATCAACATCATCGATACGCCCGGGCACGTTGATTTCACCATTGAGGTCGAACGTAGCCTGCGGGTGCTCGATGGGGCTGTCGTCGTATTCTGCGGAACGTCCGGGGTAGAGCCGCAGTCTGAGACGGTCTGGCGCCAGGCCAACCGCTACGAAGTTCCGCGCCTCGTGTTCGTCAACAAGATGGATCGGCAGGGTGCGGATTTCCTGCGCGTCGTCGAGCAGATCCGTGAGCGTCTGGGCGCCAATCCGGTGCCGGTGCAGCTGTCGCTCGGCAGCGAAGAGAACTTCCGCGGCGTCATCGATCTGATTCGCATGAAGGCGGTGGTCTGGAACGAGACGGATCAGGGGCTCACCTACGAGCTCGAGGACATCCCGGAGGCCTTTGCGGCCGATGCCGAACACTGGCGCGAGCAGATGGTCGAGGCAGCCGCAGAGGCCAATGAGACGCTCATGGAGCGTTATCTCGACGAGGGTGAGCTGACCGAGGAAGAGATCAAGGAAGGCCTGCGCATTCGCACTCTGGCCAATGAAATTGTGCCCGCGCTGTGTGGTTCAGCGTTCAAGAACAAAGGCGTGCAGGCGATGCTTGACGCCGTGATCGACTATCTGCCGGCGCCAACGGAGGTGAAGCCGATTGAGGGCGTGTTGAGCGACGATGAGACCATCGCCGTGCGTAAATCAGAAGACACAGAACCGTTTGCGGCGCTGGCCTTCAAGATTGCGACGGACCCCTTCGTCGGTACGCTGACCTTCTTCCGCGTTTACTCCGGGGTGCTCAAAACCGGCGATCAGGTCTTCAACCCGGTCAAGAGCAAGCGCGAGCGCATTGGTCGCATGGTGCAGATGCACTCGAACAACCGCAACGAGATCAAGGAAGTCCTGGCCGGCGATATTGCGGCGGCCATTGGTCTGAAAGACGTAACCACCGGCGACACGCTGTGTGACGGGAAGGCGGTCATCACCCTCGAGCGTATGGAGTTTCCGGATCCGGTCATCTCCGTTGCGGTGGAGCCGCGCTCGGTGCCGGATCAGGAAAAGATGGCCGTCGCCCTCGGCAAGCTGGCCCAGGAGGATCCCTCCTTCCGCGTCGAAACCGACGAGGAAACTGGGCAGACCATCATCTCCGGCATGGGTGAGCTGCACCTCGACATCATCGTCGACCGTATGAAGCGCGAGTTTGGCGTCGAAGCCAACATCGGCAAGCCTCAGGTCGCGTACCGCGAAACGATTCGGGAGACCGTCGAGCAGGAGGCGAAGTTCGTCCGGCAGTCGGGCGGTCGGGGCCAGTACGGGCACGTCTGGGTCAGGCTCGAGCCCTTCACCGACGAAGAAGGCGAGATGAGCTATGACTTCGAGGACGAGGTCGTCGGCGGCGTGGTGCCGCGCGAGTTCATCCCGGCGGTCAACAAGGGGATCCAGGAGCAGATGAAGAACGGCGTGCTTGCCGGCTATCCGCTTATCGGCGTCAAGGCGACGCTCTACGATGGCTCCTTCCACGATGTTGATTCTTCCGAAATGGCGTTCAAAATTGCGGGCTCGATGGCGCTGCGCGAGGGTGCCCTGAATGCCAAACCGGCGCTGCTGGAACCGATCATGAAGGTCGAGGTGGTCACTCCGGAGGAATACATGGGCGACGTGGTTGGCGATCTGAATCGCCGTCGCGGCCTGATCGAAGGCATGGATGAAAATCCAGCCGGCAAGATTCTGCGGGCGGAAGTTCCGCTGGCAGAGATGTTTGGCTACTCGACCGATCTGCGGTCGGCGTCACAGGGGCGCGCGACCTACACGATGGAGTTCGCCAGATACAGTGAGGTGCCAGACAGCCTGGCTGATAGCCTCATCAATCGCTACTGACAACGCAGGTTGTGTTGCCGGACGGCAGACAGTAAATCGACTTACAGGAACGGATCCGATCCGCTTTTCACTCACCAGAAGCCGAATCGGCACAGGAGATCAGCCAGATGGGCAAAGAGAAATTTGAACGCACCAAGCCGCACGTAAACGTGGGGACGATCGGTCACGTAGACCATGGAAAGACGACGCTGACGGCGGCGTTGACGCGCGTATGTGCGGAAGCGTTTGGCGGTGATGTGAAGGATTTC
>JBCDGJ010000172.1:0-10685 GCA_038757945.1 Pseudomonadota bacterium
GCGCACAACACACTGGACTCAGCTAGCGAGCCCTCGCGGATCCGGAGAAGGTGTTCGCAGCAGGGCCCTGGACGTGGAACTTGTTCAGATCAGCCTGGCCCACTACCTTGGGATGGAGGATGGGCGAATCGGCAGGCTGGCAGCGCTGCGACCGTGATCCCGGGTGGTGGAGACAGTAAAGATCTAGTGGGGGAAAAGGCATGAGCATCATCGACAGTTTCCGGCTCGACGGTCAGGTGGCCGTGGTCACCGGCGGCGGGCGGGGTATTGGTGAGGGGATTGCACTCGGACTTGCCGAGGCAGGCGCCGATGTTGTGGTAGCCGCGCGCCGTACGCACGAGATCGAAGCCGTAGCCGAGAAGATCCGTAGTCTTGGTCGCAGAGCGCTGGCCGTAACCGCCGACATGACGGTGACGGAACAGGTACAGCAGCTGGCGCAGACGGCGTTCGATGAAATGGGTGCATTGAACTGCTGGATCAGCAACGCCGGCGGTGCCGACGAACGTATTGCCCGAACCCTGCTCGATACGCCGGAACGGCAGTGGGACTTCCAGCTGAGCCTTAATCTGAAAGCCGTCTGGCTCGGTTCGCAGGCCGCTGCCAACCTCATGAAGGACAACGGTGGCGGCACGATCATCAACATCTCGTCGCTGGTCGCAACCCGGGCAGCACCCACCCACGGCCCCTATGCGGCCGCGAAGAGCGGAGTCAACAATTTAACCCAGACGATGGCCGTGGAGCTGGCGCCGTTCGGTATCCGGGTCAACGCCGTATCGCCGGGCGCAATTCCCACCGAAGTGTTTCTCGAGTACCAGGGGATGAAAGAAGAAGACATCCCGAAGATGGGAAAGGCAATGGGCATACCGCTTGGCAGGCTCGGTACACCGGAGGACATCGCGCCGGCCGTGGTGTACCTGGCGTCGCCAGCATCAAGCTGGATGACCGGGCAGGACGTCGTGATCAGTGGCGGTATGTAGCTAAGAGTATTCAACCCGCCCGAGGTGGGTGCCACTTGTTTCATGATTGTTGCGCTGTGTTATCCAATTGGATACCATATTGATGAGCTCAGCGGTCACTGCGGAGCCGGGCTGAATTCGGAGACGGCATGAATACGGATGTCCAACACATCAGTGAAGTTGCCCGCAGCCTGCGCTCCGCTCGCAAGCGTGCGGGGCTCAGCCTGCGAAACCTGGCTGATCGGGCAGAGACCTCCCACGCGACTTTGTCTGCCTACGAGCAGGGCAAGAAGAATCCGTCGGCAGCTGTTTTCCTAAGGATCCTGGAAGCCTGTGGCAATGCGGTGGAGATCCGCCTGCAGCCGAGGATCCGCGAAGCCGATGGCATCCTGCGCGGTGAAGAACTGGCCGCGGTGTTGAAGCTGGCAGCGCAGTTTCCCGCCAGCGCCGAGCGCCATTTGCCCTTACCCAGGTTTCCCCATGGATGACCTGGTTGCCAAAATCGTTCAGCTGCACGATCACCTTAAGGCTGCGGCCATTCCACACGCCTTTGGCGGCGCGCTGGCGCTAGCCTGGTGCACGCGGCGGGCGCGCGGCACCATCGACATCGACGTCAATCTGCTGATCCCGGCAACAGACTGGGCAGACGCACTCGACGCCCTGCCCGAGGAGGTACGGGTAACGAAGGCGGATCGGCAGCTGCTGAGACACGACGGCCAGGTGCGGGTCTGGTGGGACAAAACGCCGTTGGATCTGTTTCTGAACAGCACGGACTTTCACGAAGAGCTGGCGGAGCGTGTGAGCTTCGAAACCTTTGCGGATCGGCGTCTGCCATTTTTGTCCTGCTTTGACCTGGCCGTGTTCAAGGCTTTTTTCAACCGCACCAAAGACTGGGCGGATCTGGAAGAGATGTTCCAGGCTGGCACTCTGGATCTGGAACGCGTTCAGGTTACGCTCGCGCGCTACCTCGGCGTGGACGATGAACGGATCGGCAAGCTGGCAGCGCTACGCTAACCACGCGCTCCCGGTCCAGGCGGGCCACCGGGTTCAACACCCATGTTCATCGCGCTCATGGCGGTTGCGATCATGCTCGACACGTCGCCCAGCTGCGCCGGCACAATCATCGTGTTGTTGGTCTTAGCCAGATTGCCGAACTCCCCGACCCACTGCTCCGCCACCCGCAGGTTCACCGCATCCCGACCACCCGGCTCGTTGATCGCCTGCGCGACTTCGCGAATCCCCTGTGCCGTGGCCTCCGCGATCAGTCGAATTTCCTGCGCTCGGCCTTCGGCCTCATTGATCTGTTTGAGCTTCTCGGCCTCCGACAGGTTGATGGTTTCCTGTTGCTCCCCCTCGGAAACGTTGATGCGCGCCTGCCGCTCACCTTCGGAGGTGGCAACGACAGCGCGCCGCTCCCGCTCCGCGCGCATCTGCTTTTCGAGCGCGTCGCGCACGCTTTCCGGCGGCATGATGTCCTTGATCTCGTAGCGCAGGATCTTCACGCCCCAGGGCTCCGCTGCCCGATCGACGGCGCTGACCACCTGAGCGTTGATCGTTTCCCGCTCCTCGAAGGTACGGTCGAGATCGATTTTGCCGATCTCAGATCGCAGCGTGGTCTGGGCGAGCTGGGACGTTGCAAACACATAGCCTTCAATGCCGTAGGACGCCGAGCGTGCATCAACAACCTGCATGTAGATCACGCCGTCCACCTCGACGGCAATGTTGTCCTTGGTGATACAGGTCTGCGAAGGCACATCGAAGGCCTGCTCTTTCAGCGTGTGCTTGTACGCCACCTTATCCATGAACGGAATCAGGATATGGAAGCCCGCATCGAGGGTGCGGGAGAACTTGCCGAGCCGTTCGACGACGAACTGCTCGCGCTGTGGCACGACCCGGGCCGTGTTGAACAGGGTGACGATTACCAGTACGGCAACCAGAACCGAGGCAAATGCGCCGAACTCCATCTTGTTGGGTTCCTTTGATTAGCGGCTAGAGAGGGCCAATGTGAAGCTGCATTCCGGAGCGGCCGACGATGGCAGCCCGGGCACCCGTTGCGAAGGTGTCCTGTTCGCTCCGGGCGTCCCAGGCGGTGCCCCGATAAGACACCCGACCACGCCCGGGCGAACCGCCATCGAACCCGCTCTCGACTATGACTTCGCGACCGACGAAGTCCTCATCAACGCCAGCATCCGCATAACTGCCGGTGAACCACTCCCGGAAGCGCGAGCGCAGCACCAGCAGGGTGCCGACCGCAACCGCGGCGAACAGCAGGTACGGCGCCCCAGAGCCGGCCGGCAGGCCTGCCCAGAGCGCCAGGGCGACCACAACCGCAGCAATTCCGAAAAAGATGACGAAAAAGCTCGTCAGAAAAAACTCGGCAACGATCAGCACGAAGCCGACCACCAGCCAGATCAATGCAGCATCCATGCGCAGACGATACGGGGGCTCAGAGCTGCTGCCAAGAGGCCGTGCGCGGCTGCTGCGGCCGGCGGAAACGCTGGATCAGCGAACCCCGGTCGCCGACAGCGAAAGACCGCCGGTGCTCAGGTGTCCTGCCAGGCGTCTATCTCTTCCCGAATCAGAGTCAGCACCGCATCGGGCCGTTCCATGGGGATGAAGTGTGAGCAGTCTGCCCAGTGCAGGTCCCGCGCCTGCGGAAACGCCCCGGCCAGAGACGGCCAGGTTGGCGACATGGAAAAATTCCGTTCATCGCCCGGCTCCGGTGTCTGCGCCCTGACCACCGTCACCGGGATGTCGAGGCTGCGCACGCTGTCGTACACGGCACCGTTAGTTCGCGCGCTCATGTACACCGCTGCCTCGACCTCCGGATCGCAGGCAAGCCGCCAGCCATGGTCAGCGTCGGGCTCCAGCCCGAAGCGGCAGTAGTCGGAGAGGATGCGTTCGTCGAACAGCGGGAAAGAACTCTTCGGCCTGAGCCGTTCGATCATGTCCTGCGGGGAATCGAAGTAACGACGACGCTTCGCTGCCGGATGCAGCCCCTCGCCGAAGGGGTTGGGTTCGGCATGGGCATAGTCCTCGGGGGAGACTACCGTGGGATCCAGCAGCAGCAGCCGGGAGAACGCACCGCTGTGCGCCGCGCCGTCAATCATGGCATGTGCGCCCATGGAATGACCGATACCGATGAGCCGTTCGAGACCCAGCGCCCGCACGAACTGCACCTGGTCCTCGCCAAAGGTCGACCAGTGCTGCACCGCGCGCTTGGTGCTGCGGCCATGACCGCGCTGGTCCAGGGCAATGGTGTGCACATCAGCCAGCGCTTCCGCGTGGTAGTCCCACAGGTGCGCATGAAATCCGGTCGCGTGTACGAAGAGCAGCGTTGGCCGATCGGGACGCGGCGCCCCGCGCTCGACGTACGCCAGCTCGACACCGTTTACCGCCAGGGTCTTGAGTTCGGGCGCCACGGACACCCTCCGCCGTACAAAGCGCCACAGGCTAGACGCCCGTGCGGTCGATCTCAATGCCCCGTTCGTTCCGCCAGCAGGCCGACCACCTCCGGCGCCATTGAGATCGGCTGGGCCGTCTGCTAGTTTCCCGCGCCTTCGCTGCCCACGGCGGCCTATCTGTGGAGCTCCCCTTGCGTTCTTTGCTCGCCCTTACCGCTACGCTCACGCTGCTTGCTGCCTGTGGCGCACCGACCGAACCGCCCGGAAACGCTGCTCCCAACGAACCCACTACGAGCGACCTGCCTATGACCATCATCGCGCCCTACGGCACCTGGGATTCACCAGTCACCGCCGAGCTCACCGCGAGCTCATCCAAGGGGTTGTCGTCCGTCCACGCGGAGGGTGATGTGCTGTACTGGCTGGAAACACGGCCGCTGGAAGGCGGCCGCTCGGTGCTGGTGCGGCGCGCCGGCGACGGCAAAGCCGAGGACCTGACACCCCCTGACTACAACGTCCGCACACGCGTGCATGAGTACGGCGGCAGGAGCTATGTCGTGGCCGACGGCGCCGTTTACTTCAGCAACTTCGCTGATCAGGCGTTGTACCGGCAGGCGCCTGGCAAGGCCCCCGAACGCATGACCGAGGCTGAGGGGCTGCGGTTCGCGGACTGCACCTTTGATGCAACGCGTTCGCGGCTGATTTGCGTGCGCGAAGACCATCGCGGTGACGGCGAAGCGATCAACGGGCTGGCGGCCGTACCCGCCGCCGGCGGAAGCGACGGCGAGCCGCTGTGGCAGGGCAGCGATTTCGTCGGCTATCCCCGTGTCAGCACCGACGGCACACAGCTCGCCTGGATTGCCTGGGATCACCCGAACATGCCCTGGGATCACGTGGCCCTTTGGGTCGGGGAGCTCGACGCGGACGGAGCGCTGACCAACGCCAGGCGCCTCAACCCCGGCGTGGCGGAGTCGGTGCTGCAACCGACCTGGGCAAGCGACGGCACCCTGTACTTCGTCGCCGACCGTTCCGGCTGGTGGAACCTGCACCGCTGGGACGGTGAGACCATTACTGCGGTGCATGAGACTGCAGCGGACTTCGGCGGTCCGCTCTGGGGCCTCGGCGCGAGCTACTTTGCGCTGCTGTCAGAGACCGAAGCCCTGGTGACTTACCAACGGCGAGACCGCGAACAGCTGGCCCGCCTGTCGCTCGAGACGGGTGCGGTCACGGACATCGACACGCCTTTCGTCGGCATTGCCGGGTTGACCGCTGCGGATGGCATCGCCCGCTTCCTGGCCATCCGCAGCAACGCACCGAGCCTTATCGCCGCACTGGACCTTGCCACCGAGAGCACCGAAGTGCTGGTGGAAGCCGGCACAGCAGTCGTTGCTCCGGGCTACATCGCCCCGGCGCAGGCCATCGAGTTCCCGACCGCGAACGACGAGACGGCTCATGCGTTCTACTACCCGCCGACGAGCGAGCAGTTCCAGGCACCGGCCGATGAAAGGCCGCCGCTCATGGTGCTGATGCACGGGGGGCCCACAGGGGCCACCGGACCCGGTTTCAGCACCGCGCGTGCGTTCTGGACCAGCCGGGGCTTCGCCGTGGTAGACGTTAACTACCGCGGCAGCACGGGCTACGGCCGTGCCTATCGGGAACGCCTCAACGGCGAGTGGGGCGTCGTTGATCTCGAAGATGCCGTCGCCGCCACCGAGTATCTCGTTGCCGAGGGGCTCGCTGACCCGAGCCGCCTGCTGATCCGGGGTGGCAGCGCTGGCGGCTACACCACCCTTTCGGCATTGGCCTTTACCGACGTGTTTGCCGCCGGGGCCAACTACTTCGGCGTGAGCGACTTGGAAGCACTCGCTAAGCACACCCACAAATTCGAATCGCGCTATCTGGACAGCATGATCGGCCCGTATCCGGAGGCATTGGCCGTATACCAGGCGCGCTCACCCATCAATGCGCTGGACGGTTTTACCAGCCCGCTCATTACCTTCCAGGGTCTGGAAGATCGCGTGGTGCCGCCCGCGCAGTCGGAGAAGATCTATCAGGCACTGCGCAAGCGCGGCACCCCGACCGCGTACATCCCCTTCGAAGGGGAACAGCACGGTTTTCGTAAAGCCGAGAATCAGATCAAGGCGCTGGAATCGGAGCTGTACTTCTACGGGCGGGTGCTCGACTTTGTGCCGGCTGGCGACCTGCCAGCCGTCGTCATCGATAATCTGCAGGGCTGAGGTCTTCTGCGCAGATGGGCGCGCTGCTGATGGGGAAGCCACCCATATCCGCAATTGCCAGGGCCTTGCGCCCCGCCCAACTAACCAGGCTCCGCCATCAATATCTACATTGCGCAGCGTCACCATCAATGCTCGCGCGGATCGGCGAGCTTCACCCATGCAGTGGATGACGGTAGGTACTTCAGCCTTTCGAATCCACCGGCAATTGTCTGGACTAGACGAACAGCTGAGCGAAACGCAAGCGCACATTCCAACAACCACGGTACCGAAGCTGCTCCGTGAGCAACCGGACGTTTGTCCACCTGCTTTGACACTAAATCTAAGCCACTGATTTCGATAGACATTTGGAGACGCCACACAAGCTTCCGAAATGTCGCTTGTGGCCTGCTTGTTGCTAGCTCAACCGCGTAAACCCTTTGTTTACGAAATGACAAAGCAGGAGATGCGAGCATGTCCCTAACCATTCTTGATGTCGCTCGGGCGACCGAACTTTCCGACAGCGAGCTTGCGGCAACGTCGGCAGGCTACTGGGGGCGCAGTCTTCCGAAGCTTGGCACACGGCGGCACGCCTGGCGGGCTTCGGGGCCCACGCAAACAAGCGCCTTCGACGAGGCGCTGAAGGATCTGGAGGGCCAGGATCGTCTCGGGCAGTTTGAACTCTGAGTGCGGACGCGGAGCACACTAAGCAATGGCTGATGGCTGATGGCTGATGACATGCGGTGCACGCACCGCATAGTGAGACCAAGCCCCTAGGCATCCGTCGACAGCGAATTGCACACTCGGTGGTACAACGCCGGCCATGGAGCTCGCTCACCTAGATCTGTTCATCATCGGCGTTACGCTGAGTGCAGTGCTGGCTGGCGGCATCGTTGCCGGCCGGAACGTGCACGACGCTGAAAGCTATACCCTCGGAACACGCCAGGCGCCCTGGTGGGCGGTCGGACTGTCAGTGTTTGCCACCTATGTCAGCGCGCTCTCGTTCCTGGGCGCGCCCGGCTGGGGGTACGACGACGGGCTGCGCACGCTGATGCTGCAAGCCAACTTTCCCCTGGTGGCTTTGCTCGTTGCGCGGCTGTTTGTGCCGATGTTCTACAAACTCAGGGTTGCGTCGATCTACGAATACCATCGCGGCCGATTTGGAGCGACAACAAGCACCCTCAGCTCGAGCCTGTACCTGCTGACTCAAACCCTCTCGTCGGCGGGGATCCTGTATACCTCTGCGCTGGTGCTCGGGGAGACTTTGAATCTGTCGTTTCCCCTCGCCCTGCTCGGCGTCGGCCTGTTGACTCTGGTGTACTCCGCGGGCGGCGGCATGAACTCCGTGCTCTGGACCGACGTCGTGCAGTCGGCAGTGCTCGGCATCGGTCTGCTGCTGGTGCTGCTCTTTGCAGCAGACGACTTTCTTTCCCTTGACCTGCGGGCCGGGTTCAGCGCCGATGGCGAACGCTATCGGATCTTTTTTCTCGACACTGACCTGACGGACAAGTACACGCTCTGGGCAGGGCTGCTGGCTATGACGCTCTATCGGGTACAGGCGCAAGGCGCGAGCCAGTTCGTCATTCAACGCACGCTGGCGGCGAAGAGTCTGGCAGATGCGCAGCGTTCGCTGCTGATACTCGGTTATGCGGTGGTCCCCATGCTGGCGGCGATGCTCGGTATCGGCGCCTGTCTGCATCTCATCTATGGCGGGCGCGCATTCGAGAACAGCAATACTATTATCCTTCAATATCTCGCCGACCTCGCCGTGCCCGGATTGGCGGGAATCGTCGTCTCCGCGCTGTTTGCCGCATCGATGTCCAGCCTCGACTCCGCGCTCAACTCGCTTTCGACCGTGAGCTTCCACGCCTTCAACAAGCCAGGTCGGACACCTGCGGCCACAGCCAACGTCCGCTCGCTCCGGTTGCTGAGCGCATTCTGGCTAGTCGTTCTGCTGATACCGGCCTACCTGTTTTCTCGGGGCGAGGGTTCAATACTGGAGCGGGTCGTCGAGATCGGCGGCTACTTCGCCGGTGCGGAACTGGCGCTCTTCTGCCTCGGCTTCTTCGCCAGCGGGATCGGCCAGAAGCATGTGCTGATCGGCATTGTGACCGGGTTTCTGAGCGTATTCGGGGTCGCCGCGCTAACCCCCGTCAGCTGGCCCTGGTTCTGTGCAGTTGGATTCCTGGGAACCTACGGAGGCGCTTACGCGACGCGGCTCGTCACCGGCGCTGCGTCACTCTCGAGCGATCAGTCCCGTTTTCTGCACCGAGCTCAGCATGACGGCGCGCTGACCGCACGCCTGAAACCAAGCGAGGTGGGACTCATGGGCTTCCTGATCATCTGGCTGTTGCTGCTTCTACTCTTGGAGTGGCGGCTTACCTGATGTCTCACACTGTCGACTCGCGTAAAATTCCTGGCTGACCGCACCGGCGCCGAGATCAAAAGACGCATCCGGACGCAAATGATTCAGAAGGAAATTCGATGACCCCCAAGGCTGTACTACTCGGTTCCATTGGCGTACTCGCAGAGACGTCTGACATTCAGCGGCGAGCGTACAACCAGGCGCTCGAGGAAGCTGGCGTGGCATGGCATTGGGATCCGGATACCTATCGAGCATTGCTGACAGACTCCGGCGGCAAGAAGCGGCTGGCACGGCTCAGCGAAGCGGATGGCGGCGCACTCACCGACAGCGAGATCAACGCCATTCATGCCCGCAAGACGGAAGTGGCATGTGCCGAAGTGGCACAGGGCATTACACTGCGCCCCGGAATCGAGCGTGTGATCAACGAAGCCCTGGCGGCCGGCGTACCGGTCGCCCTGGTGACCTCGACGTACCGGCCAAATATTGATGCGATCGTTACGGGCGCTAAGGGCGCGCTTCCGATCGAGCGGTTCAGCGCCGTTCTGACAACGGAAGACTGCGCTCAAGGAAAGCCGTCACCCGAGGTCTATCTGGAGGCGCTGCGCCGGCTGGGTCTTGCGGCTGCCGACGTAGTGGCGATCGAAGACAGCGCGCCTTCGGTGAGTGCGGCAAAGGCAGCCGGCATCTTCACCCTTGCAACCCCAGGACAGTTCACTGCGGCCCAGGACTTCTCCGCAGCAGATCGCGTGCTTGATTCCCTCGATGGGATCAGCCTGGACGCGCTTCGCCGGGACTGAAGCACACCCTCATGCGGCAAGGGGCTTTTCGCCCGCACACATGCCACGGTGGAGCACGCGATCGCCGACGACAGCGGAATGGTCCGCGCGATGCATGGTACAGCGGTTGTCCCAGAGCACCACGTCTCCGGGCTGCCACCGGTGCGTCAACAACTCTTCAGGCCGGGTAGCCTGTTCGTAGAGCTCAACGAGCAAACGTTGCGGATCAGCAACAGCGGCACCGTCCAGTGCAACACAACGTTCCGGGGTCGACAGGTAGAGCGCCGTACGGTTTGTTTCCGGATGCCGTCGGAACAGAGGGTGCCAACAACCAGACTCTGCGCTTTCGTCCAGAGTCAGGCCGGACACCTCGTGTCTGACCCGCGCACGCTTGAGCTGGTGGCGCAGCGTCTCGGACAGCGCATCGTACGCCCGATACTGATTGCTGAAGAGCGTCGCACCACCTTGGCTGGGTACCGCAACCACACGCAGCGCGGTGAATGAAGGCGGCTGCCGGACATAGCTCGTATCGCTGTGGAAGACGCTTCGCGGCGGTCGATCCCGACCCACGTTCGTGACCACGTTGAGCTTCGGCTGCCCCGCCACCGGCGTTTCCCCAACGGTGAAGGTCAGCGGTGCGAGACGTTCCAGAAAGCTGACGAACCGGTCGTCGCTGATCACCTGGTCGCGAATTACGACCACCCCAGCTCGGGTCACCAGATCGCGCACCTGCATGAGCGCAGCGGTGCTGAGTTCCGCAATCGACAGTTGGCTGACGGCATAGCCAAAGGGCCTGAGTTCCGCAATCTGCATTGGCCTGTCCTCAGATGTGGTTACCGGCGCTCAATCAGCCTGACTGAGCCGTGGTCTTGAAGCGCGCGGTCAATCGCGGGCATGTCATAAATGCTGGTAGGGCAAGCATCTCTCGCTGCTCCCTGCAGGCTGTCTGCGCGCTGCGTTCGACGCCGGGAAGC
>JBCDGJ010000173.1:0-10678 GCA_038757945.1 Pseudomonadota bacterium
CCCTGATCGAGGAGGTTGTGGTCAGCGCACGTCGGCGCTCGGAGTCCATTCAGGATGTGCCGGTATCGGTGACGGCCATCGAGCGGGAGCTCAGGCAGGCGAACGTCCGGCGCCCGGAGGACGTGCAGAACTTTGCCCCGAACCTCTACATTCGCCGCACGCCGGGCATAGCGAGCGGGGCTGCGATCAGCATTCGCGGGGTCTCGTCGTTCGAGTCCGATAAGAGTTTCGATCCCGCTATCGGCGTCATGATGGACGGCATGTTCCTGGGAACGTCCAGCGGCGTGCTGCTGCAGAATTTCGATATCAAGCAGATCGAAATACTGCGTGGACCCCAGGGCACGCTGTTCGGCAAGAACACGACCGGCGGGCTGATCAACATCATTCGCGGCGACGTGACCATGGACTGGGGGGCGGACCTCAATGTGACTGCCGGCAACTTCGGCCGCCAGGATTTCAAAGCCGTCGTCAACATGCCCATTGTTGGCGACCAGCTCGGCATCAAGCTGTTCGGCGCCAGCATTCAGAGCGACGGTTTCGTCGAGAACAGAACGCTCAACGATGATGTTGGCGGCGACGACATCGTGAACTTCGGCTTTACCACCCTGTGGGAGCCCACGGACAACTTCAACCTGAAGCTGCACTACGAGAAATTCCACGACGAGAGCGATCAGGGGGCTTACACCAACGTCAACCAGCCGGGCGAGCTGGCCTGCGTGCTGGAAGCGTTCGGCGAAGTCGGCTGCCAGAGCAGCGCCAACGACGGCCCCGACCGTAACGCAGCCGATGGCCGTAACGACAGCGACAACGAGTACGACACCTTCATCGTTACCGCCAATCTTGATCTCGAACAGTTTTTGCTGACCTATATCGGCACCAGCCGGGATATGGACGAGAACAACAACCAGCACTTCGATGGTGCGCCGGTTGACCTGCTGCGCATGCGCTTCTTCAACGACTGGCACCAGCAGAGCCACGAGCTGCGTCTGGTGTCCCAGTTCTCCGACGTCGTCGAGTTTCAGGCAGGGTTGTTTTACTGGGACGTCGACTACGACCAGCGTTGGGACGTCGCTGATCTGCATCACCAGCTGTCCAATCTTGGCGTGATTCCCGTTCCGCTGTCGGCGACGACGCTGAGCAGCAACGGACAGTCGCAGACCACGGAATCCACCGCGGTCTTCTTCCAGGGTGATTGGCATATCAACGAAGAGTGGACGCTGACCGCTGGGGCACGCTGGACCGAAGAGGAAAAGGATTTCCTTGGCGGCAACGGGGGAGCGTTCTACGATCCGGCGGCCGGTGACCCGATTCCGGCGTTGGTCGATCCTCAGCCGTTCAGTCAGAAGTGGAGTGAATTGACGCCCATGATCGGCCTGCGCTATCAGCCGAGCGATGACCTGATGCTCTACGGTTCCTACAGCGAAGGTTTCAAGAGCGGTGGTTTCTTCGGGCGTCAGGCCAACTTCAATCTGGACCCGAGCTACGATCCAGAGTTTGTCGAGAACTACGAGCTCGGCATGAAGAGCACCTTCCTCGACGGCAAGCTGATCTTCAATTCGGCGCTGTTCTTGAGCCAGTACAAGGACAAGCAGGAGTCGATTCTGATCCCCGTTGACCTCAGCAACGTCGCCACCGTGGTTCGCAACGCATCCGAGCTCGAGATGATGGGGGTCGAGCTGGAGATGATGTATCAGGTCACGCCAGCCTGGTTCGTTCGCGCCACCTACGGCTATCTGGATGCCGAGTACGATAACTACTTCGCGGATCTCAACGGCGATGGCATCGTCACGGATAACTCAAATCTGCGGCCGCGCAACACTCCGGAAAACACCTTCGGCCTGACGACGACCTACACGATCCCGGTCGGTAGTGGCGATTTGCAGGGTATGCTGTCCTATCGCTGGCGGGACGAGATCGAGATGATTGCGGACAATGATCCGCTGGGTTTCCTCAACCCGATCGAGGATCTCAGCGCGACGGTGACCTACTCCTGGAACGATGAGCGGTACCGGGTCACGGCCTTTGGCCGCAACATGACGGACGACCGCGAACGGCAGACGGCCCGCATCGGTGGGCTGACCACCCGGGGCTGGTACAACGAAGGCTTTGCCTACGGGCTGGAGCTGGGGATCTCGCTCTAAGCGCGTGGTCGCGTCCCGCTGCTGCAGCATACTGAGAACGCGTGATTGCGCGTTGAGGAGCGGTGGAATGATCTCTAAGTTGTGTCCTGTATTCGTGATTTGTGCGGGACTGGTTCTGGGCCTGCCGCTGCAGGCCGCGGAGCAGTACTCGGTACCGGTTGAGCAGACCTACCCGAAGAACGTGTACTGGGGTGACACCCATCTGCATACCCGGAACTCAGCGGACGCCTACTCGCTCGGCAACATGAACCTGACCCCAGCGGACGCATACCGGTTCGCTCAGGGCCAGCCGTTGATGGCGCACAACGGGCTGCAGGTGCGCCTGCGGCAGCCGCTCGATTTTCTGGTGGTGGCCGACCATGCGGAATACCTGGGCGGCTATTACCGGTTCAACGTCGACGACCCGCTGGTGGTGGAGACGAAGGCCGGTAAGCAGTGGGCCGGCTACCTGGAGGAGGGCAACCCGATCAAGCTCATCGGTGCGTTTACGGCCAGCATGAGCGATCCGGAGAACAACTTTCCCTTTCCGGAAAGCGCACGCCGCGCAATCTGGCAGAACGTCGCCCAGACGGCGGACGAGTACAACCGCCCGGGGCGATTTACGACGCTGACCGGTTATGAGTGGACGTCCATGATCACCGGAAACAACCTGCACCGAGTGGTGATCTATAAGGACGGCGCGGACAAGGTTGCGCAGTTGCCGCCCTTCTCAGGGCAGGACAGCCTCGATCCGCGTGATCTCTGGGCGGCGCTGGCACGCTACGAGGAACTCACCGGCGGCGAGGTGATGGCCATTGCGCACAACGGCAACCTCTCAAACGGCATGATGTTTCCAAACGAGATGGTGGATGGTGACCCGTTGACCCTCGAGTATGCACAGACCCGCGCGCGCTGGGAGCCGCTGTACGAGGTCACGCAGGTGAAGGGCGACGGGGAAGCGCACCCCTTTCTTTCGCCGAACGATGAGTTTGCCGACTACGAGACCTGGGATGCCGACAACATCGGGCGCACGCAGAAGAAAGAAAACTGGATGCTCAAGCACGAGTACGCGCGCGGTGCGCTGAAGCTCGGGCTGCAATTTGAGGAAAGCCTCGGCACCAATCCCTACAAGTTCGGCATGATCGGCAGCACGGACGGCCACAACACGTTTTCGACCACGCAGGAAGACAACTTCTTCGGCAAGTTTCCAGAGTCGCTGCCGGGCTTGGAGCGGACCCGGAACGCCATGGCGGGTAACCAGCTGTGGCAGAACTGGCGCATCGTGGCCTCGGGCTACGCGGCAGTCTGGGCCGAGGAGAACACGCGCGAGGCCATTTTCGCCGCCATGAAGCGCCGCGAAGTCTACGCCACTACCGGTTCTCGAATCACCGTACGTTTCTTTGGCGGGTGGGAGTATGCCGAGGATGCGATCGACGACCCGAACGTCCTCGACATCGGCTACGGCGGCGGTGTACCCATGGGCGGCGATCTGTCAGCGGCTGCACCGGGTCAGGCGCCGCGCTTCCTGCTGCTCGCGGCGAAGGATCCGAGCGGCCCGAACCTGGATCGGATTCAGATTGTGAAAGGTTGGACTACCGAAGAGGGTGGGACCGAAGAGAAGGTGTACGACGCGGTCTGGTCCGGCGAGCGACAGCGAGATCCGCAGACCGGGAAACTGCCGCCGGTGGGATCAACGGTCGACGTTGCCACCGCGAGCTACAGCAACCGAATTGGTGCCGCGCAGCTCGGCACCGTATGGGTGGATCCGGAGTTTGATCCTCGCCAGCGGGCCTTCTACTACGCGCGGGTGATCGAGATCCCGCGGCCGCGCTGGACCGCCTATGATGCGGTGTACTTCAAGCTTGATCTGCCGGAGGAAGTTCCGATGGTGATCCAGGATCGGGCTTATACGTCACCGATCTGGTACACCCCTTGATTGAGCCCGGTGCAGCAGGTGGCAACGATTCTCACCCGCTGAGCCGAAGAGCAGCTGCTGAGGTGGGTTGGCGGGCTTGGCCTGCCAGCAGGGCTCAGCCCAATGATCCATTCAGGTCGGTACCGTCCCGATCGCAGTCTCGTCGGCACTATTGGCCGCCGGAACACCCAACCCGATTCCCCGATTGCAGCCGTTGAGCGTTTGCCTCTGAGCGGCACCAGGCCGCTCCTTCGGTTACCGCGGTGCGCAAGTCAGCAAGCGAGCGAAAGATCTCCCAGCTGCTTCCAGCACATAATGTGCTTAAAGAGAGCGAATCGATCCGGTTATGGGTACAAATGACCGAACCGGTCGCGCGCTGCAGTCTGCCGTCGACTTCATCGAGGACAATCTCAGCCGCGATCTGGCACTTGCTGACATTGCCGCCTCGGCTCACTTATCTGTTTTTCACTTCGCGCGCCTGTTTCGCTCCCAGACGGGCATGTCGCCCCTCGGCTACCTGCGCGCGCGTCGGTTTTCGCAAGCCACCCGGTCGCTCAGAGAAACCGCTCTGCCCATTGCCGAGGTTGCACAGCGGTGTGGCTTCAAGAGCCAGCAGTCCTTTACTGCTGCGTTCTCGCAACGCTTCTCGACGACACCGGCGAAGTTCCGAAAACAGCCGTTCACCGTGCACGTTATGGAGAAACTCGACATGTCCCAGCGGTACCAGCACATTCCCAGGGGCCCTGATTTCCGCAGGCGCGATGGCTTTACGGTCGTCGGCATGGCCCTGAAAGTCGATGCTGTAACAAAAACACAGATTCCCGCCCTGTGGCAGCGTTTCGGACCGACCATGCACAGCATTCCGGGCTGGGATGGTAAGGAGTCCTTTGGCGCGTGTTACGGCATGGATCAGAACACGGGCGTGTTTACCTACCTCGCGGGTGTGGCTACGGAGGCAACGGTAGAACGCGATGACTTCGAGGTCTGTGTCATACCCAGCGCCGACTATGCGGTCTTTACCCATGAAGGGTCGCTCGGACATATTCAGGACACCGTTGGCTACATCTTCGGAGAGTGGCTGCCGGGGTCAGACTATGAGTTGGCTGGCAGCCCTGATTTTGAGCTGTACGACAGCCGCTTTGATCCTGTTGCCGACAAAGGTGAGCTTGAGTATTGGATTCCGATCCAACCTAAACCGGGTCAGGCTGGGAGCTAGCCCGATTGCGGGCGCCTGAATTGCACCAGTGTTGACGGTTTCATTGCTCGGTCGGCGCGTTGGGTGCAGCGCCCGCAGCTTCCCGACGCTGTTGCCGCTCTTCGTAGCGCTCGCGTAGCTGCTCCGCAGCTTTCAGGGTTTGGCGTTCGAATTCTGCCTGGGCGGCCGCGGTCAGCGGGCCGCAGGTATCCGCTGCAATGCAGTAACTTTCCTGATTGAAGGGATCAAGCACCGTATAGCAGAGTTCCCCCGCGCCGCAGTCGCCCGGCGTGCAGCCGGGCTTGCCGGAGCACACCTGGGGATTGACCGTGCTCTGGTCCGGGCAGGTGATCGGGCGATACTGCAGACACCGGTGGCGGCAGTTGTGGCTCGCAGTAAAGCCGCTACCTTCGATTGTGCAGGCCGTGCCGGGTGGATCGCCGCAACCACAAAGGACGCAACCACACAGGAACAGTGCCGTTGCGACTAAGAGTCTGTGTTCTCTGGATCTGCCCAAGCACACACCGCCGTCCCTCTGATCTGCCGCTGAAGAAGACGATGCGGAGCCCAAGTCGATTTGTCAAAGCGCTGCGGTGGGACTGGATGCTTGCGGTTCGGCGGTAGCGGCGAACGCAGGCAGAGACTCCGCAGCTTCCGGGGAGAAGGGTTCGTCCAGAAACAGTTTCGGGTAGTGAAATTCGCGCAGCCGCTGATGAAAATCCCGGACCCTGCCATCGTAGGCCAGCAGCGCGCGAAGGTCCGAGTTCGACAGCCGTTGCAGGCTGCGCGTAACGAGCATTGGTGGGGACAGCCAGGACAGCCGATCCAGCTGGTCTTCCCGCCGTCGGAGGCCGTCCCGATAGGCTCGGGACAACGGCTCGACGGCCTGATCGCCAACCTGCTGGAAGGCGTAGTACCACTTCCACTCGAAGGGGCCGTCGATCTTCGCGTGCTCGGTCCAGTCCGGGTGCCTGGCAACGAAAGCGTCCATGGTAGCTGCCTTTGGCAGGTCCCAGGCGTCGTTCACGGTCTCCCGCTGCTCGAGGGCAATCTCGGCGAGCGGCGGAAAGGTGACCGACTGATCGATAACCGTACGGCCGAGCAGTGGTACGACAACGGCCAGCAGCAGCCAACCGCCAAGCAGCGTTGCCAGCAGTACGGGCGTGGGCTTGCGCCAGGCGCCCAGCGTCAACACCAGCCAGGTCCAGAATGCGGCGTGGGCGACAATCAGCAGGACGGCGGCCAGCAGACCGAATGCGCTGGTGCCAACGGCAACACCGCCGAGCAGCAGCGGCGCGATGAGTGCCAGGGTCAGGAGGCCCGCGCGCAGCAGGCCGCGGGTGCGCCAGAAGCCGCCGGTGCTGGCGGTCGCCTCGAGCAGGTCCAGCCGGCCGGCATCGGCTTCACTGGAACGCAGATCGTAGAGCAGCACGATCAGCAGCAGCGGCAGCAGGACCGCAGCCATGAAGGCCAGATCGAAGCGACCGATCAGGGCGACGGTCGGGCTGCCGACATCGGCTTCGTAGATCTGCCCTTCCAGCGCCAGCATGCGAACCCGGTGCTTCCAGGGGTAGCTGTCGCGTTCGCCCTGGGTCATGAAGCTCGCCGGTGCTGGCGGGTCGTAGGTCAGGTGAAACGCGTAGTAGGCTGCGCTGCCCCAATCCTCCTGCTTGGCCAGCATGGCGTTCCGGTCGGTCGCGTCGGCGATGATCAGGGCGTCGATTTCCGCGACCTGCCGTCGCTGCTCCGCCACCCCGGTAACGACGGCAAACAGGGCCGCCAGAAAGGTCACCGCAATCCAGAGCAATGCCCCCCGGTCGCGCCGCAGGAGACGCCATTCGCGACTGAGCGGACTCATAGCGCCAGTCTGGATTGGGCCAGGCGCAACGCAAACAGCGCAGCGGCGAACCAGATGATCAGCATGGCCAGCGCGGGCCCGGCCATTGCGATCCGGTCAGCAAAAGGCGCCGCTTCGAAGCTGAAATCGTTGAGCACCGCCCAGTTGGCTGCGCTGACGCGCGCGCGCCTGGACGCCGCAGCACCGCTGTTGCGCTCAATGTCCGTGGTGTAGTCGAGCTCCTCGGCGTGAACGCGATTCAAGCCCTGCACGAACTCGAAGCGCAGGGCCTCGGCGGCAAGCTGGAACCGATGGTGGGTCACCAGATCCGTTCCCGCCAGGGCTCTGGATGCAAAGCCTAGGGCAAGCGTGGGAGACAGCCAGCCGAACCGGCGAATCGCTTCAGCGCTGGCCTGTTCCTGGCCCAGGCGACGGTCGGCGTAGCGATTCAGTATTTCGGTCTGGGCGGCCTCGCCCTGTTCGGAGACCACACCACGAATATTGACCGGGAGCTCGGCGACGTCATCAACCCCATACTGTGCAAGCAGCTCGGAGCGCAGCTGAACGAACGCAGGATCATTGGCGTTGTGTGCGTCGCCCGCGGCAAGCATCTCTGCGTGCATGGCAAGGTCCAGCTCAATCTTGCCCTGGGTGCCTTCGAGGGAGGAACCGAGGTTGACCCCCAGCGCGGGAACGATGAGCGTGCTGACGAGCCAGATCGTCAGCAGTCCGTTCAGGACGGTGTTGCGGCGTTCGAACACAGCAGAAGCAAAAACAATGGCAGCACTCCAGAGGCTCAAGTACGCGAGGTAGCTGAGCAGCAGCAGCAACAGCGCAGCCGGACTCGAACCTGCGGTCAAGGAGAACACGCCGACGAGCAGTGCCGGGAGCAACAACAGGGCGCTGACGCTGAGCAGGGACAGAAACTTGCCGAGCAGCAGCTGTGCAGGGCTCACCCCCTGCGCAAGCAGGGTCGCGAGCGTGCCCGTCTCGCGCTCCCGCACCACGACGCCGTAGCCCAGCAGGATCAGCAGCAGCGGCGCAAACAGCTGGTAGCACAGCGCCGGGGTCCAGGGCGGGAGTCCGCCAAGACCCGCGTCGGCGTCTGCCGCCTCGATCATCGGGGTGTTCTGCCGATGACCCTCGAGAAACAGCTGCCCGCCGGTGACCGGCAACAGGCCGGGGTCCAGCACTGCCAGCGGCGGCGGGGTCCGGAACACATAGTGACCGTAGTGCACCATTCGGTGCGGATGCCGGTCTGGCTGTGCGCGGAACGTCTCTTCTGCAGTCATCTGGGTGGTGGTGCGATGCTCCCGCTCGTGCAGGATCTTGCCCGTTGTCACCATGGCAGTGATTGCGAGCAGCGCCAGAAACAGCACGCCGCTGGCTAGCGCCAGGCGAGAGCGCCGCCACAGCCGCCATTCTTCGGTAGCAATCCGTAGTGCGTGCTGCATTTCAGCCTCCCTCCGCAAATGCCCGGTGTACCGCTTCGGTGGCGATACGTTCGCCGTCTTCGGCCGTGAACTCCCCAACCAGCCGCCCGCGCTGGAGCAGACCGATGCGGTTGGCAACCTGGCAGGCGCCGTACACGTCGTGCGTTACCATCAGGATGGTTTTGCCCTCGGTGGCGAGCTTGCGAACCAGCGTATGCAGTTCATCGATCGCCACCGGGTCGAGGCCCGACGTGGGCTCGTCGAGCAGCAGGATCTCGGTGCCCCGCAGCAGCGCGAGCGCAATTGCGACCTTCTGCCGCATGCCCTTCGAGTAGCTTTCCAAGCGCTGGTCGCGCGCCTCGGCAGCCAGCGCTACCTGATCCAGGGCGCTGTCGATGGCCTGAACTGAGGGCTCGACGTCGGCCAGCGCCAGAAAGTACTCGAGGTTCTCTCGCGCACTCAGCTGCGGATACAGGGATACGGCTTCCGGCAGATAGGCGATGTTGCGCCGGATGCCCTCCGGATCCTGCTCAATCTGCTGCCCGTTCACCAACAGCCTGCCGCTGGCGCTTGGGAGCAGGCCCAGCGTAGCCAGCAGAGTCGTTGATTTTCCGGCGCCGTTACCGCCGAGCAGTGCATAGGTCTCCCCTGTGTCGACGGAAAATGAGACAGCTTCGAGTACCCGCTTGCCGGCGCGGTCAACGCAAAGGTCTTTCAGCTCGAGGGGTGTGGTCATGGGTGGAAAGAATCCAGGTTGGTTGTTTGGAAAAACTGCATCCGTTTCGAGGCTGGTGTCTTTGCGTGGCCATGGCCTGAAACGGCAGTGTGCCCGATTTACCTTGCTACGGCCGCAGCTTGCAAATTCCTTGGCCCTGACGGCTGTAGGGAAGCCATCAGGGCGAAACTGCGGCCCGCCGTCCCCGCGATATTATTACAGCTTCAAGATCGGCTCACTGTCGGCCGTGCAACCCTTTCATTGACTCAATTGGCCCGATCCAGATCAACTTTGCCGAAACTGAGCAGTGGCGGTGGTCGGTCTGGAAGCCGTTTTGTTCAACGGTGAAGCGGTGTGCGCGGACCTTCTCAGAATCGGTAGTCAACCGACACACGAAAATTCCGTGGTGCGCCGGGCTGGACCCAGACATCAGCGAAGGAGTTGGTGTAGAACTCTTCATCGAACAGGTTATTGAGTTCTACCCGAAGTCCCAGTGCATCGGAAAAATCATAGCTGGCAGCAACTCGAACCGTTGTGTAGCTGGGCAGCCTGAAGGTCGGATCTCCGAACTCGCCGCTTCTGTCGTCGACGAATGTCAACCCACCAATGAGTGTTAGTGGGTTACCTGCTAACCGAGTTTCCTGAACCAGTTGCAGGCTGAATTGACGCTCCGCAATGTTCAGAAGGTCGGAGCCTGCCGGAATGAAGGCGAATGATATGAAGTCCGTATAGTCGTTTTCGGTCTCGGCATCGACGTAAGCAAAGGACAGCCACATGCTGAGGGAGTCGGTGATATTCCCTGCAAGGTCAATCTCGATTCCGCGGCTCCCCGCTTCGCCCACTGCTGTCGGATTAAAGTCGGCGTCAAACGTGGCGATGTTGGATTGCTCCACATCAAAGAGGGCAATGGTTCCGGTGAAGGCGCCATCGTTGGCTGCAAACTTGATCCCCACCTCGGTTGACTTGGAAATGTTGGGATCAAGGCCGTTTTCATCGGTCGCACCCGACAGCGGGCGAAAGTTCTCGCCGTATACCGCGTATAAAGAGACGGCGTCTGTCGGCTGGTAGACCACTCCGAACTGTGGGCTTACTCGGGTCTCTGAGTAGTTGGATCTGGTGTTTGACAGGCGATTATTGAGCGATTGCTCGTAGTCATCCACTCGAGCACCGATCCGAACATCCAGCTGATCCGTGATGCTGATCTGATTCTGTATGTAAAAGCCAAGCGACTCCTGCGTTTCAACCCTGTCGAGCTGAGGCGCTAACGCGAGGCCTGATTCCGGTGAGTTTCCGTAAACCGGTCTGAATATGTTGATGCTTTGGTCTGTGGATCGGTCGCGAAAAGCAACCTGGTCGTTTTCGAATTCATCGGCGTCAACACCAATAATGATGCGGTGCTCTATGCCCCCGGTGTTGAAGTTACCGCTCAGTTCTACTCGTCCACGTTTTTCCAGCAAGAGCCG
>JBCDGJ010000174.1:0-10677 GCA_038757945.1 Pseudomonadota bacterium
AACGCAGGCTGTTGTAGCCGAGCGCACAGGTTCCGGGTGCAGCCAGCGCCGCATGGAGCCGGCCCGCGGCCTGCCATTCCGAGATACCTTCCGCTCGGGTCAGCGCTGGCGTGATGCCGGTTACCAGCGTCGCCTCGGGGCTCGGCAGAACGTCGTCGGGCAACTGCACATAGGTGCAGAGCTCCTCGCCAACCGGATTCAGGTCCATATCGGTGCGGCAGCCGGCAATCTGCACCACCCGGTCCCAGCGCGGGTCGGTACCGGACGTCTCGAGGTCATACCAGAAGAAAGAGGCGGCCATAGGGCTCCTGCTGCTTGTCACGGAATCCGGGCACCGTCGACGGATCAAAATAGGGAACGGCGTCTTGCCTCACTCCGGGGAGCTTGGCAGGCTGCGGCGATGGTCACCTCCACCGCAAAACGGTACGCGCTGCCGGCCGGCCCCATTCTCGCATTACTGGCCGGAATCCTCATGTCCGTAAGCGGGCAATCCGACAGCCAGGCCGTCACGGTCGCGATCACCGTGCTGTGCGTGATCTGGTGGGTCTTCGAACCGATCCCGATTCCGGCAACGTCGCTGCTGCCGCTGGCCCTGCTGCCGATGGCGGGCATCATCACCAGTGCTCAGGTCGGTCAGTCCTACGGCCATCCGCTGATTCTGCTGCTGCTCGGTGGTTTCATCCTATCCACGGCGCTCGAGAAGAATGAAGCACACCAGCGCATCGCGCTGCTGATGGTGCGGCTCTTCGGCGGTTCCAGCAGCCGACGGCTGGTCTTCGGCTTCATGGCCGCGTCCGCGCTGCTGTCCATGTGGATCTCCAACACGGCCACCACGCTCATGCTGCTGCCGGTAGCGCTGGCGGTCATGAAGGACAGCAAGGATCCGGATCTGCCCCTGCCCCTGCTGCTCGGGATCGGCTACGCCGCCAGCATCGGCGGCATCGGAACCCCGATCGGCACGCCGCCGAACGTCATCTTCATGGGTATCTACGAGGAAAGTACCGGTTCGGCTGTGGGGTTTGCCGAATGGATGAGCTGGGGCGTACCGGTGGTGCTGGTGTTCCTGCCCCTGGTCGGGCTCTGGCTGACGCGGCACCTGCATCGCCAGGAGACGCTCGAGATGCCGGACATCGGCGCCTGGCAACCGCGCGAGATCCGTGTGCTGGCGATTTTTGCCCTCACGGCACTGGCCTGGATCACCCGGCGGGAACCGTTTGGCGGGTGGAGCGGCGCCCTCGGCCTGCCCTACACCAACGATGCGATGGTGGCATTTATCGCCGTCGTGCTGCTGTTCGTGGTGCCGGCGCAGCGGGGCAGCACCGAACGGCTGCTGGACTGGGACACCGCCAACCGGATTCCCTGGGGCATGCTCATCCTCTTCGGTGCGGGTATTGCCATTGCACAGGCATTTAACGCCTCGGGACTGAGCGAAAGCATCGGCGAGGTGCTCTCCGGTGTTGCAACTCTGCCGCCCTACCTGCTGCTCCTGTGTATCTGCCTCGCAGTGACCTTTCTGACCGAAACCACCCGCAACACGGCGACCACGACGCTACTGATGCCGATCCTCGCCGCCACCGCCATCGCCGCTGCGGTCGATCCGCGCGTATTTATGGTACCGGCAGCCATGAGCGCGTCCTGCGCATTCATGCTGCCGGTGGCGACGGCACCCAACGTCATCGTCTTCAGCTCAGGACGGATTCCGATCGACGCCATGGCCCGCGAGGGCTCGGCACTGAACCTGATCGGCGCGTTCGTCATCAGCCTGCTGTGCTACCTGCTGGTCAGCTGAGACGCGCTGCCGCAGCGCAGCAACCCGCTCGCTGCGGGCAGTATCACCGAGATCGTTGAGACCCTCGACACGCGCAAAGAACCGGGCCCAATCCCGGTCCGCTTCACGGAACAGCAGCGCAAACAGCGGCTGATCCTGTTCGTAGGTAGCGAGTCCCGCCAGGGCAGCCTCGTTGAGCAGCCTGATATAGGTGTCGAATCGCCCTGCCCCGAGCCGTTCGCGGTCGGTTTCGTAACAGCGCCGGAAAGTGTCGTAGAGGACATCGCGGCGAGCGGTTTTCTCTTCATCGGGAACCTCGCTGCCATACAGTGCCGCCAGCGCGGCGCGCAGCTCGAGCTGCAGCGCAACGAGGTGCCGCCAGGCGCGCTCCTGTGCCTGGAACGCGCGATACACCGCAGCGCCCTCGGCGCCGTAGTAGTCACGGACCGCCTGCTCACCCACAAAGCTCGCAAACGCCTCGTTGAACGCCGCCTCCCCCTTCAGCCACAGCCTGCTGTGCGCCAGCTCGTGAGCCAGCAGGTTCAGCAGCCGGGGCTCGGGCCAATTGATGAAGGTCGACAGCAGCGGGTCGGCGAACCATCCCAACGTCGAGTAAGCAGGGACCCGGCCGACATAGGTCGTGAAGCCACGGGCCTGGTAGCGCTCCGCCGCACGCAGCGCGGCCGCGCGCCGAAAGTAACCCTGGTAAGGCACGCAGCCGGCAACCGGGTAACACCAGCGATGAGCAGTAACGCTCAGCTGCGGTGTGGCAACCAGGTTGTACACGACGGCATCACGCTGCAGCGCGACGTAGCTCCGGTAGCGTCGCCCGGACATCAGCCCGATGTCGTCTTCGAGATACTTGAGCAGGCGCTGGCTGCGCTCGAGCGCCTGCCGCAGCGGCGGCTCGAGCTCCTCTTCCGCGAGCAGCCTGGCCACCGGCTGACGAGCGAGCAGCAGCTGCAGCTGTCCCCTGGCGGCCTGGCCATAGAAGCTCAGGCTCTCGCAGCCGGCCAGCAGCACCAGCACCGACGGCAGCACCAGCGCCGCCAGCCGTTGGGATAACCTTCTCATCAATGCGGTCGCTGACGGTACAATGGCCGCCTGTCGACACGGCCAGCCAGCGGGAATCGAATGCGACGACGCTGGCACGCTGTGCCGGAAAACGGCCGGTCCTGCCATCGCGCCGCAGTTAGAGGGCTTCGGGGAGACACGCTGACGCCATGCCTGTAATGAACCACCTGCGCGGTATCGTACTGTTTCCGGTCATTGTCCTGAACACTCTGATTGCGTGTGTCCCCTTGTTTATCATGGCTGCTGCTCGCGCCCTCAGCGGCGCCCCGGCGCGGCCCTGGTGGAACCGGCAGATGGACAAGATCATCGATTACTGGACCGGCTGCAACCGCTGGCTGGTCCGGGTGCTGCGCTGCTGTACCATCGCGGTGGAAGTGCCGGCAGACACCCCGCTGCGCCGTGACCAGTGGTACCTGATCACTTGCAACCACCAGAGCTGGTCGGACATCCTGGTACTGCAGAACGGTCTGCGCTATGTGCTGCCCCCGGTAAAGTTCTTCACCAAACAGGAGCTGATCTGGCTGCCGGCGCTCGGCCTTGCCATGTGGGCCCTCGGCTTTCCTTACGTCAAACGCCCGACCCGGGAAGCCATTGCTGCCAACCCGGCCCTCAAAGGCGTCGACCGCGCGGCGGTTCAGCGCGCCTGCGCCGGATTCCGGCAGAACCCCGTCGCGGTGCTCAACTTTACCGAAGGTACCCGCTTCACGGCGGCCAAACAGGCCGCCCAGGGATCGCCGTACCGGTACCTTTTGAAGCCCCGCGTCGGCGGCGTTGAGCTGGTGCTGAACGGCCTCCAGGAGCAGCTCAACGGGGTGCTGGACGCCACCATCTACTACCCGGATCTGGCGCCGACGTTCTGGCAGTTCATCTGCGGCACCTGCCCCCGAGCCGAGCTGCATCTGCGTTACCTGCCGCTCCCCGCAGCGGTGCGTGACGACCTGGACACCGGAAGCCGCACGCTGCTCTCGGAATGGCTCGAATCGCTCTGGGAGGACAAAGACGCGGCGCTGCACGAGCACCATACGGAGAACGGTGCCGCAGGTGGAACGGGCGACGCTTGCGCGGACGCCGCTGGTCCCGGAGCATAGCGGATCTCCCGCAGACGTCGCGATCAATGTACCTGGAACACTTTGGGCTCACGGAAGAGCCCTTCTCCATTGCGCCCGACCCGAGCTTTCTCTACCTGAGCGACGGCCATCGCGAAGCGCTCGCGCACCTACAGTACGGGTTCAGCCACGGCGGCTTCGTGATGATCACCGGCGAGGTCGGCACCGGCAAGACGACCCTGCTACGGAACCTCGTCAAACAGACGCCGGAAGACCTCGAAGTTGCCTTTGTCCTCAATCCGCGGCTGACGGTCAAGGAGCTCCTCGAAACCGTCTGCGATGAGCTCAAGATCCCCTACAACGCCAACGACAACCAGAGCATCAAGCAGTACATCGACAAGCTGAACGAGCATCTGCTGGCCACCCATCGCAGCGGACGCAGCACCGTGCTGATCATCGACGAGGCTCAGAACCTGTCGCCGGCGGTGCTGGAGCAGATCCGCTTGCTCACCAACCTCGAAACGGACAACCGCAAGCTGCTGCGCATCATCCTGCTCGGGCAACCGGAGCTCGGCGACATGCTCGCCCGCAACGAGCTGCGCCAGCTCGCGCAGCGCATCACCGCGCGCTACCACCTTGGGGCGCTGTCGAAGGAAGACTGCATCGCCTACATCTGCCATCGCCTGTCCAAGGCGGGCGGCAATCCCCAGCTCTTCACGCCCGCGGCCATGCAGCGGCTCTACCGGATCTCCCGCGGCATACCACGGTTGATCAACGTGCTCGCCGACCGGGCGCTGCTTGGCACCTACGTTCAGGGCGAGCTCCGGGTCCAGCCGAAGACGGTGTCCTTTGCAGCGCGGGAGATCCTTGGTACCCGCCGCCAGCGCTGGCCGCTCTATGCCGGTGGCGGCCTGCTTGCCGCCAGCGTGCTGCTGGCGCTGATCCTCTGGCCGGGATCGGAACCGCCGCCAGCCGCCGTCGGACCCTCGCTGAGCGGCGCCATTGAGCGTCCGCCGGCAGCGCCGGTTACGGCCGTTCCGGAAGACGCCGCGCCGCCAGCAGAACAACCGGTGACGCCGGAGGAAAGCACGCCGGCGCCAGCGCCGGCGGCCGAGTTCGTCGACGTCAACCGGCCGGAAGGTACGCCGTTCTATATTCACCGAAGCGCGTACAGCGCCGTCTTCGCCCGCTGGGGTGTGAACTACACCAACGCGGTCAACGCGGACATACCCTGCAATTTTGCGCCAACCGTCGGCCTGCAGTGCCTGGCCCGCAAGGGCGGCTGGAGCGACATCGAGCGACTCAACCTGCCGGTGGTGCTGGAGCTCTGGGATGATCAGCCCGAGCCGTACTACGGCGCTGTGCTCAGAGCGGCCAACAACCGCTACCTGATGAACCTCGGGGGCGTGGAACGCTGGGTGAGCCCGCGGGATCTGCGCGACAGCTGGTTCGGCGCGTTCGTGGTGGTCTGGCAGACGCCGCCGCGCTATCCGGGCAACCTGCGCAGCGGCGATCGGCATCCCGCAGTCGGCTGGTTGCGGGACAAGATGGTTCGGCTGACCGCCCTGCCCCTCGATGCGTCGCAGCCGGAACGGTTTGGCACTGCGCTGGAAGAAGCAGTGGTACTGTTCCAGAAGCAGGAGGGTCTGCTGGCAGACGGGATCGTCGGCCCGGAGACCTGGATCCGTATTCATCAGCGCCTTGGCCTCGAAGGTCCCGCGCTGCTGAGCTGAGGACCACTCATGTCCTACATTCTCGAAGCGCTGAAGAAAGACGAAGCCGCCAGCGATCCGGCAGCGGCCGCGGCACTCGCCCTGGCCCAGAGCCAACCAGGGCGCTCCTGGGCGCTGTGGGTGCTGGGTGGCGCCCTGCTGGTCAACGCCGCCATCTTCGGCTACCGCTTCTATGCCGGCAGCGACAGCTCGCGCACGAGCACCCCCAGCGGCCCGCCGCTGACGCGGCCGGACGCGACACGGGAGGTGGTGGTACGACCGCGGCAACGCGTTGCGCCACCGGGGCAGCAGACACAGCGCCAGCAACAGCTGGCACCGGTGACCAGACCACAACGCCCGGAGCCTGCGCCCAGCGTACGTCCTCCCGAGCCCGCCCCGACAACGGCAGCGATCGCCACCGCGGAGACACTCACGCCGGCGCGTCCCAAAGCGCCGAGCGGCGGACGCGTGCTGAGCCCGGAGGAAGCTGCGGCGTTGAACCTGCTGCCACCGGAAACAACAGCAGCCGCTGTCCCCGCCACCCAGCCCGGTGAAACCATCATCGGACCAACATCGCGGCCCACGACGCCGCCGAGTTCGCGGCAGACGCCGGCAGCAGAGGACCGCGGCCAACAGATCATTCAGCTTGCGGAACTGCCGCCGGCGGATCGCCAGGACTTTCCAAAGCTCGAGTTCTCAACGCACATTTTTGCCGATGATCCGGCGCTGCGCGCGGTGGTGGTGAATTCCCGACGATTGAACGAAGGGGAAAGCATCGGCGAAATGGTGCTCCGAGCCGTGACCGAGGAGGGCATCCTGGTCGACTATCGGGGTTACCGGGTCGCTGTGTCGGTCATCGAGGAATGGAAGTAGCGCTCAAGGGTCGCTGATAGACCCCGCTGTCGATGAAGATCTGTACCAGATCACCGTCGATCAGGTTGGCCGCGGCCTCCTCTTTCAGAATGCTCAGCGCACGCTCCTCGCTGATCGCGCGCTTGTAGGGCCGATCCATCGCCGTCAATGCGTCGTAGATGTCGCACACCGTCATTACCCGGCTGGCCAGCGGAATCTCTGGCTCTGTAAGGCCGAGGGGATAACCGCTGCCGTCGAGCTTTTCGTGGTGCGCACCGGCGATGGCCGGGACCTGGGCGAGACCTGGGGGCCACACCAGCAGGTCCAGGAATTCCCTGGTGTGGGCAACATGAGCCTGAATCTGTTCCCGCTCCGCTGGCGTCAGGCTGCCCTTCCGTACGCTCAGGGCCTCCATGTCATCAGGGCTCAGCAGCCGCCCTTCGCTGCCGTCGGCCTCGTAGTAGGGAAACGCAGCCAGCTGCTCCAGATGTACGGCAACCGCCTGTTCCATCAGCGCTGGTTCATTTGCCTGTTGGATCCAGGCCCAGATGTCATCGAGCTCAGACAGCCGCCGCTCGAGCTCACGCTGCACCTGATCCAGCGCAGCCTTGGGGGACTGTGCGTGATGCAGCAGGTGCATCTGTCGTTCCAGTGCCCGGCGACGATAGCGTTCGCGCTGCACTTCGACCCGCTGCTCGAGCACGGCCAGCCGCTCGGGCGAAAACTTGCGCGCCTTGACCAGCACGTTTTCCCGCACGCCGATCTTGCCGACATCGTGCAGCAGCGCTGCGTAGCGGACCTCCTTCAGATGATCAGCGGTGAGGTCGATCTGCGCAAAGCGCTGCACCCCCGAGCTCGGTAGTGCCTCCAGCAATGCCACGGTTTTGTCGGCTACGCGAAAGGAGTGGCCACTGGTGGTCGGATCCCGCTGCTCGATCGATTTCACCGAGGCCTGCACGAAGCTCTCGAACAGGCGCTCCATGTCTTCGATCAGCATGTTTTTCTGGATCGACACTGCAGCCTGGCTCGCCAGCGCACGTAGCAGATCGGCGGTTTCGGCCCCAAAAGCGACCACCTCGCCCGTCTGCGCATCGAGCCGGTTGATGAACTGCAGCACCCCGACCACGCGATCGTGATGGTCGCGCATCGGCAGGACCAGCATCGATCGCGTCCGATAGCCGGTCTGGTCGTCAAAGCTGCGGTTGAAGACGTAGGGCGCCGACTCCGGGATGGCATAGGCGTCGGGCAGGTTGAGCTCACAGCCATTCAAGGCCACGTAGCCGGCAATGGACTGTGCCGTCAGTGGCAGCCGGGCTTCTTTGACCTCCAGGTCAACAGAGTCGTTCTCCGAGAGCTTGAACAGAAGCGTGGGCAGCTCCGCCTCGGCTTCGACCAGATACAGCGAAGCCGCATCGCAGTTCGCCATGCGCCGCGCCTCGCCAACAATCGTCGACAGCAGGTCGTCGAGATGGAGGCTCGACGTCAGCGCGCCGGCGACCTCGGTCAGCTGCAGCGTCCGCCGCCGTTCGGTGCCCACCCGTTCAACCAGCTCATGGACGCGGCGCCCCCGTGCCCGGTGGTCCGCCGCATGCAGGAGCAGCTGTTTGAGCTGGGCTTCGCCAGCCTGCCGGGGCAGCAGCAGGTCGATCTCGCTACAGGGGGCTTCGCCGACGATCAGTGCCAGCGGGAAATGCGTGCGCAGCTCAGCGTAGATGCGGGGCTCCCGGCACGCCTCTGCATTGAGCAGCACCAGCGCAACCTGCTCGCCAATGAGGCGTGCGTCCGCAAGGAACCGGCCATCGGTAGCGCCATCAATGTGGCGCGTCGCCCAACCATCCAGCTGCGCGACGGCCGCCAGGCGACCGTCCAGCGCGGCAGTACGGTCAGCCGTCGGCAGACCAACGGCGCGCGGCGGCAGGCGCACCGGGGCGCGGGCTCCGATGGTAATCAGAACCTGGGGCAGACGGGTTGCGGGAATGAGCGGCTGAGACTGCGTCGCTGTCATTGCCGAAGTATCCCAAGCAAGCCCCAGACAGGGCATGAGCCAGTTCACACAACGTCAAAACACCAGCGCGGAAAGCACCGTAAGCCATCGCCTCAGCCGTCGGTGACCCGCCGGCGAGCCGGTGCGCCGCCACCGCTGCCAGGCGGATCACGCCAGCGGTTGGCGGCAGCGGTGCGCCGAAGGGCGCAGCGAAAGGGCGCCTCCGATCGCAAGCTGCGGCGCTCAGCCGCCGCTCATGCGCCGCTCGATATCAATCAGCCGGCCATTGATCTGGGCCCGGAAGGTATCCATGGACGCAACCGCCTGCTCGTTCTCGGCGACGCGGTTGGCCAGGCCCGCCTGCAGGCTGGCAACGGTCTGCCGCGCCTTGTTGACCTTGTCGACCAGATCCCGCTGCGTTTTAAGCACCCCATCCAGTCGCCCGGCGACCTCTTCCACCTGCGGCTCCAACCTGCCGGCAGCAGCCAATGCCTCGCTCTGGGCATCGACGGCCTGGGTCAACCGGTCCAGGCTGCTCTGTAACGCCGTAAGCGTTGCGGTCTGGGCTTTGAGCTGTTTCTGGTTGTCCTGGATCCAGCCTTTGTTGCGCTCGTTGGAGACGGCCCAGAGCTTACGAATCTCTGATTCCCAGAAGTTGATCTTGTCTTCCGTTTCGGCGCCTGAATCGGTCAGCACCTCATCGGTCACACGCAGCCGATCCTCGAGCACGACCAACCGCGATTCCGCAGCCTGCCGGGCCGCCTCAGCGTCCTTCAGCATCTGCTGCTGATTGGCCAGGAACCAGCCCGCGACCATCAGCCCGGCGACGAGCACGACCAGGACCAGGTTGATCGCGATGGAGCCACCGCCACTGTTGCGCGGATTGCGGCGCCGGTCGCCGCTACCACCCTTGCTTCCGCCCCCACGGCGCGGGTCAGCGGCGTCGTCGGGAGATGCGCTGATCAGCGTGCGGCCCCGGGGGCGGAACTCGGGCGCCGGGAACTCGGGCTGTCGGGCCATGGCAGGGTCCAGTGCAGTAAGGAGCGGCCATTCTACAAAATGTCGTCGCAGGGATTGCGACCATGCACAAAAAAGCCCGGCAATTGCCGGGCTTTCTGCGCAGCTGCAACCTGCGAGCAGGCAGCGGGCTTTACATCATGCCGCCCATGCCGCCCATGCCGCCCATGTCGGGCATCGGTGCTGCCGGCTTGTCTTCCGGCAGCTCGCTGACCATCGCCTCGGTGGTGATCATGAGCCCGGCGACGGACGCCGCCGCCTGCAGCGCGGTGCGGGTGACCTTGGCCGGGTCCAGAATACCCATTGCCAGCATGTCGCCGTACTCGCCGGTCGCGGCATTGAAGCCGTCGTTGCCGGTCATCTGGCCAACCTTGTCGAGGACCACGGGACCTTCAGCACCCGCGTTGCTGGCAATCTGACGCAGCGGCGCGCTCATGGCGCGGGTCGCGATCGCGATACCGACGTTCTGGTCTTCGTTGTCGCCGCTGACGGCTTCGACGGCATTGATGGCGCGAACCAGCGTAACGCCGCCGCCAGGTACGACACCTTCTTCAACCGCAGCGCGGGTCGAGTGCAGCGCATCTTCGACGCGGGCCTTCTTCTCTTTCATCTCGACTTCCGTCGGTGCACCCACCTTGATGACGGCAACACCGCCGGCCAGCTTGGCGAGGCGCTCCTGCAGCTTTTCGCGGTCGTAGTCAGAGCTGGTGTCCTCGATCTCGGCACGGATCTGCTTGATGCGTGCTTCGATGTCGTTCTTCGCACCGGCGCCGTCGACGACGGTCGTGTTCTCTTTCGTGAGCGTGACGCGCTTAGCGGTGCCCAGGTCATCGAGCGTAGCGCCTTCCAGCGTCAGGCCAACTTCCTCGGAGATCACCGTGCCGCCGGTCAGGATCGCGATGTCCTGCAGCATGGCCTTACGACGGTCACCGAAGCCCGGTGCCTTCGCAGCAGCAACTTTCACGATACCGCGCATGTTGTTGACGACCAGGGTCGCCAGCGCTTCGCCTTCGATATCTTCGGCGATGACCATCAGCGGCTTGCCGGCCTTCGCAACGTTCTCGAGGATCGGCAACAAGTCGCGGATGTTCATCGCCGAAGATATAGAAGGCGAAGCGCTGGCGACCCTGGTCGTCAACAACAATCGCGGTATCGTGAAAGTTGCTGCTGCGAAGGCACCGGGCTTCGGTGACCGTCGTAAGGCCATGCTGCAGGACATCGCGA
>JBCDGJ010000175.1:0-10661 GCA_038757945.1 Pseudomonadota bacterium
CGTCGTCGACGCCGGGTTTGATGACAGCGGCGGCCGCGCGTTTCGCCGCCTGGCCGGCTACATTTTCGGCAAGAACGAATCACGCACCCAGCCTGGCGAATCGGAGAAGATGGCGATGACGGTGCCGGTCACACGCCACCAGGATGCGGGCGATGCCGGACGTACCGTGTACCGTTTTGTGATGGAACGGGCTTACAGCCTCGAAACGCTCCCCGTGCCTCAGGCAGAGGGCATTACCCTGAAAGAGGTTCCCGGCGGTCTGACGGCGGTGCTGCGCTACCGTGGGGGTATCTCCGAAGAGGGCTTTAAGCAGCAGCGGGCAGCGCTCGAAGCAGCGCTCGCAGAAGACGGTCTCAAGGTCATTGGCCCAGCCATGTCGGCGACCTACAACGGTCCCTGGACCCCAGGGTTTCTGCGGCGCAACGAGGTGCTGATTCCTGTGGCGGAGGATCCCGAGACGTCCTAGGCGCTCATGGCAGATCCAGAGTTTCCGCGGGTGCTCTCCAGATCATCCGCAACAGCGCTGGGCGCCAGGTCAGGGTCATGCCGATGGCCGGTGCCGCCACTGCGAGCAACATGATCGACACCAACACGGCGATGGATGGCCGGTTCGCGATAAAACTGAGTAGGCAGGCGAGGGTGACCGTGCTGAAGCCGAGCGCCCGAAGCCACCGCGCGGTCGCGATACCCGGCCGCGGCGATGTGAAGACCTGACGCCAGTGACTGTCCATGGACAGCGCGATCCAGCCGAAGCCAAGCAGCGCCAGCACGAAAGCCAGCAACTGTAACCCCGCCGAAGCGTCAACCATGGGTTGTGCTCACCCGCGCTGCCACGGGCTTGTCGAAGTCGGTGCCCGCCCAGCTTGGTGAACCTTCGCGCGCTCGACCTTGCTCCGCTGGGTTCTGTTGCTCCTTGCGCCCGAGCGTACGTGCCGCGAACGCGGCGACCAGCGCGGTGCTCAGCAGGCTCAGATCGACACCGGCCACGGGCCAATAGGTCTCAATGAAGACGGTGCGTAACAGGTGATCGCCTGTGGTGAGCCAGTTGAGGGCCACCGCCGTAACCGCCAGGGCGACGATGCCCCAGCACTGTTCACGCCACGCGGGATTGATCTTTGCCGATGCGACCGGACCGCTTCGTAAGAAGGCGTGGATGAGGGTGGCCAGCCAGGCGGCCCAGAACATGCCTTCTTCCCAACTGTCTTTGTTCGCAAGGTCTGCCGGCAGGGCGCGGTTGGCGACCAGCATAACGATGGTCGCCAGGACCATGCCGGATACGGTCGTCACGGCCAGCGCATCGACCGTGCGGCTGCCCTGACCCCCTGCGCTGGCGTGGCGCTGCTTGCGCTTTTCAACGAAAAAGATAAATCCCGTCGCGATGCAGGCGCAGCCCAACAGGCCGCCAGCAACGTAGAGCCACCGCAGCAGCCAGTGCTCGAAGTGCTGCAGGTGCAGACCTGTCAGAAACTCCAGGGTGCCGCTCACTGCGTTGTTCGGGGGATCTTCTCGCAGGACCTCGCCGGTACTGGCCTTGAAGTGCACACCCTGACCCACCAGCGCGACCTGATCGGTGCCGGCGCGGTACAGGCTGACGTATCCGTTTTCATCGCCCGGATAGGTAATGTTCAGCGAGCCGACCTCGCCGGGCATATCGCGCGCCGCCCAGCGGCGTTTCGCTTCGGCCACCATCGCATCGACAGACGCCATGGGGACAGCTCTGCCGGCCGCTGCATGCGGCAGACCGGTCTCTTCCGAGTATTGAAGATCTGCTCGGTCGTGCAGTGGGTCCAGGATGCCGTGGGTAACCGGCAAGTAGATGCTCCCGAAGATCACCAGCCCTGTGAAGGCAAAAAAGAAGTGGAAGGGGAGTGCTACCACGCCGGTCATATTGTGCAGGTCGAGCGTGCTGCGCTGGGTCTGCTTCCGTGGCCGAAAGGTAAAGAACTCCCGGAAGATCTTGCGGTGTATGACAACCCCGCTGACCAGCGCGGCCAACATCACCATTGCCGCAAGTCCCACAATCCAATAGCCAAGGTCCTGCCAGTGAAGGTGCAGGCTGTAGTGCATCGGATAGAAGAAATCGCTGCCGATCTTAAGCTGTTCATCAGGCAGTTCGGCGCCCGTCTGCGGGTTGATCGTCGTATAGCCGTACACGTAGACATCGTTATCGCCGGTCTTAGGTTGGTTCGGCAAGATGAACTCGTTGCCGATACTCAGCACCGGATCACGATGGGTGGTGTAGGCGTACAGACTGTTCATGGTCAGTGCTGAGGGGTCCGGCAGCTCGCCAACAATCTGATCGGCGGCGTACTCCAGACTCTCAGGATGCGCCTGCAGCTTGGCGAAAATCGGTGCCAGCATCGCGTCGTAGGACGGTATGGGCTGGGGCGCAAGGCGTGTTTCAGGAATCGCCCAACGATCGATCTCGCGATCGAACACCGACAGCGCGCCGAAGAAAAAACAGATCATGAGCACGAAGCCGAGCACCAGGCCGAACCAGGTGTGCAGCCAGGCCATAGAGCGTCTGAATGAACTGAACATAATGAACTCCTAGGCCACGACGGACTGTTGGATCAACCAGGCCGCTGCCGTCAGGAGCGCTGTGCCGGCCAGCAAACACACAGCCACCGCTGCTAAGTGCCTGGTCGCGAAGGTCCACAGAAACAGGCACAGGAACAGCAGGAAGCCCACGACATAGAGCGTGCCTTCAGCCTGATGGAAATCCATGCCGAGCGCGTAGAGCGCCGCCACGCCGAAGGCCGCAAAGGCCCAGGTAAAAGCCCAGACGCCGACCACGCCGGTCAGCACCCGGGCAATCACCTGGAGTCGGTGTTGAGGACCTTCGACGTGGGTTGTGGGCATCGTCTCTTTCCCTGGCTGACTGTTTGCTCGCGCATCAATGAATGGCGCTGGGCGCTTGTGCTCCCGATCAGGCGCCTGCGTTTCCGGCTGCAATCCTAGCAAGCGGTCGCGGCTCGGTATCGCGCTGTCGCGGTGCCGGCGGCGTCAGCTTGCGCCAGACGTAGCAGAGCGCCAGCCCGAAGGCGAGGGCCGTGAGATCGAAGCCTGCGCGTACCCAGTCGCCCGCCAGCAGCGTGTTGGCCAGATGCACGTGGGTGGTGGCGGCATTGAGCAGTGGCAGTAGCAGGAACAGCGCCGCCAGCAGCGCGATCTGTTCACGCCAGGCGCGCCGCAGCTCCCGGGCGCCGGCGTGGGCAAAGCTCAAGCCCCAGGTCAGGAACAGGCAGTGCATTTCCCAGGCGGCGCGATCTTCCATGCCGAGCGGCAGCAGGCGGTTGGCCCAGAAGTAGGCGGCGACGCCGAGGGGCAACCCCACGATGATGCCCAGGTTGCCGCGTTCCACAAAGCGGAGGCTGCGCGGCGCCGGCGCGCCTCGCAGCTGGGTGCGGCGCTTCCTCGCCCACAGCAGCAGTCCTGTCGCGACCATTGCCGCGCCCAGCAGGCCGCTCAAGAAGAACAGCCAGCGCAGCAGGTAGCTCGCGAAGTGCCCTTCGTGAATGGCAAGCAGGCCGCTCGAAAACGCAGAATCTGCCGGCATGGATCCGCTTTCACCCAGGAATTCACCGGTCGCGGCGCTGTAGCGCAGCGCATCACCACCGCGTTCAAGGCCCTGCGCCTCGCGACCAATCCAGTAGACGGCGTTGGTGTCCCCGGGGTGTTCCAGCTCCACGTAGCGGAACGCGGCGCCCGGCCAGCGGCGCTGCGCATCGGCCAGGGGCTGTGCGATAGCCACCATGGTGGCGGATTCATCAGCCGCTTCCGACTCCCCGTAGCCCGGGTACAGGTGTGTGTACATTTCTTGCTGGGCCGGCTTGTCAATGCCCATGGTCGTGAGCATGACGCCCGGGGAGTACTCGAAGGTATAAAACACCAGCCCTGAGTAGGTGATCATGAGCATGAACGGCAGTGCCAGAACGCTGGAGACGTTGTGGCCATCAAGCCAGGAGCGTTGCCCTTTGCGCAGTCGGAGCGTGAAGAAATCGGCGAAGATTTTTTTGTGCGTCACGATGCCGGTGATGAGCGCAAGGAACATGAACAGCGTGCCGACCCCGACAATATAGATCGCGACCTCATAGGGCATGTAGTGCAGCGCGTAGTGCATGGCATAGAGCGCATCGCCACCGCCGGTCTCCCGCGCGGTCACCGGGGCGCCGGTGGCGGGATCCAGGTACCGATTGAGGTAGCTCTCGCCATCGCTGCCGGGCTCCGGCAGGTCCGCATAGACTCGGACCGCGCCGCCGTCACGGGCTCCGGGCAGATCAATGAAGTAGCGGGTGCCCTCCGGCACTTCGCGCTCCAGGTAGCTCAATGCCAGCTGCGACAGCGCGACGGGATCCTCCGGTGCTTGAGCGTTCGGCTGCTCTGGCTGCATCCACTGGTCCACCTCAAGGTTGAAGTAGCCAAAACTGCCGGTGATGAAGATGAAGTACAGCAGCAGGGACAGCACCAGCCCGGACCAGGTGTGCAGCCAGGCCATGGACTGGCGAAACGCGCCCTGAAAACCCTCACTTGCCATCGTGTCTGTCCTCTTTGGAGCTGGGAGCGCCAGCTCGTTGGTTGTTTCGGACTACAGCCCTGTCCATCGCTCCAGGGCTAACTGGAGCAAAAAGAACATCGCGGCGCTGCCCAGTAGCCAACCCGCCAGACGCTTGAGCTGTGGCGCTTGGAAGGCCCACATGGCGATTGCACACCAGGCGATAAAGCTGAACAGCGTCATCACATGCACGGCCTGGGGTAACGGCATCCAGCCCAGCGCGTGCACGGTGGTGGCGATAAATCCACCAAAGGTGCTGACCCAGATGAAGCCACCGATGAATGCCAGCAGCACTCGGGCGGCGACTTCCCATCGGTAGGATCCCAAGTTGGCGGACTGCTGCACGCGCTTCGCCATCAGTGCTCATTATGCCAGCGGGATGGATCAATGCCTGGTGCCGGTGAGCACAGGCACGCGAATGCAGCCCGGAAACTACTCATCAGTTTCGGCCATCGCATCGCCCAGCGGGGTGAGATACGCCTCGTAGCGCCGCCACTTGGCTGCGGAGTCCCGGTAGATCGGCTGGCGCACCTGCCAGCGGCTGGGTGTCTGCACCGCACGCTCATTACGGTGAAAGTCGAGCACGGCCGGATCCCAGGGCAGATTCAGGAAGGTGAGCAGACGTTCCGCTTGCGGCGTCAGCTCCGCCACCGTGTCTTCATAGTCAACGCTCAGCATGGCGAGGCCGGTGACCGCTTCCCAGTGCGCCATGAGCCGACGATAACCACGCCAGTAATGCGCGATATCGCCTAGGTCGGCGGACCAGCGCTGGCTCGGATTGAAGTTCTGCGAATAGATCGAAAACCCGTTGTCCCGCAGGTCGCGGCGGCAGTGAAGGATCCTGGCCCCCGGGAGTGCCAGCGCGACCAGTCCCAGGTGCCAGAAGTTCAGCGGCTGCTTGTCGACGATGCGCCGTGGCTCGCCCTGGGCGCGGCGTTGCAACTGCTCGACGAAGTCGCTGCCCAGTTCCTGCACCTGTTGCTGCGACAGCTCCGGCGCGCAGTGCGGCCAGGGCGGGTCCGGGCGCCCCAGCCGGTCCGGCGCACCCGTCGCCAGATCGGCCAGGATGCCCAGCTCCCCAGCACCGAAGCACTGCGGGTGTGACCCGATGATCTGCTCCGTCAGCGTGGTACCGGAACGCGGCAGACCGACGATGAAGACCGGCTTGCTTGAGCCGTTCCCCCAACCCTTTCGTTGCGCGAAAAAGTCAGGGGAGAAAATATCGATCAGTCGATCGATACGGGCATCGAACACCTTGCGATCAAAGGGGCCTGCCTCGGCGCGGCGAGCCTCGTTGGCTACCGCAAGCGCGGCAAACGCTGCATCAGTCTCCTGCATGCGATCCAGCGCTTTACCAAGCCCGTAGCCGATGAGCGCGCGATCCCGATTGGCGGCGCTCTGCAGGCGCTGCTGTGCCAGCTCCAGCTCGCCTTTTATGTCGATGTAGCGACCCAGGCCCAGCAGGTTGGCCAGCGGTTCCGAGCGCTCGGGGTTCTGGTCCAGAATGGTGCGATAGGCTGCTGCGGCACCCTCTGGATCTCCCTGATCTTCGAGCAGCTCGCCGAGTCCCATGCGCGCGCTGACAGAGGCGGGATCTAGCCCGAGGGCATGATCGAAGGCCCGGCGCGCGTCGTCGACGCGTCCCAGCCCCTGCAGCGACCGGCCGAGCCGCGTGGCAGCCACGACGCTGCGCGGATCGGCCTGCACACCGCGCTGCAGACAGGCCAGCGCATCGAGTGGCTGCTGGTTCAGGTCGAGCACTTCGGCCATGCCGATCCAGGCCGCCGCGGCGCGGGGGTTCAACTTCAAGGATGCGCGGTAGGCGTCCAGGGCACTGATCAGATCGCCGGCCTGCTGGCACGCTCGAGCGTGCTCGTACCACTGCCGGCCGGTGGTGGGTGCGGACGGCGTGTTACCCCTGGCCGGATCTTGGGTCACTTCAAAACCGCAGCCGTACGCGCAGCTGAGCATTCAGAGCCCGTCCATAGGTAAAGCCGCCCCCGGCACCGAAGCCGAAACCGAAGCTTTCCAGGTACGCTTTGTCGAACACGTTGAACACGTTCAGTTGCAGGTCAATCTGATCGTTGACAGCGTACCCGACCATCAGATCGAACGCTTCATAGCCATCCACGAAGCCCAGATTACGATCCGGATCGTCGACGGTGGGGGAGCGTAGCGATACCTCATCGGCGAATCGCACGCCAAAGGAGGCGCGCAGTCCCTGCAGCGCGCCCTCGACGGGCTCATAGGTCACGTAGGCGCTCCCATTGAAGCGGGGCACCAGAGCTCGACGCCCAATTTCGCCAAAGATCGGCTCCGTGATTTTGGCGTTGGCGTAGCCGTAGTTGATGTTCAGGCTGAGCGCGTCCGTCACATTGCCGCGGACGCTCACCTCAAACCCCTCACTTTCCTGTTCTCCCTCCGCAACGAAAAACCCTTCACCCGGCGCGTTGTTGGGATCGAACTCCGCCAGGTCCTGGCGGGTAATGCGAAACACGGCTGCATCGATCGCGAGCCCGCTCTCACTTCGGTATTTCAGCCCCAGCTCGTGGCCCACGCCCTGCTCAGGATCCAGGAAGCCCGTGCGCGACAGGTTGTTTTGAGGAATGAATGATTCCGCGAAGCTGTAGAACACGCGCAAGCGGTCGTTGACCTCGATGTTGAATCCCGTTTTCACGGTGACGTCGTCTTCCGTGCGCACGTCCGGATCGGCGAGGCGCGACGCTGCTCGAGATTCGCGGACCTCGTCGTAGCGCACGCCAAAGGGAATCGTCAGCCAGGGCGTGGGGCGCAGGTAGACCTCTGCATAGGCTGAGAGCAAGCGATCTTCGTTGTTGTTGCCGTCCACATCATTGGGGAGGGTGATGGTCACAGGTCCGGTAATGAAGGTCGATGGATCGGTCAGGTCCACCGGTGCGAGCGTTTCCGAGAGAAACGCCGTATTGAAGGTCTTACGATCCGAGTAGGTCGCTCCGAACAGCAGATCGTTTCTTTGGCCGAAGGCATCGAAGGCTGTCGCGAGCTGGACGTCCAGGTATTCCTGTTCCTCTTCGTTCGCGCGCACAAAACCGTAGCGATAGCCGGTCCGATCGTTCAGGGGAATGCCGTTGAGCGCATAGGCCGGATCGTAGCTGTCGTAGTAGCTGTAGCGATAGAACCCGTTGCCGTAGGTCTGGTCACCATCGGTGTCGAGATAGCTGCCGCGAACCGTCAGCGTGAGGTTTTCGAGGAACTCATGCACGACCTGCGCTTCGACGAACAGATAATCGTTTTCCAGACGGTTGCTCTGCGAGCCAATGAAGGTATCCGGGTCGATCTCATCCGGAATCGACAGGTCTGTGTTCAGCGGAAAGAACGGCTGGAAGGAACCCTCGAGATCGCGGTAGTACAGCGCCGCCTGTACCCGCGTGGACTCACCCAGGTCTGCTTCGATCACAGGGCGAAGGGTGAGCGCCTCCCGCCCGACCTCGTCGGCGGCCGCCTTGCCATCTTCGAAGGCAACCGTCAGGCGGCCGCGCAGCCAGTCCTGGCCGAACAGGTTGCTCCTGTTGACGTCTATGTCAGCGCGCGCCGTGCCAAAGGTATTGCCGAGCAAATCGAAGTGAAGAAAGTCGTCAGCTTTCGGCGTTTTGAGTACCTGATTGACGATGCCGCCGGGAGAGACAGGGCCGAACACGATGGACGTCGGGCCTTTCAGCACCTCGACCGTCTCCACCACAGATCGATCGAGCCCGGAGCCGCGGAACTGGGCGACCGGGCGATTGTTGATCAGATAGTCGGCGAAGAAGCCGCGCACATTGAGGAAGAAGTTTCCGCCGGCAAAGTTGCCGCCGGTGGTGCTGATGTTCGGCAGCGTCAGAAAGGCCTCTTCGAGCGCCAGGAAGTTGAGGTTTTCAAGCGTCGTTGTGTCGAGCGTGTCGAGTGTGGCGGCCAGTTCGTTCTCCGGAATGGCCAGCCGCGTGACCAGGGAATTCTGGAACCGGCTGGCGGTGACCGTGATCTCTTCGATGGGCTGCCGACCGTCCTGCGCCTGGGCGCTCGCCCCGCTGAAACCACCCGCCATTGCTAGGGAGATGGCGACGCTGAGCGTCTTCGGACGCAGTCCTGAGGACTGCGGAGGGCGAATCGTCATGCTAGTTTCCTGCAAATGAGAACCATTATTATTGTACTCAATCATATCAGCAGTGGTATACAGTTGGGCTGGGCTTGGCGTTCGGGGATAGCGGTGGCACGGCCACCTGCGCCGCGGCCTGTTTGTCTTTGCGAACCGACACGCGCGCGGTCAGCGCTGCCCGTGGTTGGGCGCGGTACCAATGGAGAGGAACCATGAGCATGAACACAGGTCCCGGGCGCAAAGCCCGGGCGCGGAAAATCAGCCGCAGCCGGCGAGCCCACAGCGCTCGTGCCCTGCGGCGGCAGGCGGCCATGGCTGTCTCGCTCTGTGCGGGCGGTGCACTGCCGCTGGCGGCGGCGGCACAGAGCGGGGATGACGGGGTGGTCATCGACCGCAGCGGCATTGTCGATGAGATTGTCGTGGAGGGGCGCTTCCAGAACTCTCTGGTTAACCGGCTCCCGATCACCCTCGAAGAGCTGCCCTACTCCCTGGACGTGATCGATCGGGCGTTCATTGACGAGCGGGGATTTATTCGGCCTCTGGAGGCGCTGCAGACCATCCCCAACGTGGTGATTACCGGTGACCAGTTCTCCTCCGGTGCCATTGAGTTCCTGGTCCGTGGCTTCAGTGCCTCGGTGCTGGTGAATAACCGCCCGGAAACCTCGAGTCGCGGTTTCGGACGGCGAGATGATGCGTTCGTTGAGCGCTACGAGGTCCTCAAGGGTCCCGCATCGATCAGCTTGGGTCCGGTACTGCCGGGCGGCATCATCAATACGGTGACCAAGTTGCCCGAGCTCGATCCCTTTGTGGATGTCGAATTACGCGCGGGCAGCTACGGTACTGTACGCGGCGAAATTGATGCGAACGCCGGTGCGCTGTTTGGCAGCGATGCGGTCCGCGGCCGCTTGACGGTGGCGCATGAAGATGCGGAGTTTGCCAACGGGCGGGAAAACCGCGAGATCTTCGCGATTCGACCCGTCGTCGAAATCGACTTGACGGAGCGTACGCGTTCACGACTGAGCGTCGCCTATCGCGAAGCCGATAACGTTGTTGGCCTGAACTTCGCGATCTTCCAGGATGGCACGGTACCGCGCGCCTTCGATAACAGCACTTACTTCGGGCCCAGGGACAATGTGGCCGGACAGGCGGAAGATCTGCTGATCGACGGCGAGATTCAGCACGAGTTCCTGGATAACCTCAAGCTGACGCTGCGCGGTAGCTATCAGGACACAGAGCTCGACTATCAGAACACCCAGGGGCTCTATAACTACAACTTTGACGAGGGGCGCTTGGGTATTGCTCCGAGCAATCCGGTCGGCAATTTCTACTCGTCTACCGGGTCCTTCGATGAAGATGTGACTTACTTTGATGCGCAGCTGGCCTGGAGCACGGAGCTGTTCAACACCGACGTGGACTTTGTCGTTGGCGGCACGCTGCAGGAGACCAACGGTCTGTCGACCTTTGCCTTTGACGGGTTTAACGCAGTCATTGATATCACCAACCCCAACTTCCGGGCACTGCCGATTCCGGTCAATACGCTGACGCCGACCCCCTTCTTTGACTTTACCGACGACCTCCAGTCGATCTACGGTGAGGTCATCGTCCGACCCGTGGAGGCGCTGACCATCACCGCGGGCGTGCGCCGCGATGAGCTGGAAACCACCCTCCGTGACCCGACGTCCGGCGGCGATGACCTTGCTGAAGACGATTTCGTACAGGAAACCGTGGACGAGCAGGACGATACGTCGTTCCGGATCGGGGCCAGTTATGAGGTCACGGAAGGGGTGAATGTGTATGTCAGCTTCGCCGAGTCTTTCGTGCCGCAGTCCGGCGTCAAGCGCGACGGCAGCGCCGTCGGGCCCGAGACCGCGGTCAGCTACGAGATTGGTGCCAAGACCAAGTTTCTCGATGGCCGCTTCTCATTGCGTGCGGCTGCGTTCAACACGCTGCGGGAAAACGTTGCCAACGGTGATCCGAACAACCTGCCCGGAG
>JBCDGJ010000176.1:0-10654 GCA_038757945.1 Pseudomonadota bacterium
GAGCCTGGAGCAGGCCGCGCGGCTCTACTGGTCCGCAGCCGACAACGGCAACACCGGAGCGATGGTCCAGCTCGCAAAGCTGCTGCGCGCCGGCGACGGTGTACCGAAAGATGAAACGGCCGCTTTGCGGTGGCTGCAGCTGGCCGCCGACGAAGGCAACAACGAAGCCCTCGACCTGCTCGAAAACCGTTCGGAGTCACCCTCATGAAGACCCTCCGGATAACGCTCGTCGCGCTGGCTGCACTGCTGTGCTCCGGCCCGTCGCGCGCTGCCGAGCAGGCAGAGTGGACCCTGATGATCTACATGGCCGCCGACAACAACCTGGAACAGGCTGCGCTGATCGACCTCGATGAGATTGAAGCCGGCATGCCGGCTGAAGGCGTCGAGATCATCGTGCTCATCGATCGCTCAGCCGACTACGCCGAGGGCCTCGGCAACTGGACCGACGCCCGCGTGCTGCGCATGCGCCCCGACCAGCAGGAAGGGAAACTGGCCTCGGAAGAACTGCTGCGCCTCGGCGAAATCAACACCGGTGACCCGTCGCACGTGACCAACCTGATTCAGTTCGCAACCAGCAACTTTCCCGCCCGCCGGTACGGGCTGGTGCTGTGGGACCACGGTGGCGGCTGGCAGGGCATGGCCGATGACGAAGATGCCGGGCCAGACGGCGCGCACGACAGCCTGACCTTGCCGGAGCTTCGCTCGGCCCTGGCAGGCGCGGTACCAAACGGTAGCAAGCTCGACCTGATCGGTTTCGACATGTGCCTGATGGCGCAGGTGGAGATCGCCTACGAAGTCGCAGACTTCGCGCGATTCATGGTCGCCTCTCAGGCCACGGAACCGGGTTACGGCTGGCCCTACGATGTCCTGCTACCGGAGTTCGGCAAAGCCACCGCAGGACCCAGACGACTGGCTCAGAACATCGTCCGCCGCTACGGAGAGTTCACTGACAAGGCAAGCGAACGGGTCGCCACGCAGTCCGCGGTCGACCTTTCGCGCATGGAGACCGTGAAGGTCGCAATCGATCGGCTGGCCGTTCGGTTGGGCCAGAACAGCGGCCAGCACTGGCCGGCACTGGCCCGGTCAGTGTTCTGGGCAGACAGCTTCAATCCCAGGGGCAAGGACGCCAACCGTAAGGAAGACAAAGGCTCCCTGTCGAGCTCAGACCTGCTCGACCTCGTGAAGCGCTCCCGGGTCACCATGGACACGGCATTTCCCGCGCAGGCAGAGTTTCAGGCGCTGGTAGATGCCATCGACAGCGCCGTGGTGGACAGCCACACTTCACGACGACACAAGCTGAGCCACGGCCTGTCGATCTACGCACCGCCGAATTCCGCCACCTTCAATCCCGCCTACCTGAATACCCGCTTCGGCGGCAGCAGCGCCTGGCCGAAACTGCTCGAGGCCGTCCATCGGGAGCAGGGCCGCAGCAGCGAAGTACCGAAGATCTCCTACTTCAAGTACGTGAACTCTGAAACCGGCAAGGAAACCGGAACCACCTCGATGCTCGACGACACGACACTGCGCCTCAAGGTGAAGGGCAACAACCTGCTCTGGGTCGAGGCGCTGACCGGACAGTACAGCCCCGAGGACAAGGGGCACCTGATCATGAGCAAGGGCTACATGACCGACAGCCGCTTTCTGGCCGATAAGCTGGCCGCCACCGGTGACGCCGCAGAGCTCCTGGTACCGACCTTCAAAGGCAACACCGCACGCATGGAGATGGAGGTTTCACCGGCGACCTATACGGTCAGCAATGGCGAAACCTATGGCTTTGCAACCATCGATGCCACCGAGCTGCAGCGCGGCGAAGGGATGAGCGTCGGCGTGCTTGCCGAATACGACAGCACCGAATTCGGCAAACACCAGGCCATCATTACCTTCAACATGCTGACCTGGCAGGCCGACGGCATCGCCCTGCTGGTCGAGATGAAAGATGGCCGGAGCGTGCCCCGCGGCATCAAGCCGAAACCGGAAGACAAGGTGACGTTGCTGTTCGAGTTCATTCCCGATGGGGCCGAAGAACCTTCGCTCCGCGGCGGTACGACAATGCCCTGGAAAGACGGCCTCGAGCTCATCATGAGCGAAGTACCGAACGCCACCTACACAACCTGGGCGATCGCCGAGAACCTGTCCGGTGAACGCACGGTCGCGAGTACCAGCATCCGCGGCGTGCCCCCGCAGTGGGATGTCAAAGCCGGCTTCGACGGCGCCCGGCAGCTGGACATTGCCGAGCTCGGCGGCGTCTGGGCAACCGCCGACGGAACGCCCGCCTTCGGGATCGGGGAACGCATCGGCCGCAGCAACCTGGCAGAGATGATGATCAATCGGGAGGCGCTGCCCGCAGAAGCCAAGGACTACAGCTTCGTGGTTCAGCTGGATACCCGGCTGCTGCCGACGCTGAGCCTGCTGACCTTCGATGCCAACGACGAGCTACTCGGCCGGGATCTGTTCATGGTGCTTGCAGATGCCAGCCAGCCCGATCGTCTATGGATCAAGACCATGATCGGCGGTGGCGGTGAAGCCGTCGGCGAGGTGCTCGAGGTCTTCCGAACCGAACGACTCGCCGGAACCAACACCGGCGGTGGCAGTAGCTCCGCCGGTACGGGCAGTAGCGGCACCCCCGAAAGCGGCGGCGGCGGCTCACAGGTCCAGCAGCCGACCTCGACGCTCCCCGGCGTCTGGGCCGGTACCGGTCAGAATGGCGTGCAGGTCTGGGTGCAGCTCAATCCCGATGGCCAGTTTCAGCAGGTCGAGACCGCCTACGATCAGTCGATGCGGGTTGAAACCTGGGGCAGCTACCAGTTCCAGAACAGCACGATGAGCGTGAGCTACGCCGGCGGCCAGCAGTGCAACGCCTGGGGTTGCCAGCCGTTCTATCCCCCTCAGGTAGCGCCCTTTCCGATGCAGCTGCAGGGCAATACGCTACAGACGCCCTGGGCGCTGCTCTATCGGCAGCAGTGACTGAGCAGCGGGTCCGCCACCCCCGGACGGATCAGCGGCCCGCATTACCCCCAGGATCACCGACACACGCCGTGCGGTCGGCCGCTGCACGGACGGCCGCCGACCGCTTATGATCCTTCGAAAAAAATTCCTCGGGGCTGTAATAACTTTTCTCCCCAAGCGTATTCCCCACTAGACCGATGATTTCTGTGAGGCGCCTTCGTGTTCAAACGGGCCCGTTTTGATGCCCACTACCGCGAGCACTATCCCCGCGTGCGCGGCCTGTGCCGCTACCTGCTGGGGCCAGATGAGGATCCCGAGGACGCCGCTCAGGAGGTCTTCGAGCGCGGGCTGAAAGCCTTCTCCCGATTCCGGTCGGCAGATGCTTTCGCGCCCTGGATCAACACCATCGCGCGCAACTTCTGTATCGATCGGATCCGCGAACGGCAGCGTACAGCAGCGGTGTTCACAGCCGATGAGAGCGCTGAGCCGGACGCCCTCGAGGATCCGGCGGATTGCCCGGCTGGGCAGCTGATCAGCGCTCACTCGGCCGCAGCGGTCACTACCGCCGTGCAACAGCTCCCGGATCGCTACCGGGTGCCGCTCGTGCTCGCCTACTACAGCGACGCGAGCTACGCCGAAATCGCTGAGCAGCTCGAGATCGCGCCCGGACACGTCGGGGTGCTGCTGCTGCGCGCACGGCAACGACTTCGGCAGGCCCTCAATCAGCAGGAGGCACCGCAATGACCTGTCCAGACCTCGAAGTCTGCGCACGTTACGTCGATGGCGAGCTCGACGCAGACGCGGCGGAGCAGTTCGAAAGCCAGCTCAGCAGCTGTGAAGCGTGTCGACAGCGTGTGGCGGTCCTGCGCGCGGAAAAACGCGCGCTGCGCGCCGCTTTCGACGTCGCCGAGCTGAGTCTGGCGCCGGCTCGCAGCCGGTCCGAAGCCGCCGGATCGTCCGGTGGGTTTTCGTCGGTTGCCTGGCTGGGGTGGGTGCTAGCAGCGGCTGCACCCCTGAACGCCGCCTGGCTCAGCACCGTCGCCGCCCTGCGACTCCCTGGCTGGCTGAGCTGGCTGGTACCAGATGCCGCCAGCCTCGGCGCCGAGTTTGCCCTTGGCGCCGCCATAGACGCCTTTCTTCCCAACTGGAGCCTGATCACCATGCTGCACCATCCCGTCGTCATCACAACCCTGATCGGGCTGGTGGGCGCCCTCCTGCTCTGGCGCTTTCGCCGCCCGCACCCGGACACTCATCTTGTGCTTGCGCTGCTGGCCGGCGCCCTGCTGGTCTTCAGCAGCGAACCGGCCACCGCGTTCGAGATCAAGCGTTCAGAAGATCGGATCGTCATCGGCGCTGCCGAGACCATCGAAGACTCGGCAGCGCTGATCGGCAACTCGGTCCTGGTCGAGGGCACCATCAACGGCGATCTGCTGGCAATCGCCGATCGCGTAGTGCTGCGTGGCACGGTGACCGGCATGGTCATCACCTTCGGTGACGACATCGAGGTGACCGGGCGTATTGGCGGCACGCTGATTCAGGCCGGCAACCGCGCCGTTCTAAACGGGGCCGATGTTGCCGGCAACTGGATTGGCGCCGGTGAAACGCTGGCCATTTCCGCAGACAGCAGCGTCGGTGGCAATGCCGCTGTTGCCGGAGAGCGGGTCGAGGTCGACGGCAGCGTTGCGCGCGAGCTCTACTCCGCAGCCGAACTGCTGGCGCTCTCCGGAACGGTGGACCGCAGCGTACGGGCAGCTGCGCATCGGGTGACGCTGACCGCAGATACATCGATTGGCGGTGATCTCGTTCTACGAGCAGATCCGGAACTGGTCCAGGGGACGGACCTTGCGAGCATTGCCGGTGCCGTTAACTTCATTGCCGACGATGCGGAAGAAGAGTCGGGCGGAGGCGGCGAATGGATCGTGTTTGCGCTACTTCAGCTGCTCGCCGCGCTGTTCACCGGTTGGCTGCTGTTCCGCCTGGCACCGACCCTCGCCCGATTCGGACCCGGCACCGGCAACGAAGGCCTGGTGACGCTGGCGCTCGGTCTGGCCATGTTGATCGGAATGCCCATCGCGGCGGTCGTCGTCACGCTGACTCTGGTCGGCGCACCGCTGGGCGTCGCGCTGTTCCTGCTCTGGATTGCTCTGTGTTACCTAGCGGGCATCATTGCGGCCCGCTGGGTCGGTGCCCAGCTCCTCCCACCGGAACGCTACAACCTGGTACTGACGCTGCTGGTCGGCCTGCTGCTCATTGCGCTGCTGTCGGCAATTCCGATTCTCGGCAGCGCCGTCGGGATCATCAGCACGCTGTTCGGGCTCGGCCTGTTCGGGCGCTGGCTCTACGAGGCGCGAAGTTCAATCCGCTGACATAAAGCGACCACAGATCCACCGCAGCGGTGCCGCGCAGCCGCCGGTGCCGCAGCCGCCGGGGCTGATCGCCTCGAAGATCGGGTCGCTGATCCTGCGGTGCGCCAGGCTGGCGCACTGGTTCGGGGCTCCGCAGCTACCCGCCGGCCTCACTGCGGGCCTGGCGCTGGCACGCCTGTTCTTACCGCTGGGTGCCGCGCTGGCCACCGTCGTCGCGCGCTGCCAACGCTGATCGCGCATAAGAGCTACTATCGAACGAGCGACAGCAGCAGGAGCCGGCCGGACACCGGAGCAGACGCGGTGCATGACGCAGCCATCATTCAGTCGTTTTTCCTGATCTTCAGCGGCGCAGCGATCCTGGCGGCGGCCGCGCTTTACACGCGGCAACCGTTTCTGATCGCCTACATCGTCCTCGGCCTGCTGCTCGGACCCTACGGCCTCGGCTGGGTCGGCGATACGGCGCTGCTGGCCGAGATTGCCGAGTTCGGCATCGTTTTCCTGCTGTTTCTGGTCGGCCTCGATCTGCAGCCGAAGCGCCTGCGCAACATGCTCGGCGAATCGCTGCTGACCGGATTGCTGACCACGGTACTGTTCTGCAGCCTCGGTTTCGTGGTTATGCAGGCTTTCGGGTTCTCCCGTATCGAGGCGCTGATCGGCGGCGTTGCGCTGTCCTTCTCCAGCACCATCATGGGCATCAAGCTGCTGCCGACCACGGTGCTGCATCACCGGCATACCGGCGAGATCGTGGTCAGCCTGCTGCTCATCCAGGATCTGTTCGCGATCATCGCTCTGCTGGTGATTGCCGGAATAGGCGAGACCCTCGACAGCACCCTGTCCGGTCTGACAATAGTGCTGCTGACGCTCCCACTGCTCGGCCTCGCCGCCTGGGCAGGCCTGCGCTGGCTCGTGCTGCCGCTGTTGCGGCGCTTCGACGCGTTCACCGAATTCATCTTTCTGCTGGCGCTGGGCTGGTGCCTGGGCCTCGCCAGCGCGGCCCAGGCATTGGGGCTGTCGTTTGAGATTGGCGCGCTGATTGCCGGGGTCTCGCTGGCCTCGACGCCCGTTGCGCCGTTCATTGTCGAAAACCTGCGCCCGCTGCGGGACTTCTTTCTCGTGCTGTTCTTCTTCACCGTCGGCGCCAGCCTCAACGGCGCACTGGTGCTGGAGGTCTGGCTACCCACCCTGTGTCTGGCGTTACTGCTGGTCGCGAGCAAGCCGCCGATCTTCGCCGCGCTGCTGGGCTGGCAGGGCGAGAATCGCAACACCGCCATCGAAGTTGGCTGTCGCCTCGGCCAGGCCTCGGAGTTCTCCCTGCTGCTGAGCTACGTCGCTGCCGCTGCCGGGCTGCTCAGCGTCGAGGCCGCCCACGTCATCCAGGGCGCCACGGTACTGACGCTGGTGTTCAACACCTACCTGGTGATTTTCAGGTTTCCGAATCCAATCGCGCCGCTCGCGCATCTGCGCCGGGACTGAGCCGCTATGCTGTGGCCGTGCAGGAGCTGACAGGGGAACGCCGCCATGGCCAAACGCAACGGGTTGCTGATTGCGGGTATCGCCCTGCCGGGGATTGTGGTGCTGCTGTTCTTCGCCTACATCCAGCTGGCGCGACAAACCGTGGCACCGCCGGCCTACGACTTGCTCTACGCTCATCATGACTATCGCCAGTACCAGCCGGAAGCCGCGGAGCTGAGATTCAGCGTCACGGACGGGCGCCTGCAGATCCACGCACTGCGCAGCACCGCGCCCTACCGGTCGAGCCTCTATCGCTGGCACCACGCGAGCGGCAGATCCGAGCGGATTCCCATCGAGCTGCCGGAAGCGCTATCCGACACGCCGCGGCTGGTGCCCGCGCCGACCCTGACCGGGCTTCGCCTCTCGCCGGATATCGAAGCACCGGATGGCTATCGCTTCGACACCGGCGCGAGTCGGGGACCGGGGCTGATCGGTGCGCTTTTCAGTCAGCGCCGCCGCACGGGCACGATTCACAAGCTCGGCGTTGCGTTTGCCGTTCCCCCGCCGGACGGCACCGAGCGGTACTGGGCTCCGCAGTTTCTCGGCTGGGTAATTCCCGATGAGTGAGTCCAGCAACCGGACCGGCCGCGCCGCGGCGCTCGAGGAGATCCGGCGGCTGGCCAGCCAGCACGACCTCAGCGCACAGGAGATCGCCAGCGCACTGGCTGCACCGGCGGACCCTCAGCGCAGCGTCCTGCAGCGCGTCTTCGCCTACCTGGGTGGGCTCTTTCTGTTCGCCGGTATCGCCGCGTTTATCGCCCTCAACTGGGCTGACTTTCCGAGCCTGGCGCGGGTCGGCATCACGTTCGGCGTTGGCGTTGCTCTGTTTTTCGCCGCCATCGCCGTCGAACGGGCGAACCAGTGGCCGGCCATGGTGGCTCCGCTCCTGCTCGCCGCCCTGTTCCTGGAACCGACGGGCATGCTGGTCGCCTTCGACGAATACGGCAGCGGCGGCGACTGGCGCTACGCCGTGCTGCTGACGAGCCTGGCCGTTGCCCTGCAGGCCGGCATGACCGGCCTCGGATTGCAGCGCAGCGCGGAGCCCGCGCAGGCGCAGGCCGGCCTGGTCGTGCTGGTGTTCGCCGCCGTGCTGTTCGGCACCTCGTTCTGGATCACGCTGCTGGATCTATGCGGGGTGGACGAGAACCTCAGCGCCCTGACGGTGGGCGTGGCCCTTGTGCTCGTTGGCCTTGGCCTCGATCGTCAGCGCTATCGTTGGAACCGAAGCGCCTGGCCCGGCATCGGTTCCGTCTTCGTGTTCCTGGCGCTGTGGAATCTGGTAGAGCGGGCACAGTACGAGATGCTGTTTGCCGTGGTCGCGATCGCGGACATCTATCTTTCCGTCCTGACTCGAACGCGGTCGCTGCTGGTGACGGGCGTGGCCGCCCTGCTGTTCTACATCGGTTACTTCACCGCCGAACACTTTGCGGATTCCCTCGGCTGGCCGCTGGTGCTCATGGTTATCGGCCTGGCCTTTGTGGCGGTCGGGTACGCGACGCTCAGGTTCGATCGGCGCTATTTCAGGCGCGGCACGCGAGCAACGGGGTAGCCTGGACCGGTGCAGGTTTCTGGAGTGCGGTCTGAGCAGTCGCGTTCACCACCAACCAGCCACTCAAGACAGCGGGAGTTGCAGCGGTGACCCTCAAAGCCTGGTACTACGATCGGTTTGTCGCCATACGCTACGATCGCGATCTGGCGGACATCACCCACCCGTTCCGGCAGCTCTGCATCGATCGCGCCGGTATCAGCGGCGCTGATCGCGTGCTCAATCTCGGCTGCGGTACGGGACTGAATCAGCCTCTCCTCGCCGAGCGGCTCGGACCGGCCGGCAGGCTGAGCGGCGCTCCGGAAGACCTGTTCTGCCCCGACCGCTCTGGCATCGGTAGATGCCGCGCACCGGCAAGGGGAGTGCGCCGTCTCAGGAGGCCTTGGCCAAATGGATGCGGTTCCGGCCGGCGTTCTTGGCCTCGTAGAGCGCCTTGTCCGCCCGCAGCAGCACCGCCTCCTGGGTCTGACCATGATCCGGATAGCAGGCTATCCCGGCGGACAGGGTTAGCCGCACCGGACCCTTATCCGTATCAATGCTGAGCGTCCTCGCTGCCTGCGCCGCCTGCAGGGCGCGCTGCTCGGCGACCTCCAGGCTGGCCCCGGGCAGCATGATCAGGAACTCCTCACCCCCGTAGCGGTAGACATAGTCCTCTTCGCGGACGTTCTCGGTCAGCTGTTGCCCAAGAAGCGCAAGCACCTGATCACCAACGTCGTGGCCGAACTCGTCGTTGATCCGCTTGAAGTTGTCGAGATCCAGAAGAATCACCGAGACCGGCGCCCCGGATCGGCGGGCACGGAGCAGCTCCCGATGCACGCTTTCCAGCATGAAGCGGCGGTTGTACAGCTTCGTCAGCGGATCCCGGATCGAATCCTCCTGCAGACGCATCCGCAGCTCGATGCCTGACAGCGTAGGCGCCAGGCGATCTGCGATGCCAGCCAGAATGGAGCGATTACGCGCAAAGCGGGCATCCAGGCTCGTTTCCTTGACCACCGCGGGCAGGTGCAGGGTCAGCAAACCAATCGGTCCGTTCTGGGTCATGACCGGAACACACAGCTGCTGTCCGGCGCTGAAGCCATCGAAATGGTGGCACCGCAGCGCTGATCTGGCGCTGCCCGACTCGTGCAGTTCACCACGACGGATACCCCAGCACTCGGTGCGCTGGATGGCGCTTGCCAACGCATCCCGCTCCGGCCCCCAGGCCAGCACGCATTCCATGCTGTTGCTCTCCGTTAACCGGTAGAGCGCGCCGCTTTCCCGGTCGAACAGCGACCGTGCGTGCGCGAGCAGCACCTCATAGGCCTCTTCCTTGGTCAGGCAGGCCTGCAGATAGCTGCCCAGCTCGCTTAGCATCTCGTTCTGCTCGTTCAGCCGATCGAGTTCCTCGACCCGCGCCGTGAGCTCCGCGGTCAGGCGGCTATGCCGTTCTTCGCTGGCGATGCGCTCGGAAATGTCCCGCAAGATACCCACGAACAGCCTGCGGCCCTCGAGCTTCAGCTCGTTGACAGCAAGCTCAACGGGAAACTCGGAGCCGTCGCGACGGCGCGCCGTAAGCTCTCGCCCAACGCCGATGATGCGACCGCGACCGGATTGCAGATAGGCGTTGATGTAGTCATTGTGCCGGTCACCATGGCTTGGCGGCATCAGCTCGCTGACGTTCAGGCCGACCATTTCGTTGGTCCCATAGCCAAAGGTCCGGCTGGCTGCCCGATTGCAGGACTCGATGCGGCCCGTGTTATCGATGGTAATGATCGCGTCGATCGCGTTGTCCAGGATCGCCCGGCCCCGGGTTTCGCTTTCACGCAGCGACTGTTCAATCGCCGACTGTTGCTGCTGGCCGCGCATAGACAGAATGATGTTGACGCAGGTCGTCAGAAACGGGGTCAGCGACTCAACGATCTGCTCATCGTAGCCGTTCGCCCGATTCGCAATACCGACCATGCCGATCAATACGCCGCGGTGATGGAACGGCAGGCCGAGAAAGGCATTCAGATCCGGATGGCCTTCGGGCGTGCCTCCGCGTCGCCGGTCCTCGGCTGGCGCGTTTGCGATCACCGGCTCCCCGGTCGTCATGACGCTGCCGAACAGCGTATTCATGTTCCGGAACTCCATCCCGGACTCAACGCTCTCGTCGTAGAAGCGCCGCGTTTCTTCGTTCCAGGCGATGTTGGTGATGGCGTGCGTCTTCAGGAACGGGCTGCCGTCAGGATCCTGAAACACCTCGCCAATGAACCCGTATTTGCTCTCGGTCAGCTGCAGCAGCGATTCCAGCATGCCGTTGAAC
>JBCDGJ010000177.1:0-10552 GCA_038757945.1 Pseudomonadota bacterium
ACTGGAGCACAAGGTGTCGTGCCGGTCGCGTGAGGGGTGCATTCTCTATCTTCGGACCCGCGGGAGTTTCCAACTCCAGAAGCTCGCTGATGGCCCCACGCAACCCGTTACCCGGGTTTTCACCAGCGGCCGGCAACGCCCGGCTGGCGGCACGCAAAACAGCCTCGATACACGTCCGCAGGCAAACCAGCGGCGCTTGTCAGCGCCTGTGCGTTGCGGAGTGGTTCGGGTAGCGAATTTCCGCAGTTATGAGCACTGCTGACCTGAGCCAGGTCGTCAAACTGGGACGCACGCCGCCTCGAGACTCACCCGGTGGGTGCGGCATTCGGTTCCGTCGAAGCTACGTGCTCGGCATGCGGATCGTGAGCGGCAGCCCCGCAGCCAGGACTGACCCATTGCGAAGCCGGATACAAGCGGCTTTTCTCTTGGTGTACTGTGACTCCCACCGGATTCACATGGAGGAAGTAAACCATGCGCAGCAAGTACACGATCACCGTCGCGACAGTCCTGCTCACCTTCTGTTGCGGCTCGGCTCTGGCCGTCACGATGGAGGAATGGGCCAGAGAGTTCGGCATCCGCACCGACGCCTCTTACGACGCGACACGGGTAATGGAAACCAGCGAGGGTGCGTTCCGGTTCAAAGAACGGAAGGCGCCCGGTAAGTCTGCCATGGAGATGAACATGGGCGGCATGCAGGGCCTGGCCATCATCCGCGAAGACCTGCAGAAAGCCTGGTTCGTCATGCCGGGGATGGGCATGTACCGGGAAATGGACATGCGTGAAGCCAGAGGTCAGCAGGCCGAGAGCATGCAGGTCAGCAAGGTGGAAGAAGTCGGCCAGGAGACCATCGACGGCTTTTCCACGCGCAAGTTCAAAAGCGAGTTCAAAGATGCGGAAGGCAAAGGTACCGGCTTCATGTGGATTACCGATGACGGGGTGCCCATCAAAATGGACATGGTTTACCAGAACCGCCGCATGAAGGGCGAGCGCATGTTGATGTACCTGGAAGACCTCAAGATGCGAGCGCAGAGCGATGAACACTTCGAGCTCCCTGCCGGGGTCAAGCCGCTGAACTTTGGCGCCATGATGGGGATGGGCGGGCAGATGCCGCAGCAGCCCGGCCAGAATTCGCAGGCCAACCGGCAAGCCGAGCCCGCCGCAGCTGGGCAGGAGCCGAGCGCTGCCGAAGAACTCGGTGACGCGGTTATCGACGAGACCCAGGACAGCGTCGAAGACGAAACCCGCAAGTCGGTGCGCAAAGGTATTCGAGGATTGTTCCGACAGCTTGGCAACTGATGCACCCGGGCGGCTGCGCCCTCCGGGGCGCGCTGCCCGGCAGCCTGCCGCTGACGCCGATCAGCGGCGACAGCGGGTCCCAGTGACCGGCGAATTCAGATCGCCCAGCTGTCTCCAGCTGCGGTTCTGTTCTGCTTGGCCAGGTACATCTTCTCATCCGCCTGCGCCAGCGCATCGGCGAAGCTGCGCCCCGGCACGCAGCAGGCAAGGCCGGCACTGAAGCAGAGCTTGTAGGGCTTGCCGGAAGACGCGTTGTAGTCGTGCACCGCCAGATAGAGCCGATCGATCGCGATCTGCGCCTCAGGCTCCTCGGTTCCCGTCAGCAGGACGCTGAACTCATCGCCACCGACCCGCGCGAGCACATCTGATTCGCGAAAGGTACGCAGCAGAATCGCGGCGAAGGCCTTGAGCGCCGCATCGCCCTCGGCATGACCGTGGGCGTCGTTGATCCTCTTAAAGCCATTCATGTCGATGGCTATCATCGAGGAGCGCTGCCGGTTGCGGGCGCACATCGCCATTGCCTGATCTGTCAGCAGGTCGAAGCCGCGCCGGTTCGACAGACCCGTCAGCTCATCGGTCATGGCCATCTGTACCGCATTGAGCTCGTTGCTCACCAGAGCGGCGATATCGGTCAGCGCATTGACGTCCTGCTGGCTGAAGGTCCGTGGCACTCGATCAATGAGGCAAAGCGTACCGATCTGGTGGCCCGCCGGACCCCGGACCGGAGCACCGGCATAGAACCGGATGTGAGGGGCGTCGGTGACCAGCGGGTTGTCGTGAAACCGCGGATCCTCGAGCGTATCCTCAATGACGAGCGGCTGGTCCTGCAGTACAGCATGTCCACAGAACGAGATATCCCGCCCGGTCTCGCAGGCATCGAGGCCCTGCCGCGACATAAACCACTGCCGATTGGCGTCAACCAGGCTGACAAGCGCGATCGGCACGCTGAACATATGCTGCGCCAGGCGCGTAAAGCGGTCGAAGCGCTCTTCCGCCTCGGTATCCAGGACGTTCAGCTGTTGGAGATCTGTTAGCCGATCTGCTTCGTCGATCGGTGTAGCCGGTGTCTGCAAGCTGCTTCCCTCATCAGTCTTCCTGCCCCACTGATAAAGGTAGTCGACACCGCGCTGATTGCCGGCCAGGGGTGTGCATGGTCGTCGCCGTCCGTGTGAACCACTTAACAGACCGTCGCGACCGCTGCGCTGTGCCGCCACCGGGGCAGCGATTGCCGCCGTAACGCCTCAGCGCTGTCGCTTGACCAGCTCGACGCGCCGATTCAGCGCCCGTCCGTCTTCGGCATCGTTGCTGGCGGTCGGAGCCACCGGCCCGACGCCGACCGGCGTCAGCCGCGACCGGGCAACACCCAGCGTTGCCAACCGCTCCACGACGCTGTTGGCCCGTCGCAGCGAAAGATCCTGGTTGTACGCCAGCGTGCCGACATCGTCCGTGTGACCGACGACGTACAGCGAAAGTTCGGACTCACTGGCAAGCAGCGCCGCGATCTCCTGGATCGTCGGCTCCGAGGCGTCCCGCAACGTCGCCTTGTCGTGATCGAACTCGATGCCATAGAGCGCCACCGCACCGAGGGAGCTCAGCTGTTTGGTCATCTCCGCCGCATCCACGAACTCCAGGGTTTCTTCGAACGCCTTGGTTTCCAGCACATCGAGCACGACCACCGTGCGCCCCCGCACTGCACCATTGGCGTTGCTCTCGGCGAGCGTGGCCGAGAGCACGCCGACGTGGAAGGTCGAGGTGCCGCTGTTGACCGTCGCGTAGCGGTAGGTGGGCTTGTCAAAGACGTGCGCGAAGCCGAGAAAGTAGAAGGTGTGCGGCAGTGTCGGCAGGTCGACCATGTTGTCTTTGGTCCACAGCGTCGTCGACAGGATGTGCTTCCGGCAGTTGTTGCGACAGCTGTAGGTCTCCTCAACGGCACCGAGCTCACCCAGCGCCACCTCGTAGTTTTTCTGCACCATTAGCGGTGTATCACCTTCCTTGGTGAGATAGACGACCCGGTGCCAGGCGCCCTCGACCAGGACCTCTTCCGGCCGGTTGTCTGCCCCTTCCCGGAGGAACGGAGAGGCATCGTAGGCCGTGCTCTGGTAGCCAAGGATTTCTGCGCCGGCTACGCGGGGCAGACCGACGGGATCGCTGGCACCGGGGATGTCCGCGCCGCGAGCTCCTGTGGCGATGAGGGTGCAGGCGGTGGCCGCCAGCAGCATGAAGAGTTGGGACAGGGATCGGGACATCGTGGACTCCTTCGGGTACCGGCAGGTCCGACAACAGGCTTCGCCCCCTGTGTAACCTGACAGAGGGTTCTGGTTCAATACGAATCAGACGCGGCGCACCCGCTGGCGCCACCCGTTCGACCCACCAGCAGCCCAGGAGCAACCATGAATACCGACCAGTCCGCTGACGTTGACCTGTCCCGCGACGCCATGGAGGCCCTGCTCGAACGGCAGCGCCAGGCCTATCTGGCAGAGGGCGAGGTCAGTGCAACCGTGCGCATGGAACGCATCGATCGCGCAATCGCGACGTTGATCGACTACAGCGAGCGCTTCGTGGAGGCGATGCGGGAGGACTTCGGCCACCGCTCCGTCCACCAGTCGACCTTCACCGACATCATGGGCTCCGTCGGCCCGCTGAAGCACGCGAAGAAGCACCTCAGCCGGTGGATGAAGCCGGAGAAGCGCAAGGTCGATTTCCCCCTCAACCTGCTCGGTGCAAAGGCCCGCGTGGAGTACCAGCCGCTTGGCGTGATCGGCGTGATCAGCCCCTGGAACTTCCCCGTGCAGCTCACGTACGGCCCGCTGGCCGGCGTGCTGGCCGCCGGCAATCGCTGCATGATCAAGCCATCGGAGTTTACGCCGCAAACGTCGGACCTGCTCAAGGAAGCTTTCGCCAGCCGTTTCGATGACACCGAAATAGCGGTCTGCGTTGGCGGCCCGGCGACCGGGGGCGCGTTCTCGAGCCTGCCCTTCGATCATCTGCTGTTTACCGGCGCTACATCGATCGCAAAACACGTCATGCGGGCCGCATCGGAAAACCTGGTGCCGGTGACCCTGGAGCTTGGGGGCAAGTCACCGGTCGTGGTCGGTCGCAGCGCGGATCTGCAGCAGACTGCCGATCGCATCATGTTCGGCAAGATGCTGAATGCCGGCCAGATCTGCCTTGCGCCGGACTACGTCATGGTGCCGGAGGAGCGGGTCGATGAATTCGTGGAGTCCTCCCGTCGTTCCGTCGAGCGAATGTTCCCAACGCTGCTGGACAATCCGGACTACACCTCGATCATCAACCAGCGTCACTACGATCGCCTCAACGGCTATGTCGAGGACGCGAAAGAACACGGAGCTGGCGTTGTCGAGATCAATCCGGCCAACGAAGATTTCCGTCAGCAACCGCATCACAAGATTCCTCCGACCCTCATTCTCGACCCAACCGAGAAGATGAAGGTCATGCAGGAGGAGATCTTTGGTCCGCTCCTGCCCGTCAAGCGCTACAGCGCGGTCGAAGAGACCATTGATTACGTCAACGAACACGACCGGCCGCTCGGGTTGTACTACTTCGGCCAGGATGCTGCCGAGGAGCAGCAGGTGCTCGCGCAGACCACCTCCGGCGGCGTGACCGTAAACGACGTTGTCATGCACGTCAGCCAGGAGGATCTGCCTTTTGGCGGCGTCGGTCCCGCTGGAATGGGCAGCTACCACGGCCACGACGGCTTCAAGACGTTCAGCCACGCCAAGTCCGTGTTTACGCAATCCAAGCTCGACGTCGCCAAGCTGGCGGGCCTTGCGCCGCCCTGGGGCGAGAAGTTCATGAAGACAATCAAGGGGCAGATCAAAGCCTGACGGCTGCGCTGCGGTTGCAACCGCAGACAAGACGGCCCGCGCTCAGAGCCACCGACGTCGAGTGGCTGACTGACGACGGTCAGCAGCCCAAATCCCCAGGCCAGCGTGACCTCGTCCGGTCCGGCGCGTGGCCAGCTCAGCCTGACGTCGATCACCAGCGGCACCAGCAGCAGCGCAACCAGCAACAGCAGCAGGCTGAGCACCGCTGTCAGCATGGGCTCGGCGCTGGGTCAGCCCGGCTCGGACACTGGAGCTGCGGTGGTCTGGGCCGGCGTTTTCGCCGTTGCCTTGCCCACCGTTTCGACCACCTTCTCCATGATGGTCGCAGCGCTCGCCTTAACCGGCTCGACCTGAACCCCCTTATCGTTCACCACAACCAGCGCCACCGGCTTCACGCCGCCGCCGGTGCCGCCTCCGCTCCCCTTCGTGGGCTCGTCACCGCGTCCGCTACCAACACCGAAACCGAACCCGACGCTCAGCCACGGAATCAGCGTGTTGTCACCGACCGTAATCGGCTCACCGACAACGGTCTTGGAGTGGAGCAAGCAGTCAATTCCCCAACGGCTTTATCGAAAAGTCGCTCCACGTCGTCCATCATGCACTTCTGCTGCGCGAATGCCTGATAGATCGATTTGTACGCTGAAGCCGCACAGAGTGCTGTACGCAGTTTCCGAGATCACAGCCTCGAGGCAGGCTGCACAGTGCGAAGAGCTGGCCCCGTTCGGCGCTTGTCCCGGCGCGGGTTGAGAAGCGCGACGCCGCGCCACGCTCGAAGACCACCAGGGACGTTCTGACTTGCGCGATGTTCACTCACCCACCGGTCGCCTGATCAGCTTTCGAATCTCTGCCCTGCCGATACTCGTGCTGCTGCTGTTGGTCGGTTACGGGCTCGTGGCCCGGCCGCTGTTTCTGGCGCAGCCGCCGGTACCGCTGGAGCTGGTGTTCTTATTTGCAGCGTGCTGGGCGATCGCTCAGCTGCTGTGGCTCGGCTTCAACTGGCCGGACATCCAGCAGGCCATCATCTCGCGCCTGGCGCGCGCAATGCCGGCGATCTTCATTCTCTTTGCGATCGGCCTGCTGGTCGGTGCCTGGATGGTGAGCGGCACAATTCCGATGCTCGTCGACTGGGGCGTCAGGCTGATCGATCCCCGCTGGATTTACGCACTGGCCTTCGTCGTGCCCGCCATCTTCTCGCTGCTGACCGGTACCTCCTGGGGCTCCGCCGGGACCATCGGTGTCGTGATCATCGGCGTTGCCGCCTCAGCCGGCGCCGACCTCGGTGTCACCGCCGGTGCCGTCATCGGCGGATCCTACTTCGGCGACAAGCTGTCGCCATTGTCGGATACCACAAACATGGCCGCCCTCGGCGCCGACGCTCCACTGTTCGATCACATTCGCGCCATGCTCTGGACCACCGTACCCTCGGCACTGGTCGCGCTCTGCGTCTACCTCGGCGTCGGGCTCACGGCCGGGTTGGCTCCGGACAGCGGCACGCGCAGCAGCGAGGCGATCGCGTTTCTCGACGGCCTCAACAGCCAGTTCAATTTCAGCGTCTTCCTGCTGCTACCCCCTGCGGTTGTGCTGTTCGGATCGATCCGACGCTATCCGACGCTGCCCGTGCTGCTCGCATCGATCCTGACCGCGCTGCTGCTGGCGTTCCTGCTGCAGGACTTCGCGGCGGCGGACGTGCTGAGTTCGTTGACTACGGGCTTCACGCTAGCGATGGGCGACGGGTCCCCGGTGCCGGACGCCGTGCGCGTGCTCGTCGAACGAGGCGGCCTGTACTCCATGCGCGAAGCGATCTTCGTCGCCTTTCTGGTGTTTCTGTTCGTCGGTGCCATTGAGCTGCTGGACAGCATGCCGAGAGTCGTTGATCGTGTGTTCGCACTGGCCCGCGGGCGGGCAGCGACGGTGCTGTCAGCGCTTGCTGCCGCAGCAGCCACCAACGCCATGACCTCGAACCAGTCCGCCACGGCGTTCATCGTTGGCGATGCGTTTCAGCGCCGCTTTGACGGCCTCGAGATTCCGCGGCCGGTGCTGTCCCGATCCATTGAAGACACCGGCACCATGATCGAGAGCATCATTCCCTGGCATGCCACAGCGCTGTTCATGGTGGCAACCCTGGGCGTCGAGGTGGCGGAGTACTGGCACTGGCAGCTCCTGTCGCTGACGAACTTTCTGGTCGCGCCGCTGCTGGCCATTACCGGGATCGGTTGCTACTACGGGCAAGGTGGTAGGCGCACCACCACCAGTTCAGCGCGCGCAGAGCAATCCGCCACCCCCACTACGGAGCTCCGCTCATGAGCCAGGACCGAGGCAGGAGCAGAAAGTCCCTGCACCCACAGACCCAACTCATTCAGGACGGCGACCACCGCGACCGGGTCCATGGTGCGGTCATACCGCCGCTGTATCAGAACAGCACCTTCACTTTCGAGAGCTGGGATGCGCTGGACGCCGCCTTCGACGATCGCACCGGCACGCCGGTGTACTCGAGGCAGCTCAATCCGACGGTCCGCGCGGCCGAGGCTCAGCTGGCCGCGCTGGCCGGTGCGGACCGGGCACGCCTGTTCGCGAGCGGCATGGGTGCCATCAGCGCTGCGATCATGGGCTGTATCAACGCCGGTGATCACATCATCACGATCCGCAACGTCTACGGCCCGGCAGCGACGCTGCTGGGCACCTATCTGCCGGCCAAGATGGGTGTAACCACCCAATTCGTTGCCGGCGATGATCTGGCGGAACTGGCGGCGGCAATCACTCCCCGCACGCGGCTGATCTATCTGGAGAGTCCGTCCTCGGCGCGCTTCGGGCTGCAGGACTTCAGCGCGATTGCAGCCCTTGCGCAGCCACGCGGGATTCGCCTGATCGCCGACAACACCTGGGCCACCCCGCTGTATCAGAACACCCGGGCCTTTGGCATCGACCTGGAAGTGCACAGCGTGTCGAAGTATCTGGGTGGACACAGCGATCTGGTGGCCGGTGCGGTGCTTGGCAGTGCCGAGCTGGTCGAGAAGATCGCCACGACGGAGGCCGAGCTGCTGGGTGCCAAGATGGCGCCCTTCGAAGCCTGGCTGCTGCAGCGCAGCCTGCGCACCCTGCCGGCCCGGATGGTCCTGCATCAGCAGAACGGCCTCGAGGTGGCCCGGTTCCTCGAAGCTCATCCCGCAGTCGCCCGCGTTCGACACCCCGGGCTTGCGAGTCACCCGCAGCACGAGCTGGCGCGGCAGCAGATGAGCGGCAGCTCCAGCCTGTTCAGCTTCACGCTGGCAACCAGGGACATCGAAGCCATCAAGCGCTGCTACGACGCGGTGCAGCTCTTCCGGCGCGGCGTGAGCTGGGGCGGCCACGAGAGCCTGATCTATGCCCCGCTCATCAGCACTCTGAAGGAACAGCCCCCGGAGCGAATCGAGGCCATGGGCATCGCCCCGGGCGACATGCGGCTCTCGGTCGGTCTCGAACACTCAGATGATCTGATTCGAGACCTCGAGCAGGCTCTCGCACAGCTGTAGGGGGCTACTCCGAGGGTTTCAGCCATCACCAAAGTTCAGCACTTTCCCATGCTGAATGAGCTCTCCGTAAGGCGCGGGCTCCATCGCACCGGGCTTGAGCATCTGCAGCAGTTCCCGCGCGGCCACTTCCGGAGTTTGAGCATCTTCTTCTCGAAACACCGTTCCCATGTAGGGGCGCGTCGCATCGGTCAGCGTGACGCCGGGACAGGCCGCGTTGATTCGGGCGCCGGGCGGCAAGCAACCAGAGTCTCGAGCGACCCGTGCAAAGGCTCTGGTGACCGCCACCTGAGCGACTTTGGACGGCACGTTGACCCAGTCCGGCCACCCGGCCGCTGCAGCCGAGCCATCCTCAACGGCAGCAACGTAGCGATCGGCCTGCGCATTGATTGCCTCCGGCGAGAACCTGCGGCTATCAAACAGCGGGCGAAGCTGCTCCGGCAGCTGCGTCAACACACCCAGGCCGCTGGCGACGATGATGATCTGACCCCGCTCGCGCAGGATCGGCAGAAAGGCCGTGAGCACGCGGAGCGTCCCATGGCTGTTGGCGGCAATCATCGGCCGTGCATCGTCGACCGCGGGATGACCCGCACGGGCAATGTATGCCCCGTTCTGTATCACGAGATCGATCCCGCCGTGTTCATCAGCAATACGCCGCGCGGTCTCACTGGGATCATCGGGTCTCGCCAGATCGAAGCAGAGCGGACGGATCGTCTGCCCCGTGGTTTCCGTGAGCTGCTGGCTCACCTGCTGCGCGGTGCTGTGATCCCGAGCGGTGAGATAGATGCAGTCTCCCGGGCCCCACCGGGTTGCGAGCTCCTGGACCAGGGCGCTGCCGATACCGCGGTTTCCTCCGATGATCAGTCCAACTCTGCCCGCCATGTTCTCTCCGTGCTTACGCCTGCGGTGTATCAGAACTGCTCGCAGAGCAAGCAGCCACAGGGTCTTAACCTATTACAATACACTGTGTATTGTAAATACCCGCAGACACCTCCTGGACCTGATACCCTGGAAAACCCATGACAGATCCGGAAACGCGAACACCCCCGGGACGGCCACGCAGTGACCGAACCCGCACCGCAATACTCGACGCCACGCTTCAACTCGTCGAAGAGAGACCGCCAGGAGAGGTGACCATCAAGGCCATTGCCGAGGCTTCCGGCGCAGGCCGTCAGACCCTCTATCGCTGGTGGCGCAACCGTGGCGAGATCGTGGTCGAGGCGCTCCGGGAAAGTGGCCGGCAACACGTACGTGTTGGCGCCTTTCGAGCCCTCGACGATGGCGTCCAGCAGTTTCTGCGCGCAACCGTCACCCGAGCCCGTGCGCTGCGCCGGGCACTCGCCATCGTCATGATCGACGCGCAGTCGGATTCCGATTTTCTCGAGCTGTTTCGGGAACAGTTTGTCGAGATCAGGCGCGCGGCCCTGTTCGAAGTATTCGAAAGCGACGACCGGTTCCGGCGCCTATCGGCGGAAAAGCGGGCATTCCTGGCCGATACCGCGTTCGGTCCGCTCTGGTACCGGTTACTTGTTCAGCACGCCGCGCTGGATAAACGCTTTGCAGACGAGCTGAGTGCGCTGGTTGTGAGCTGTTTCGAATCCCTGGTCACGGAGCAAAAGTCCTGATCGGCAGGCGTCTGACAACCACGCTCACGCGCTGACCAGGAAAAAAATACTTGTATCAAGCGGTCGCACCATGCTACTCATTGAGGGATTGATATGTAACCAGCACGGGTTGACCGGCTGGTTGTGAGTCTTCAGCACATCGACGCTTCCGCGGGAGACGGCGCGTTGAGTGCAAATACGAATTGAGTTCAATCGAGCTCGACCTTCGGGCTAACCATCGGGATAACAGATCGAAACAGATTGAAGTACGCCGGAAACGAGGACGAAGCGGAACGCCACC
>JBCDGJ010000178.1:0-10417 GCA_038757945.1 Pseudomonadota bacterium
ATCGAGAAGGAAAAATACTCGCCGTCGCTGGAGGCGGCGTTCCGGATCGCTGCCGTGTTCGGTGAGCCCATTGGAGATGTTTTCTTCTACGAGTGAGGGTCTCACCAAAAGATGAGGGTCCCCACCTGAAGATGAGGCTCTCACCCAGGGCTGAGGGCCTCATCAGCCTGTTGTGGCGCTCGAGCCTGCTCCTCAGGCCGCAGCAGAACCGCCGCGCCGTTCCATCGTTGGCGCGCGGACTGGTTCGATCAACCGCCGTCCGGCAGCCCGATCCGCATCGGTCCCAGAAAGTCCATCTTGCCGAGTGGCACGCCCTGCGCACGCAGAATGTCGTACCCGGTAGTCGCATGGAAAAAGAGGTTGGGCAGCGAAAAGCAGAGCAGAAAGTTCTCGGTCGTGAACGGTACCGTCTGTGCTGACAGCTTGAACAGCACCTGTCCACCGGCGCGGCCGTCAATCTCTGCGGCGGATAGCGCGTTGATCTCCGAGAGGGCCTGCTCGAGAAACGGGGTAAACCCTGCGTAGTCCAGCTCGGGATAGCCGGAAGGTGGGTGGAACTCGCCGCTCAGCACGCCCCGCACGGCAGCGAGGGAATGGTGAACGACGGAAACGATCTGAAAGTGCAGGGGCGACATCTCCGGGTGCAACCGTGCTTCCACCAACTCGTCCGCGTTCATCCCTGAATCGGCGGCGAAGGCCGCGCCTTTTTCCAGCACGCCAAGCATTGCCGGTAGGACCTGCCGGTACGTTGCGACGGTCAATTCTGATAACGAAACAGACACTACCCGCTCTCCTCGGTGGCGTGACGATGGAAACTGGTGCTGAATATACTGCAACCACTTGGCGAATGTTCGGCAGGGGGAAACATCAGGCCTAGAACCACTGCCGTGCGCTCGTGCGAATCTTCGCTGGTGTACTACCTTGGGGTCGCTTCACTGCTGATCACGACGGCCCTGCACTGCGGGCGCGCCGACGCTGCAAGCGCCTCGATGGCGGCTGCAGATTGGGTGGGAACCTGGGCTGCAGCGGGTTCCAGGACCGGGCCCTTCGACCCGCCAGCCCGCGTGCGGAACGATCAGACGATCCGGCAGATCGTCAGAATCAGCCGCGGCGGCAAGCGCTTCCGGGTTCGGCTCTCGAACGTACACGGCACGGCGCCGCTGACGATCGGTGCGGCGACGATTGCCCCGCACCGGGTGGAGGCGACTGTTCGCGCCGCTGGCCTTCGCCAGCTCACCTTCGATGGGACCAGGGGCGTTACCCTTGCAGCGGGCGCATGGGCCCTGAGTGATCCGGTGCGGCTCGCGGCGCCGGACCTGAGCACGCTCGCGATCAGCCTGTATCTGCCGGACGGCGGGGTCGAACCAAGCTCTCCGGTCACCACCCACGTGCGCGCGCTGCAGACCGCTTACGTCGCGGCCGGCGATCAGACCGCCAGGGCCGCCCCCCAGGTCGACCGCACGCTGACGTCCTGGTACTACCTGACCGGTGTCGACGTCATCACCCCGGCCCCGACCCCCGTCATTGCCGTGCTCGGCGATTCCATCGCCAATGGCGATGAATCAACCCCTGATAGCAACCGGCGCTGGCCGGACGTCCTGGCGGAACGAATCTATAGCGCGAGGGACGCTGAGCAAGGGGGACCGGCTCGGGCTGGCGTTCTGAATCTGGGCATCTCCGGCAACCAGGTGACGAGCGCGGTCATTGGTGAGAGCGCAACGGAACGCTTTGACCGCGATGTGCTGACCCGAAGCGGCGTCAGCCACGTGATCATCATGGCGGGTATCAACGACCTGGGCCTGCCGGGCCTTCTGACCCGCTCCGGCGTGCCGACCCTGGCGGTATCTGCTGAAGTCGTGATCGATGGATACCGGCAGCTGATTTCGGGGGCGCGTGCTGCTGAGCTGACGGTCATCGGTGCGACGCTGACGCCATCTGGAAGCTTCGCGTTGCCGGGCTACAACACCCCGGAGGTCGAGGCCAAGCGCCAGATCATCAACGGTTGGATCCGCGACGGCGGCGCGTTCGATGCGGTGATCGACTTTGACGCGGTGCTGAGAGACCCGGTGGATCCAGCGCGGCTGCGACCCGATCTGACGGCAGACGGATTGCACCCGAACGATGCCGGTTATCAGGCCATGGCGGAGGCGGTGCCGCTGATCGTGCTCAGGCCCCGCAAGATGGGCCGCGACTCAAGTGCGGCGCAACGCTGAGGGTGCGCCCCTGCTGAGGGCGCCCCCGCTCGCACGACGAAGCGTTAGCGTATCCGCTGCGTATAGCTCAGGTAAGCAAACCGCCCACGAATGTCGTGCAGCGCCCGGTTGAAGAACGGCCAGCCGGACAGGAACGGATCTTCCGGCGGTGCCTCATCGAACACGTTGTCGATACCGATCGACAGGTTGCCGCCCTGCATGAACTCCGGCGTCCAGCTGCCCTGCAGGTTGACGCGGGTAAAGTCGTCGACCTTGGAGTTCGCGGTCGGGCGCTCGTAGCTGCCCACGTAGTTCACGTTGACGCCGACGGCAAACTGATCGCGGATCCAGTCGACGCTGGCCTGGGCGCGCCAGTCCGGCGTGCCGTCGATGCCCGCAAGTTCCTGAGTGGGTTCGCCCGGTGACGGGGCCTGCTCAAAGGAGCCCAGGTGAGCGACGGTGCCATTCAGCTTAAGCAGGCCAACTTTGGGAATGACCAGATCAACGGTCGTGCTGGCATCGATACCCCACAGCTCCTGGGCGGCCACGTTCTGGAACGGGCTCAGCACCACGCTGACGTCGCCGGCGCCGTTACGGATCACGTTGTCGGCAAAGCGCGCTTCGTTGTCCAGGTAGAACTGCGGGCTTGCGATCACGGCGTTTTCGTTGTCGATGCGCCAGTAGTCGAGGTTCAGCACCCAGTTCTCCAGCGCCTGCCACTCGGCTCCGAAGGTGAAGGTGTCTGATTCTTCGGCATCCAGGTCCGGGTTGCCGCTGGCAACGTTGCGGATCTCCTGCACCGTGTCGCAGTACTGCGTGATGCCTGCCGTGTCACCGGCGCTTCGGGCCGCTTCGCACTGGGTGGTGTCAAACACGGCATTGAAGGACGTGATGTCGCCCGCGTAGAGCTCGTGCAGCGCCGGTGCCTTGAAGCCGGTAGCAATGCTTGCTGCCAGGGTCAGGGTGTCGGTGACGGACCAGCTGCCGCTCAGCTTCGGATTGAAGGTGCCGCCGAAGTCGCTGTAGTCGTCATAGCGCCCGGCGACGACGATTTCCGCCCGCTCGCCAAGCGGCAGTCCGAATTCCGCATAGAGTGCGTTGACCGTGCGATCGCCGTCGGCCGAAATGCCGCCGACACCGATGACCTGGCCGGCTTCGGAGGCGTCGTCAAAGGACTCGCTGAACTCTTCCCGGCGGGTCTCGAGGCCAAAGGCTGCGGTGACCGTAACTCCGCCCAGGGCAAAGCTGCCGTTGGCGCGGAAGTCGGCGAAGGTCAGATCCGACTCGCCATCGCGGGTCGTTCGAGCGCTGACGCTGGCCGGGTCGAAGCCGGGGTTCGGGCCAAAGGGGTTCAGGACCCCGGTGTTGATCGCATCCTGGATGTCGGCTGCGAAGGCATAGCCGTTGATACCGGTAATGGTCGTATCGGTTTGCGTAGCGCCAAACCCGAGCTCCCACTGCCAGTTCTGGACCACGCCGGTCACGCCGCCGACGAGCGTCAGGCTGTCGGTTTCGAAACGGTCACGGCGCGGGCCGAGATCCGTGAGGCGATAGAGCGCGAGCACATCTTCACCAAACGGGTTGTTGGGGTTGGCTGCGCTCACCGGATAGGCGTTTGGTGCCGCAGCAAGGTCCCGCTCGGATTCCGACTGGCTGTACATCACCCGGGCAAACAGCCCGGTGGTGTCGGTCAAAGCGTGGTCCCAGTCGGCGAAGGCGCCGATGCGCTCGACGCCGGGGATCAGCGTGACCTCGGGCGCAAAGTCATACAGGCAGAACGGACCGGAGAGGGAACTCGCCGGACAGGCGGCATCCGGTACCGGGCCCAGGGAGGTGATCGCCGTACCCGGATTACCAACCTGGCTGCGCGCGTCGATCGGTCCGTTTGCGGTCGACGGCAGGTCCCGGTCGCGGGCCAAGATAGCCTCCCGTTCGAAGAACTCGACGCCGCCATTGAAATGCGAGTCACCAACGTCGAAGGCGCTGGCGAGGCTCAGATAGACTTCTTCACCGTCGGCTTCAGCACTGCTACTGACGCGGGCGGTGGTCTCGATGCCGCCGATGTCCCGGGTGATGATGTTCACGACCCCGGCTACTGCGTCAGCGCCGTAGATGGCAGACGCGCCATCCTTGACGATCTCAATACGTTCGATGCTGCCAAGGGGAATCAGGTTGAGGTCGACAAAGCTTTCGCTACCGCCTTCCGCAAAGGGGAAGATTGGCAGGCGTCGGCCGTTCAGCAGGACCAGCGTGCGGCTGACGCCAAGGCCCCGCAGGTTGACGCTGGCGGAGGCCGGCGCGAAGCCCTGGGTAAACTGCTCGTCGATTGTGCCCGAGGCGGCAATCGGCAGGTCGCGGATCAGCCCGCTCAGGGTTGCTGCACCGGAGCGCTCGATGGCATCCCGGTCAATGGTGATCAGGCCGGCAGGCTCGTTGCCCGGCAATCGGGAACCAGTGACGACCATCTCTTCAACGTTCTGCCAGCGGTCAGCAGGGCCCGTGTCGAGCGCAAGGTCGTCGTCGTCGTCAGCGTACGCATGGCAAGCCAGTCCGAAGATGAGTGCTGCGAGCAGGCTCAGGTGGCCGAAGCCAGGGATGACAGGGAAGGGGCGGGTGTTCATGAAGGCACTCCAGCGATCATTGGTTCCGCGTACCGCCGGGTCCAGGGGCGGGCGCATCTGCGGACAAAATTCTGCTGCAGGCGCAGGTTGGGGTCTGTGCGCAAGTGCATGGAAACTGGTGACATTTTGCTGACGCGAAGGCGTCCTGATGGCGTCAGATTGCCGAGCGTCGCTGCTGCCGACACGCCGAGCGGCGAACGTGCAGGGGCGGTAGCCCGCGTTCAGGAGGGGCGCAGTTCCTTCAGGCGCGCGATCAACGCCCGTGTCTCGTCCGGGTCCATGCGACCGACCGGCGAATTGCTGTAGGTGGACGCCAGCACGCGTCCCCGGCGCGTCAGAATGAACTCGCTCGGCTGGATGTGATCGCGCTTCGGCTCCCACCAGGCGCCGATCGCGTCGCCCTGCACCCGGGTCACGCTATGGGCGAGGGGAAAGTACAGCTCCTGCGCCACCGTGCCGGCAGCGTCGGCGCTGTCGACAGAAGCAGCCAGAATGGCAACGCCCAGTTCGTTCCAAGTGTTTTGCAACGCATGGTAGCCGGCTAACAGACGGCGGCAGTAGGGTCACCAGTGCCCTCGGTAGAACAGCAGCACGGTGTAATCCGCGGCTAGATTGCCGGGCACCTCGAAGCATGAGCCGCCAACCAGCTCGAGCGACAGCGGCGGCACGGTGGCGCCGGGACTGAGCATGTTCTGCCGCCCGCTGTGGACATCGTCAGTCATGCGCATGAGTCTCGATCGACGGTCCGCAACTTCCGCGCAGGCGTGCGGTGATTGCGATTCGACCGGCAGTCATTGCGCGATCCCGAGCTCACAGGCGATCCAGAAACGCATCGATTTTTGGGACGCTCTTCTTGCTGTACTTGGCCTCTACAGCCGATGGGTATACCTGGCTCCGCCGCATTACCCCACCATCGCCGTGTTCCGCATCCATCGCATGGCCGATTTCATGCAGGACCATGTCAGCGAAAATCTGGTCTGCCGCGGTGAACCCTGGATTCTTCGGAATTTTGCCGACGCTGCAGAAGGACAGGCTGACCAGGCCGTTGACCGGCTTGATGTTGAAGCCCCCTTCTTTCTGATAGTGCTCCTGAATCACGGACGGCTTCACAGCGCTGCGCGAGAGGCCGGTCTCGGCAATTCGAATGGCCTGATCCATGACCTTCTGACTACTGTCGATCACATAGACCAGCAGCACTTCGGGTACGAGTTTTTCGAGCTGCAGCGACTTGGGCTGGTCCCATTTGACCGAGAAGCGGGCCTTCACGTTTTTCAGCTCTCCCGCGAGCCGATCGAGCTCCTTCTGCACGCGCTTGACCACCGATCGCTGGACAGCGTTGGTAAGGATCTTCTGTGCCGGATACTCGATGATGCGGACTTTCATGTTCAGGCGCTTGCGCTTGCTGGTCGCCTTGCCGGCCGCGTTGCTGCTGCCGACCCACAGGACGCCGGTCCCGGCCGATGCCGGGCCATCCAGAGGGCCGCGCGCCTGGTCGCCGGTTATCCGGTCCAGCACGTCCGCCCGGTACGTATCCACCAGGCCAGGGCCGGTTGGCCCGCTCGCAGGCCTGCCGATGAGGCCGCCTGCGGCATGGTCGGTCTGGTCTGTCTGCCTGCTCTTCACCATGTCTCTTACCTCACCCAACCCCTCGCCAGCTCATCTTATCGAGCGGGCCGATGCCGTGCTCGTTCCGCGCCGCAGTGCTCCCGGTTTTCGAGCCCGCACCGGTCCGCGTCAGGGTTTCGCACCGGCGCGGCGTAGGCCTTCTTCGTAACAGTCGAGCTGGTCCTGTCGTTTCAGATAGAACATGCGCGCCCTCGCGTAAGCGATGGTAAACCCCTCCACTTCCTGTTCGATTTCTGCAATGCAGCGTCGTGCTTGTGCAGTCTCATTCAGATAGGCGAGCGCCACAGCGCGGTGGGCTCTGGCCCAGAACTGGCAGTTGGGCGTTGCCAGCGCCCGTTCGGTCCAGGTTGCTGCCCGCTCGTAATCTCCGTGAAAAATGAGTGCCAGTGCCCCGTAGGAGTAGAAGGCCCAGTTCTGCGGATCGTTCGGGCTCAGCGCGATGGCGCGTTCGAAGCAGGAAATTGCCTCTTCGTAGCGACCCTCGTAGGCGAGCGAATCGCCCAGTCCGCAATGCGCGGCCGCAAAGGTGGGATTGAGCTCGATGGCGCGCTGGTTGGCGACGATGGCGCGATCGTACTCCTTGCGTGCGAGCAGGGTTCGCGCGCGCAGGGCGTAGAACGTCGCGTTGTGTGGATCGAGCTGCAGCGCTGTTTCACAGGCGGCCAGGGCGTCGTCGAGCAGTTCCATGGACGCCTCGAGATCCCAGTAGACCATCCCTAGAACTACGGCATAGGCCCACCAGGCCCAGGCCTCACCGAAGCGCGGATCCAGCTCGAAGCTCCGCTTGAGCAGGCTCTGTGCCTCGAGGTTGGCTGCGGCGGTGAACTGAAAGAACTGGTAGACGCCGAGATGAAAGCAATCCCAGGCCTTGAGGTTATCGGGACGGTTCGCGACGACCCGGTTGCGCTCCGAGAAGCCGATCTCCGGCTCGAGGCGCGCGGCAATGGTTTCGGTGATGTCGTCCTGAACGTGGAAGATATCGGAGAGCTCCCGGTCGTAGCGTTCCGACCACATCTGGAAGCCGGTGTCCGTATCGATCAGGTCAACGCGCACCCGTATCTGCTGGTTGCTTTTCTGCACGCTGCCCTCGACCACGTAGCGGGCACTGAGGGCCTTGCCGAGCTCTCCCGCGCTGAGCGACGAGTGCTTGTGAGCAAAGGCGGTGTTGCGGGCCACGACGTTGAGCCACCGATGCTTCGAGAGATGTGAGATCAGATCGGCGCTGACACCGTCGGAGAAATAATCCTGATCGGGATCGGCAGACAGGTTCTGAAAGGGCAGTACCGCAATGGTGGGCTTGCTCGGCGTTGCCGACGGATGCGCCGGAACGACCACTTCAGCATCTGCCGCTCCGACGGCGGCGCCGGGCGCCGGCTCGGCGACGGTTACAACCGGGGTCACGAAGCGGAAGCCACGCCGATGCACGGTGCGGATGGCTTCCTGCCGCTTGCCGTCATCGCCGAGCAACTGTCGCAGCGCCTTGATCCGCCCACTCAAGGCCGCGTCGGAGACAACACGGCCGGACCAGACCTCTTCGTTGATCTCCGTCTTGGTCAACGTTCGGCCAGCGCAGCGAACCAGCAGCGCCAGCAGCCGGAGAATCTGGGGCTCGGCATGCACGGCCACCCCTGCCTGGCGTAGCTCCAGCAGGTCGTCATCGAGCTCAAAATCCAGAAATTGGTAGCGCATCGACAGATCTTCAGACTTTCGCCACGGATTGACCAGACAAACTTCAAGCGGCGCTGGGCGCTTCCCGGGAATATGCCGCCATCGCGAGGCCAGCGGGGCCAGCGAACCAACAAGAGGATCTCACCATGGACCAACCGAAGCAGAAAATACTGATCAACTGGCGGGCGGGCGCAGAGCGCGCCGAGGACGCCACGGTAACCCTGATTCTTGCCGTGACCAGCGCCAAGACCTGCGAGACAGCGCTGTTCGTGGCGGCAGAAGCAAGCGGTCTGCTGGTCCGCGGCGCGGCGGCGGCTGTTAACGCGCCCGGCTACGAGCAACTCGCCGATCTGCTGTCCGCCTTCGTGGCGTCCGGTGGCCGGATCTGGCTCTGCCCGGCGTGCGTGAAAGCGAAAGGGATCGATCCGGATTCGTTGATTGACGGGGTCGAGGTTGCGGGCGCGCCCAAATCCCTGGCCTTCCTCGACAGCGGCGCTCAGATGCTGGCGTAAACGGAAGCTCCTGGAGACGAAGCGATGACCATGAACAGTGACCCTCAGCAGTGCTCGGTCGATGCCGAAGCCCTGCGGACGCAGGTGCGCGAGAAGTACCGCGAAGTTGCGCTGGATCCGGCCGGCACCTTCCACTTTCAGACCGGACGGCAGCTGGCACGGCGGCTCGGCTACGCAGAGGCCGCGCTCAGCGCGCTACCGGACTCAGCTGTTGAGTCCTTTGCCGGAGTGGCGAATCCCTTTTCGCTGCGAACGCTCGAGCCAGGCGACCGCGTGCTCGACATGGGTTCCGGAGGCGGCTTCGATTGCCTGGTGGCCGCCGCGCTCGTCGGCCCGGGCGGCTCGGTCACCGGCGTCGACATGACACCGGAGATGATCGCGAAAGCAGAGCAGGAGCGGGCGGAGCTGGGCATCAAGCACCTGAGCTACCGGCAGGGGCTGCTCGAAGCGCTCCCGGTTGCCTCCGAGTCCGTGGACGTGGTGATCAGCAACGGCGTGTTCAACCTCTGCGCCGACAAGCAGGCGGTGTTGTCGGAAGCGTTCCGGGTGTTGAAGCCCGGCGGTTGGCTCCAGTTCGCCGACATTGCCAACGGTGCGCCGGTGCCGGCCGCCGCAACCAGCAACGTCGATCTCTGGACCGCCTGAATTGCCGGTGGCCTGCCGTGTGCAGGCTGGCAGAGGGCGCTCGAAGCCGCCGGATTTGCCGACGTTCGCTTCGGGCCACCGGTCGATACCTTCGCCGGAACGACCGGTGAGGGTAATGCGCGCGCCTTTGAGGTGTTCGGCTACGCGATGCTGGCGCATAAACGCGTGCGGTGATCCGGGCGGCGTTGCCCGACGCGCGGGTCAGCGCCAGGCCGTGGCGAGGTGCTCGAGCAGCCGCTGCGTGCTGTCAAAGTCGAGGCAGGCGTCGGTGATGCTCTGCCCGTAGGTGAGGCCGTCGCTCATCTCCTGTCGACCGCCGACGAGGTGGCTTTCGATCATGAGGGCGCGCAGGCGCTGTTCGCCGCCCAGCCGTTGTGCCAGAACGTCCCGCGCAATGGCCGGCTGGCGCTCGGGGTCCTTGCCCGAGTTGGCGTGGCTCAGATCCACCATGATGGCCTCGCCGACCCCCGCCGCCGCGAGCTGGTCAGCGGCGGCGGCGACGGCGGCGGCAGCGGAGTTGGGTTCGCGGCCGCCGCGCAGCACCAGGTGGCAGTCGGGATTGCCGTTGGTTTCGAGAATGGCCGGTGCGCCCTCCTTGGTCAGCGACGGAAAGAGATGGCGATGGCTGGCCGCACGGATGGCGTCGATGGCGACCTGCACGTCACCGTCCGTGCGGTTCTTGATTCCGACCGGCATCGACAGGCCGGAAGCGAGCTCCCGGTGGATCTGGCTTTCGACCGTACGCGCGCCGATCGCTCCCCAGCTCACCAGGTCGGTGTAGTACTGGCCGAACGTGGTATCGAGAAACTCTGTTGCCGTTGGCAAGCCCAGCCGGGTGATGTCCAGGAGCAGGCTGCGTGCAAGGCGCAGGCCCTGATTGATCCGGTAGCTGCCATCCAGGCCCGGGTCGTTGATCAGCCCCTTCCAGCCAACCACGGTGCGTGGCTTCTCGAAGTAGACCCGCATCACTACCAGCAGCTTGTCGGCCAGCTCGTCGGCGAGCGCCTTCAACCGCTCGGCATAGTCCCTGGCAGCTGCAGGATCGTGGATGGAGCAGGGGCCGACCACAACCAGGAGCCGGGGATCGTCGCCGGCGAGGATCGCACGGACCGCTGCGCGGGCCCGGGCCACAGTGTCGTGGTCGGCGTCGCTG
>JBCDGJ010000179.1:0-10306 GCA_038757945.1 Pseudomonadota bacterium
ATCGAGCACGGCCTGAGGCTGCCTGACGTCCGACCAGGGTCTCCCGAAGATCAGCTGCCACAGGTTGACGCTGGCGACGGAGCGTTCGAACAGAGCAAAGTCCTTGAACACCGCGCGCGCCCGGTCGGAAGCCAGCGGCTCGGAGAACAGCGTGCGGCAGATGACGTCGGCGGTCAGCTGGCTTGCAAACACGTCGAGGGAGAAGGTGCCATGGTCCGCGGCGAGCTTCTCGAGTTGCTGCTCGGCGTGATCGACGGCTGCGCTCATCTCGACGAAGGCCTGGTTCAATCGCATCTGTGAAAACGCCGGATCGATGAGCTTGCGCTGCCGGAGCCAGCGCTCGCCGTGGCTGGTAAAGATCGAATCTCCGACCAGCGGCGTTAGCGCACCGACGAACAGATCGTTTTTCGGGAAGATGCTCAAGGGGTCGGTCATGACCTCCTGAATGCCGTCGGGATCGTTGATCAGGATGATCGAGCGGCGTGAGTAGCCGAGCGGTGTGACAGACTTTTCGTAAGCTGCCTTCGGTACCAGCGCCAGCAGATTGCCTTCACCTTCCCGCAACACGCGCAGCAGCGACGGCAGGGGGGCGCGGGGCTCGGGCGCTGGTGGTCGGTACAGCCTCTGTGCAGTCGTCATGAGTCGATGATTCCATCCCATTCGATGTCTACGGTCGCGGCGGCGCCGAAGGTCATGCCGCCGAACAGTGCTTTCGACATGATGCGCCAGGCGGCATAGGGCATGAGGAGAAAGGGTAAGGGATCGCGCCAGCGAAAGGTGACATCTTTTGCCTTGCGCAGCAGCCGCAGGCGGTGCCGGAAGGCCGCGCCATCGGAGAACATGACGCGCTGCGTTTCGGTCAGGCAGGGGTAGAACTGCTGTTGCAGCAGATGCGGGCTGAGCCCGATGTCCCGAACCTCGGCTTCGCCGGCTGCCGTTGCCAGCCCGGTGTTGCGTAGCAGCAGCCTGGCGCAGGCGGTCGCATCGAGAAAATGAATGCCGCTGGTCACCCGTGGGTTACATTCGATCGGCCAGGGCGCGTGCACGCCGTCATCGATGAAGTCGAACGCCAGAAAGCCGGAGAAGCCAGTTGCCGCCGCGATTCTGCGGGTGAAGTCAGCGTAGGCCGCTTCGTTCTCTTGCAGCCGGCGGAAGCAGACGGCGACGGTGCCGGATAGCACTTCAGCCCGGTAGACGATGGTTCGCTGCACAACACCGTCGATGACCAATGCAAAGCTGCAGGTCAGGGCGCCGGCAACATGGTGCTGCAGCACCCACTGCGGTGTCTGCTTTGCGGCCGGAATGGGAGCGCCAGGCTCTAGAAACTGGAGGCCGTCGCCAGCGCAGGAGGCACGGGCCTTCAGCACCGTCGGCTGTGCACGGACCAGGGCCGCTGCCGCATCGGTATCCGCGCGGTGCGTCTCCGGTGCCGGCCAGCCGATGTCGCGGACCAGATCGATGAAGCCGCCCTTGTCGTGCAGCTGCAGCAGCGTTGCCGGATTCGGCCCGAAACAGGGCACGGCAGGACGATGCTCCGCCAGCAGTGGGATGACGTGCAGTGCCTCTTCTGAGATTGGCACGACCAGGTCGACCGCCTCCTGATCGATCACGTCGAGCAGCGCCTGCTGATACGCCGCAGGCCCATGCCGCGGTGATGGCAGCTCGAAGCTTCTGCCTACCGAGCGCGACAGGCTTGCGAGGTTGCGCCGATGGGGTTCTGCAATCATGACCCGCGCCCCGGCAGCTGCGAAACCGCGCGCCAGGTCGAGACATTTCGGCAGCCGGCCGAGGGTCAGCAGTACAACGGGTTGTTTAGTTGTATGGTGAGGCGAGTTTTTTTTCATAACAAGGCTACGCAAACATCGCTTTGAGCTTGGCTCCGGTATCGTCGTTGCACCCGGTGACGGGTTGACAGGGATCAGTTTTTGCTGAGCGTTGCCGCAAGGGTTCAACCCATGAGTTCATCGGTTCGCAACAGTGTCGTCCCGCTTACGCGAAATTCGATGCCGTGGACGGATGTTGGTTTTTTACGCTGTCGACCGGCGTGGCCGGCATGCCGCTTCGGATTCCGACAGTGTGCTGCGGGCTCTTGGTGACGATGTGGATGCGGCCAGGATGTCGTTGATACGATCGCCGGCGGCACCTGGTGCGCGGAACACATCGCTGTCTGCTGCGGACCCGCCGGCAGCGGTGTCCGTGTCTGGTCCGTTTTGGATCCGCGGTCGCCGATTCCAAGTCTCGGAAGCGCATTCCCTGGCGCTGCCACCGGGAGACCCCCCCCGATATTGTAAATTGCACTAAGGAGCAACGGCTGAATCGGTAAAGCGTCGGCGGATGTGGACCGGCCGGACCCATGCATGTCGATGCCCGCCACCTTGCGCCCCGCAGTCTTTGCTCCACCATGCCCCTCGCTCTTAGTCATGCATCCGTTCCGGCCGGCGTCTGTTTGCCGTGTGCCGACAACCGCGCTGTTTGCCATGACCCACGCCTCCCCTGGACCACTTTGGGCGCTTTACAGTCCGCGCCAGTCCGTGGTGAGTGTAAGCTTTAGTTTACGTCAACACTGCATTACACTCGCCAATCAGCGCACTGCTCGCAGGGGGACCCATGGAGCTGGCACACGCTCGTACGAACAAGACTTCCGCTGCCGGCCCGGCACGGGTCGGCATCAGCGGTATGGCGAGCTACCTGCCGCCCTTTTCCGTTGAGCTCGAGGATTGGTGCACCTGGGCAGATGACAGCTGGCCCAAGGTGAATGCGGTCGTCGGCAGCGCATTTCGGGTCCGGTCCCCGAATGAAAACGCGTACACGATGGCCGCCACGGCGGTCCTGCGGCTGATCCAGCGCTACGACATCGATCCGGCCAGCGTGGGGATGCTCGCGCTCGGTACCGAGTCGAGCACTGATAACTCAGCGGGCGCGGTGTTGGTGCGGGGTATGCTCGATGTGGCGCTCCCGGAGCTGGACCTGCCGCCTCTGGCCCGGGCCTGTGAGGTCCCGGAATTCAAGCATGCGTGCCTCGGTGGTATGTATGCGCTGAAAGCCGCTGCCCGCTATCTGCAGACCGACGGCTACGGCCGCAAAGCAATCGTGGTCTGTTCCGATATTGCCGAGTACCGCCGTGGCAGTTCCGGGGAACCCACTCAGGGTGCTGGTGCTGTTGCGATGCTGGTCGATAACGATTGCGATCTGCTGTCTTTTGACGTAGCCCTGAGCGGATCGTCCTCGGCCTACCGTGGACCGGACTTCCGGAAGCCGCTCTCGCGATTCGTCGGGCAAGGCGATTCCGCTTTTGCTCAGCCCCGGGACTTTCCGGTGGTCAACGGCAAGTACTCGACGACCTGTTACCTGGAGGCCGCGCTGACTGCGGGCAAAGATCTCTTCGCCCGGCTCGAGGGCTCACCCGCCCGGTGGATGCGGCAGCTGGCGATGGTGTACCTCCACCGGCCCTACCAGCGCATGGCCGACAACGGCCTCGCCTACCTCTATCTGCTGGCGCTGGCTCAAGGCGATGACGCCGATCTGACGGAGCTTGCAGCCATGGCGGAAGAGACCGGCGTCGATCTGGCAACGCTGCAGGATGAACTGACCGGCAATACTGATCTCGCGACGCTTCTGGCGGAAGGCCAGCTCACTGCGGAGCTGTACCCGGCGACCAGCGCGGTAGCCAAACGGCTGTTGAAGTCGGAAGTGTTCAGCACGCTGACCACCCGGCACGGCAGCGATTCCATGCGTCAGGTGGGCAACCTGTACACGGCGAGTCTGCCGGCCTGGATGGCGGCAGGGCTGGAGCAGGCCGCTACGGCCACGGAGGATCTCACTGGCCGCGAACTGCTTGCCGCCGGCTATGGCAGCGGTGACGCCGCGGAGCTCATGGTGATGCGCTTCGGCCCCGGATGGCGGAGCGCGGCGCGGCAGCTCGCCTTTGCTTCCGATCTTGGCGAAGCGACCGCGCTCGATCGCGAAACCTATGAGCGTCTGCATGACGGGGCGGACGTGCCGACCCCTGTGCGCTCCGGCGTTTTCGTCATCGATCGTATTGGTGACGGCAGCGCAGCGTTCGACGACACCGGCATTGAATATTATCGCTACCTGGCCTGATATGCCCGGTCCGTGAGCGCGCTGTTTCCTTTCACGGCGATCGTTGGCCAGGCAGCCATGCAGCAGGCGCTGGTGTGTGCTGCGATCGATCCCACGCTTGGCGGTGTGCTGATTTACGGGGATCGCGGCACCGGAAAATCCACTGCGGTACGGGCGCTTGCAGATCTGCTGCCGAAGATTCCGATGGTGGTCGGTTGTCCCTACCACTGTGCGCCGGATGCTGTCGCGTTGCAGTGCGACTTCTGCGTCGCAGCGAAGCAACAGGGAGACGCTCCCAAGTCCAGAAAGCTACCGGTCCCGGTGGTGAATCTGCCGCTCGGCGCAACGGAAGATCGGGTCGTTGGCGCGCTCGATATCGAGCGGGCGCTGGCACTCGGGGAAAAAGCCTTCGAGCCCGGGCTGCTCGCGGCCGCGAACCGCGGTTTTCTCTACATCGACGAAGTCAACCTGTTGGAAGACCACCTGGTTGATCTGTTGCTCGACGTTGCGGCCTCCGGCGAAAACCGCATCGAGCGTGAGGGTCTGTCGCTGAAGCATCCGGCCCGCTTCGTCCTCGTCGGCAGCGGCAATCCAGAGGAGGGTGAGCTGCGCCCGCAGCTGCTCGATCGGTTTGGGCTCTGCGTCGATGTCAGCACGCCGACCGACCTGGACGATCGCGTTGAGGTGATCCGGCGACGGGATGCCTTCGAGCGCGACCCGGACAAATTCATCAAGCGCTTCGAACGCAAGCAGCGGGCGCTACGGAAGCAGATCACCAGCGCGCAGGCGCTGCTGCCCGACGTTGCGGTCAGCGACGAAGCGCTTGCCCAGGCGGCGCGGCTCTGCATGGCGCTCGGCACGGATGGTCTCCGCGGTGAGCTGACCCTGATGCGCGCTGCGCGCGCGCTCTGCGCTGCCGAAGGTGAACGGGCTGTGACCGACGAGCATCTGCGGCGTATGGCTCCGGCAGCGCTCGGCCATCGGCTGCGCCGGGATCCGCTCGACGATGCAAAGTCCGAAGCACGGGTTGCTCGCGCTGTCGCCGAGGTCTTCGGAAGCAAGGATGACGCCTGAACCCGCGACCACCGCGGACAGCATCGTTGATGCGGGTATCGAAGCCTGGGCGCTGGCGGTTCAGGTGGCGGAAATCGCTGCGGTCTGCGGTGCGCGGATCGGCGGTGTGCAGGTCCGCAGCTGGGCCAGTCCGGCCCGCGACCGGTGGCTCGAGCTGCTCCGCGATCTGCTGCCGCCGGAGGAACGCTGGGTGGTGGTGCATCCCGAAGTGGACGATACCCGGCTGCAGGGGGGTATCGATCTCGGCGCAACGCTGGGCACCGGCAAGCCCAGCTACGACAGCGGCCTCATTGCCGCCGCCGACGGCGGTGTGCTGCTGATCCGCATGGCGGAGCGGCTGTTCGATCGGCAGCTCGGCACCATTAATGCAGCGCTCGATGAAGGACAGCATCGCATTGAGCGGGACGGACTGTCGGCGGTGGTGCCCGCGCGCTTTCTGACGGTGGCGCTGGACGAGAGCCTGCCTGAAGAACCGTTGCTGGCAGCCAGCCTGGCGGAGCGTCTGGCGCTGGTCGTGGATCTCAACTCGATACCATTGGCTGCCCTGTCGCTGACCCACGAGTTTGCAGCGGCGGATGCTGCGCAGGTTGCGGTCGCACGGGCGCGGCTTGCGGCCGTCACGGTTCCGGAACAGCTCTTGCCGGCGCTCTGTCAGACCGCGCGCGCGGCTGGCATCGAATCCCTCCGTCCCCCCCTGCAGGCGCTGCGCGCGGCGGCTGCGCTGGCCGCGCTCGGGAACGCGGAGGCCGTGGAGCGCGCGCACGCGGAGCTGGCGGTACGGCTGGTGTACGGGCCCCGGGCGCGCGTCGCCCCGGAGCCTGCGGAAGACGCGGCTCCGCCGGAATCGGAACCTGCGGAGGATCCGGATCCAGATGCCGCGCCTGAGGAGGACCGGGCTGATGGCGATACCGACGAGTCCGAGACGCTGCCGGACCTGAACGACCTGGCTGAAATTCTGCTTGCCGCGCTGCCTGCCGCGTTGCCCGAGCAGTTGCTCAGTCGCCCGCTCAGCGGCATGCGGGTGCGCACGGAAGGCGCGACCGGTCGTTCCGGTCCGCGCCGTCGATCCTTTCAGCGTGGTGCGCCCCTGTCGCCGTTGCCGGGTGTGCCCGATGGCCGTCGCCGGCTGGATCTGCCGGCCACGCTGCGTCGGGCTGCGCCGTGGCAGCCTTTGCGTCGTGACCGTGCAGCAATGCAGGGCCGGTCTGCGGCGGGCGAACCGGACCGTGTGCTGATCGAGAATGACGACCTGACTGTAAAACGCTTTACCCAGCAGGCCGCCGTGGTGACGATATTCCTTGTTGACGCTTCCGGTTCCCAGGCGATGCAACGGCTCGGAGAAGTAAAAGGGGCGGTGGAACGCCTGCTGGCCGAGTGCTACGTGAGGCGCGACGAGGTTGCGCTGGTGAGTTTCCGGGGCGCTCAGGCCGAGCTGCTGCTGCCGCCGACGCGGTCGCTGGTCCGGGCCAAACGCAGCCTCGCAGCGCTGCCGGGTGGTGGCGGCACCCCGCTGGCATCGGGGCTCAAGCTTGGGCTCGCCCAGGCACAGCGCGTCCAGCGCAGCGGCGCGGTGCCGCTCCTGGTTCTGCTCTGCGACGGTAGGCCCAACGTCACGCTGGCAGGGACCGGTGGCCGTGCGCAGGCGGCGGAGGAAGCCACGGCGCTGGCACGGGCCATTGCTGCCCTTGCGGTGCCCCTGCTGGTCGTTGATACCTCGATGCGCGGCCAGGCGTTCCTGGCGGACCTGGCGCAGGACGCTGAAGGTGCTTACGAAAGGTTGCCGAACGTGGATAGTGCAACCCTGTCCGCGGAAGTGCAGCGGCTTGGTCAGGGTTTGCGGAAGGCGCAGTGATGGAAGACGCCATGCGCAGTGCTGGACCCGTAGTGCTGGATATCCATCGAAAGACGGGGTCCCGGTTGCAGCGGATCGATGGTCTTCATGTTCGCGTGGCTGGCGCAGGACCCGTCGCCCTGCTGGTCCATGGTACCGGCAGCACCGGCCACACCTGGGAGCCGCTGCTGGCAGCTCTGGACGATCGGTTCACGCTCGTGGCGCCGGATCTGCCTGGCCACGGCGAGTCCAGCGATCCTGGTCCGGGCAGCTACTCACCCGGCGCGATGGCGCACGCGCTGGTTGGCCTGATCGACCGCACCGGGCTTGTTCCCGAAGTCGTGATCGGTCACTCCGCCGGCTGTGCCGTGCTCGCCTCTGCATTGGCGGCCGGGCGCCTGCGACCGCGGACGCTGATTGCCCTCAATCCGGCCATGCTGCCGTTCCCAGGGCTGCAGGGCGTGGTGTTTCCCGGCGCCGCCCGGTTGCTTGCGCGACTGCCGCTGGTCGCGGACACGATTGCCCATCAGGGACGCAGTCCGGCTGCGGTCCGCAACCTGCTCGAGGGAATCGGCTCGCACCTCGATGAGGCCGGCATCGAAACCTACCGCGCGCTGTTTGGCGACCCGAGCCATATTCGCTCGGTGCTGCGCATGATGGCGGAGTGGGACCTGCACCGGATTGCCGCGCAGCTGCCGAAGATCGATCTGCCTTGCCTGCTTCTCGGTGGCGGTCAGGATCGTGCCGTACCCCAGGGTGACCTTGCGCGGCTCGCCGAACGGCTGCCGCGGGCGGAGCGTCTACTGCTGATGCAGCAGGGCCACCTGCTGCAGGAGGAGGTACCGGAGCGCGTCGCCGAGCTGGTGCTGGACTGGTGTCGGCGCCAGGGGGTGCTCCGCGAGTGACGCCGTTGCCGAATCATCCGCAACGCTACGCGCTCAATGCCGAGATCCACGCGCGGCCGTCACAGGCACTGCGGGCACCGCTCAAGGTCTCCTATCTGGTACTGCTGACCGACGCGGCACGGGCCGATGCGGAGTGGCAGCACTTCACCGAGCTGGTCCAGCGATTCGGCACGGCGGTGCCCGAGTCGCGGGCCAGCCACTTCCTGCTGCAGCATGGGCCGCTGACGGTGATCCTCGAGCGGCATACGGAGTACTCGCGCTACACGGTGCTCTCCACGTCGATTCCCGAGGACGACTCCGCGACCGCGCTTGATCAGCTGCCCGCCGACTGGATCAGCGGCCTCGGTGGCGAGATGCTGCTGCGCCTGCACTGCGACCTCGTCGAAGGCGTTGATGATGCCGCTGATCTGGAGCTCGCTCGGGAGCGCTTCGGCGATCAGGACTTTGCCGGCAGCCTGATCGCAGATGGGCGCGCGGCGGTGTTTACGGACTTTGACATCCAGGAGAACGACAGCAACTACCTGCTGCTCGTGGATCGCGGTATGGCGCCGCTGCAGGCGGGCCGCAACCTGATGCGGGTGCTCGAGATCAATACCTACTGGCTGCTTGCGCTGCTCGCTTTTCCGGTTGCCAAAGCGCAGTTGCCTTATCTGGCGGATCGGGAGAAGTACGTGCAGGAGCTGAGCCGGCAGCTGACCGTTGCGCGCAGCTACGAGCAGGAGGCCGCGCTCCTGACGCAGCTGACACAGCTCGAGGCGGAGCTTTCCGATCGGGTTGCTGCTAACGCCTACCGCTTCGGAGCGGCGTTCGCCTACAACGATCTGGTGCAGCAGCGTATCGAGGATCTGCGTGAGCGCCGCCTGCCCGGGCTGCAGACGCTGCAGGAGTTTTCTCAGCGCAGGCTGGCGCCGGCGATGCAGACCTGTGGCACGGTGACGACGCGTCAGGGGCGATTGAACGAGCGGGCGTCCAGCGTGACCCAGCTTCTGGCAACCCGGGTCAACATGGACGTGCAGCTGCAGAATCGTGGTGTGCTGGAATCGTTGAACCGCAGGGCTGAAATCCAGCTGCGCCTGCAGGAAACGGTCGAAGGCCTGTCCATTGCCGCCATCACCTACTACCTTGTAGGCCTCGTCAAATATGCGGCGACCGCGCTCAAAGGCGGCGGCGTACCGGTGAATGCGGATCTGGTGGTCGGTGGATCGATTCCGGTGATTGCCTTTCTGGTAGGCTTCAGCCTCTGGCGGTTTCGGCGCCGTGTCGCCGCGGCGAACGCAGCGAGCCGCGCGACCGGCGGCAGTTCCGGTACCGGAACGGGACCGGGATGATGCTCGACGCCGCAGTCGATTCAGCGACCAACGCAGCAACTAACGGGGATCGATGTTTGGGCACAGCCCATGAGTTCACGAGCGATGATCTGGCCTACTGCCAGCGCCTGCTCGCAGGTGGGTCGCGCAGCTTCTACCTGGCGGGCAAGCTGCTGCCCGCGGCGTCGCTCAACGCGGTCACCGCGCTGTACGCATTCTGCCGCGTAGCCGACGATCTGGTCGACGACGCGGAAGACAGCGCGCGCGAGCTGGACCGGCTGGGCGAGCGGCTGAACCGGGTCTACGCGGGCACCCCGCTGGACTTTCCGGAGGACCGTGGGCTCGCGTACCTGGTCGAGCGTTGGCAGCTGCCGCGCGCACCGCTCGATGCGCTGCTCGAAGGGTTTGCCTGGGATGCCACGACGCGCAGCTACGACACGCTGCTCGACGTCGAAGCCTACGGTGCCCGCGTGGCCGGCAGCGTTGGCATCATGATGGCCTGGCTGCTCGGCGAACGTCGCCCGCAGCCGTTGGCCCGCGCGCTGGACCTCGGGGTTGCCATGCAGCTCACCAACATCTGCCGCGATGTTGGTGAGGACGCACGGATGGGACGGCTGTATCTGCCGGCCGAGCTGCTGCGCGAGCAGGGGCTGGATCCGGCGCGCTTTCGAACGCAGCCGCTGCCGTCCCCGGAGCTGGCTGCGGTCATCCGCCAGCTGCTCGAGCGCGCGGACCGGCTGTACCTGCGTGCGGAGCAGGGTATTCAGTGCCTGCCGTCCCGGGCCCGGTTCAGCATTCGTGCCGCGGCTGCCCTGTATCAGGCGATCGGAACCCGGTTACGGGAGCAGGGCTGCGATTCCGTAACAGTCAGGAGCGTTGTGCCGCGGCCACGGCAGCTGCGCCTCGTGGCCGGCGCGCTGCTGCCGCGACGGCGCGATTCGGAGCGGCTTGCGGAACCGGTATTGCCGGCCTGTGAGTATCTGCTGAAGGCCGCGCTTGAAGCGGGCGCGCCCGCAGAGCCGGGGAACACGGGGTTCGTACAGATGCTCGACCTGCTGCTCAAGGTGAAAGCGCGGCAGGAACAGAATCAGTAGTCGGGCATTCCTGCG